>JAUBOG010000510.1:0-4733 GCA_036700105.1 Microcoleus occultus BM001215583
GGGGGGGCTAGGGGGGGTCTTCGAGTGTTGCACGATTTTATAAAAATGATATCGCTAATAAATTGTCTGCCGGAATGCTTCGCCCTTGCCAAATAGAGATGCACTCACAAAATAGACAGCAGGAACCGCACTTTTGGGAAAAAAAACAACATGATAACAGCAGAAATACAAAGTTTGTGGCAGCAGTTAAACGATGTAAAAAAACGCGCCGTCGATTTAAAATTGCGCTTTTCTCAAGCAACTCAAAAACTGCAAGAGGACGGCACTCCTTTATCCGAAAACTTAGTTGAAGAATTAGCCGCATACCGTCAAGATTTTGACAAGCTATGCGCTGCAACCAAGCAAGTTTCCAGCCCGCAAGCCTTACCTGCGAAGATTGTTTCTCTACAAGATATCGAAAGATTGCTGCTAACAGCAGAAGTAGCACAAATCCCTGTTTGGCATCACTGCATCGATCTCGGTTGCGGAGTCATCACTCCGGGCGGCGGTAAAACTTCTTCTCCCCAAACCGAACAGAAAATTGGACTCCCCGAAAGTTTAGCAGGAATGACTGTTTTAGATGTCGGTGCTTGGGATGGATTTTACTCTTTTGCCGCAGAAAGGCGCGGGGCTAAGCGTGTTTTGGCGACTGATTCTTTTGTTTGGCAATCCCCCGATGTTGGTAAGGGAGGATTTGAACTGGCGCGCAGAGTGCTGAAGTCTCAAGTTGAAGATATGGAGATAGACGTGCTCGACCTTTCGCCGGAGAAAGTCGGGGTTTTTGATTTGGTTTTGTTGTTGGGAGTGCTGTATCATATGCGCCATCCTTTATTGGCTCTCGATCGCGTTTTCAGTGTCACCGGCAAACAGTTAATATTAGAAACTCACGTTGATATGCTCGATTGTCCGAGACCTGCAGCGGCGTTTTACTCCGGGCGCGAACTGAACAATGACCCGACGAATTGGTTCGGGCCAAATGCTCTGGCGGTGAAAGGGATGCTGGAAAGTGCGGGATTCCGCGATATCAAAGTTGTTAATACTTCGCAGGCTAGCGGTACGTGCGCCCGGATGGTTTTTCACGCTTGGCGTTAAGGAAAAACTGAAAGTGCGGCACAGCTTAATTCAACTTACCCCACGAATGCAAACTAATAGACAGATAGAAATATGAGCAAAACTCAAACCGCCATTTCCCCAAAAATCAAAAGCTTAAGTGCAGTCCTTATGCTATTGTTACTATTCGGATGCCAGCAAAAATTTGCCGCGAATAACTATGCTGTCAAACGCATCAGCGACGGCGACACTCTTGTCGCCAGCGATAGCGCTGGCAAAGATATCAAAGTGCGTTTTGCCTGCGTTGATGCACCGGAAGTAGCGCACACAAATGCCGAAAAAAACAGCAAAGCATCAGCACTAAAAAATCAATTTAAGTGGGGAAATCAAGCGCAGCAAAGAACGCAGCAGCTAGTGAAGCAAGGAGGCGGCAGGGTAGTTTTGACTGTCACGGATACCGATCGCTACGGCCGCCAAGTCAGCGAAGTTCGCTTGCCAAACGGTACATTCGTGCAAGAGGTTTTGACCCGCGAAGGATTAGCAATGGTTTACCGCCCTTACTTGAAAAACTGTCCGAGTGCAAGCGTTCTGGAGCAAGCTGAAGCCGAAGCTAAGAAAAGCAGGCGCGGTGTTTGGGGAGACTCTAAGTTTGTTCCAGCTTGGGATTTTCGCAAGAAATGATTTAGTCATCGGTCATTGGTTATTGGTTATTGGTTATTGGTTGTTGACTGTTGACTGTTACCAGTTCTCCATGCCTTGCGCAGGCCCACGCCCAATTCTCCATGCCCTATGCCAAATTCCCAATTCCCAATTTCCAACAAATGTGATAGGCTCCAGATAAATCAATAGCCTGCTGACAAAAGCGGTCTATTGGAATCACCCAAAAATTTACTTTAAGGGACATCAATGAATATCAAAAGTCTGGTTATTTCCGCTATGGCACTGCTCGTCGGTACTGCGATCGTTGGAAAAGCTATTGCTCAAGAACTGACCCCAGAGCAAAAAACTGTTACTTGTCGCTTAAAAACCGAATTTGAGCAGCGGAAAGGCAACGGTCAAAAATTGGTGTTTTTGCCCTTGCTGGGCACTGTTCGCAAGCAAGTTTCATCTCCTTTTAGAGCGACGCTGCATCCTGATATGGAGTATGTTTTTGTTGCCACTTGCGACGGAAATTGCCAGGGTTTAAACCTAACTCTCAAAGATGCAAGCGGCCAGGAAATCGCTGCGAGTCAAAATACAGGCGAACTGGCAACAATTTCTTTTACTCCTCCATCCCAAGGCGAATATCAAATTACTGCCAAGCCCGGCGAATGCACGAAGGCGGAGGGTTGCAGTTTCGGCATGGGCATCTTTGTTCCAGCAAGTGCTAGCGTACCTAATGCTTCAAAAATTCCTGCTGAGATAGCACAGTTTCGACTTTGCCAGTAGAGGGATAGCGATGGTTGTGAGTTGCGAGTAGAGGAGAGTATTGAATGGCAAATCTAACTCATCACTTGCAACTTATAACTCGCCACTATTTATATGGGAACTGCTAAGACGGTTCAGAAATTCTTAATTGCTGAAATCACGGCTTTTCCTTCTTTTTACCCGATCGCGACTGGTGCGCTTGTGTAGCTGCAGTAAGTGGAAAAGCCTTGTGCCATAATTGCTCGATCGTAACTCCTCCCAACTGCCCGTGCCGATCGAGCTGTGGAACTCTGCAAAGACCCCATGACTGCCGAACTCCAGGCAGAAGCCAGAACTTTATTTACCGTCAGGCAGGCATCAATTAGAATATAGACAGTGCCTTTCAAAGGTGGCGAGTACATTGCCCATGTCTTTAACCTTAGCCTTGAAAAATCAACTTCAGAACCCTCCTCAAAGAGGGTTAAAAAGTCTGTTTAGCCGCTTGGGTATCAGGCAGAAAATCGGCTGCGGATACACCTTGGTCATTGGTATTGCGATTTTGGGTGCTGTGGCGGGACGGGGAGTGGAATCCTATCACAAACAGCAAGTTAGAGAAAAACTAGCGATCGACCGAGAGAAAGCGGAAATCCTGACCAACCTCAATAATACGGTGCAGGAAGTCAGAATTCACCAGCAAGAGCTCGCGAGTCTGACAGCAAAACCGCAAATTTTCGATCGCGAACGATCGGAATTCCTGACTCGCGTTGCTCAGATGAGCGGCATCCTCGAACAACTGCAAACCCTGCCGCCGACGAACAATCCCGAGATTGCCAAAGACTACCAACTGCTGCAACAGTTCGCTCAAGTCAACGGCAAAAACGTAGAATCATACTTTCAGCAAGTACAAAAATTGCTGGCGAATGCCAAATTATCTGGTTTGAATCCCCAGCAGCGACTGGCTTTCGGGCGGAACTTAAACAATTTTGCCGCGGGCGAAACCGCTTTGGGACTCGAACAGTTTTCCCAGGATTCAGCGAAACTCGCCGGCGAGTTTCGCGATAAAGCAGACGAGGCATTTAGAACTTACGAGAAAGCAGAAAAACTCGGAACTTTGATTCTCGTGGGTTCTCTCTTGATCTCTGCCGGGATCGCAGCCGTGCTTGCAGCATACACCAGCCGTGCGATCGCCCGCCCCCTAGAAGCTACCACTCTGATCGCCCAGCGAGTGACAGAAGAATCAAACTTTGAGCTGCAAGTACCCGTTACCACTTCCGACGAAGTGGGAATGCTAGCAACTTCCCTCAACGAACTGATTCAGCGGGTAGCAGAATATACAGAAGATTTGCACGAAGCCAAAGTAGCAGCCGAAGCCGCCAATCGCTCCAAAAGTGCATTTCTGGCTAACATGAGCCACGAACTCCGCACCCCCCTCAACGCGATCATCAACTACAGCGAAATGCTGCAAGAAGATGCTCAAGATTCCGGTTCCGAAGACTTCCTCCCCGACTTAGAAAAGATTCAAACAGCAGGCAAACACTTGCTGGATATGATTAGCGATATCCTGGATATTTCTAAAATTGAAGCCGGTCACGTCACGCTTTATTTAGAAAACTTCGACGTGGCAACAATGATAGAAGAAGTGATGACTACGGCTCAACCGCTAGTAGAAAAAAAAGGCAATGCTTTAGCGCTGAAAGCCAAAGGCGAACTCGGTACTATGTACGCCGACCAACCGAAAGTGCGGCAAATTCTCCTCAATTTGCTCAGCAACGCTGCCAAATTTACCGAAAAAGGCGTCATTACGATCGGCGTGGAGAGAGTTAAAAATAAAAAACCAAAACCGACGAAAAAAAATAAAAATAAGGATTTTAACTCTGGTTCAAACTACAGTTCTCAAGTTTTAATTTTTCGAGTCAGCGACACCGGTATCGGGATGACGGACGAGCAATTAGAACAGATATTCAAACCTTTTACTCAAGCAGACGCCTCGACTACCCGCAAGTACGGAGGTACGGGTTTGGGATTGACAATCAGCCAGCGTTTGTGTCAAATTCTCGGCGGCGAAATTAGCGTCGAAAGCCAAGACGGTAAAGGTTCTACTTTTACCGTCAGTCTCCCGGAACGGGTGGTGATGCAGGCATGAAAACAGTTGACAGCCGTAGGGTGCGTCGCCATCAACAATCCCTAAAAAAATCAACAATCTCCGAGCGACGCACCTGACAAAATTAATCAGCAAGTAGGGTGCGTCGCCCTACGTCAATCTGCCGCGTTATATCCAAGATATCGTAGCGACGCACCCTACAGATTAACAGCACACA
>JAUBOG010000511.1:0-4718 GCA_036700105.1 Microcoleus occultus BM001215583
GACACGAAGGAAGAGAAAAGAAGAAGTAAATCATCTTCTACCGGGAAGGGAGTATCTCTTTTTTTTTGAACCGCAGAGGGCGCAGAGGAAGGTAAGAGAGAAATAAAGGAGCTCACACACTGATAAGGGATTGCTGCAATTCCCAATTCCCAATTCCCAATGCCCAATGCCCAATGCCCAATGCCCAAGGTCCAATGCCCAATGCCCAATTCCCAGTCTATTTTGCTAACAGTTTGTGAAACACTTCGTACATATCCTCAGCCAATTTTTTGGGATTCCACAAAGGTGCGAGATGTTCTGGCTGCTTTGATTTTATTAAATGCTCTTTCACCGCATTTCTGAAACCAGCATCCCGCCCGAACTTGACTCCCCACTGCGTGTATTCTTCCCAACTCCAAGCCGCACCTACATCCAGATTTGCACTTTTGAGAAATGCGTAACCCATCCGCGACAGATATTGGTCGCCGGATCTCGTTACCACTGGCAAATTTGCCCACAAAGCCTCTAGATTGTGAGTCCCGCCGTTGTAAGGATAGGAATCTAAAAGCACGTCGGCTACGTAGTAAATGGCGCGGTGTTCTTCTTCGCTTCGGGTTTGTCCGATAAACTTAATCCGAGCAAAATCTACTCCCTGAATTTCGCATTCTTCGCGGTAAGTGCTGTGAATCACATCCGGGTCGCCTTGACCTTTGCGGATTAACAAACTATCCGGTACTTCTTTGAGTATTTTAACTTGAGCTCGTACCATTTCGGGATTTGTTTTTCGACCCGGCGCAACGCACAGATAAGTCATTTGATCCAAGCCGATGCCGAGAGCATTTCTAATCGCTTCTCGATCCACGGGAATGCTTTGCAGTGCGCCAATTGCTACGGAACAAACTGGCAATCTGACTAACTGTTCTAAGTAATTTTTTTCAACGCCGGGCGGGTGAGTGTGTTCGTCGCACAGAAAGTAGTGATTGTCTGAAATGTAAGGCGCGTCGAAGCCCAGCCAAGAAACGCAAATTCCCGCAGGATATTGATACAGGACTTCGACATTTGTCGGTACTGTCATCGAGTCTAAGTCTATCAAAACATCCAAGTCGTCTTGCACTACTTCGGCGAGGATTTCGCCACCGTCAGCAAAGCCGTTTGGATATTTTTGGGGCCAGTAAAACTTGCCCGCCATTTCTTCAAACCGCTGCGTAACTTCATCTCGGTTGAGTTTCCCCGTCACGTACAGGTGAACGTGGGGGGTGATGCGGCTTAATTCGCGGATTAAAGCTTCGCTGCACCAACCTACTGAGTGGCGGCGGAAGTGTTTGGAAAGAAAGCCGATTTTTAAAGGTTTTTGTCCGGTGTAATTTGCGGGTTTGATTCTGTTTGTCGGGCGATGCGGAACGGCTTTTTGGTAGTATTCTTTGGCAATCAGTCGGTAGAAACTGGCATTCTTTTCGCGGTTGTCTCGCAGGTGAGAAACTGCAAACATAAAGATTTCGTAGAGCAGTTTTAGTTCGATGACGCTAAATGTTTCAACTTTTTCGTAGCAGAGTTTTTCGATTTCTTCTAGTTTCTGAATTGCCTGTTCGCTGACACCTGATTGCAGGTAGGAAAAAACGTAGGCTGTGGCTGACATGACGGGGGCATTGTCGCCGCAGAATTCGCAGTATTTGTCGGCGACGCTGCGGGCTCTTGCTAGGTTGGTGGAGTGGCTTAGCAAGTCGCAGAGTTGTTGGTGGGCTTCGCTAAATTTGGGGTTGCATTCGATCGCCTTTTCAAAATGGGCGATCGCCTCCAAGGGCTTATCTTGTTTCTGAATGTGTCCCATCCGGCAGTAAACCTCTGCCCAATCCGGTTTTAGTCCTAAAGCTTGCTGGTAGCTGGCTAAAGCTTCTTCCAGCCGCCCCTGCATGGAAAAACAACTGCCGAGGTTAGCGTGAACTTCCGGCCAATCCGGCTTGATTTTGAGAGTATTTTGGTAATAAGTAATTGCTTCTTCGTACTTGTTTTGCTGCAAAAATGAATTGCCTAAATTGAAGTGCAAAACTTCTAATTCCGGCTTGAAAGCTACTGCTTTCAGATAGTTAGCGATGGCGGCGTCGAGATTGCCTTGCTGCGATCGCGCGCTGCCGATGTTACCGTAAGCTTCGGCCCAATCCGGTTTAATGGCGATCGCTTTTTCGTAGCTTTCGATGGCTTCGTCGCGCTTTCCTTGACTGAAAAGCCGATTGGCTAGGTTAAAGTGGAAGTCTGCACCGACAAGCTGCGGGTTGAGTTCGGATGTTCTCTGGAAACAGGCGATCGCCGCTTCGATGTTGCCGTGTTTGTGATATACTTTCCCTAAATTCCAGTGAGCGCCCGCTAAATCTGGACTCAGGGCGATCGCTTGCTGGTAATGTGCGATCGCCTCTTCTAAACGCCCCATTTTGAAATACATACTGCCGATATTGGCGCGCACTTCCGCAAAATTTGGCTGCAATTCTAGGGCTTGAGAATAAGATCGAATCGCGGCTTCCATCTTGCCGCCCGCTTGCAAAGCATTGCCTAAAGTTACGTAAGCGTGGATGAAATCGGGTCTGATTTTTAGCGCTTGCTGACAAGCTACAATCGCCTCTTTAATTTTACCTTGAACCAAACAATTTTCTGCCAGTATTTTGTAGGGTTCTACTTCTTGATAGTTGGCAACTTGTCGGCTATCTGGAACATTAATCGAGGTAACTTGTTCGGAAACTTCAGCGGGATTGGTAAACGGAGTATTTAAATTTTCACTCGTTGGCGCTGGCGGCAAATTGATGCTGGAAGGCTGCAAGCCGTAGCCTTCATCTTTGCTGACAGATACTGCTTGCTGTGCGCCTGATTCCGGTTCTAATTCGATGAAATTGCGATCGGCAGTTTCCCGATGTTTTTGTGCGGTTAAACTCGATAGTTTCTCAGCAGTGCTGGCATCTCCCGGTTGCAGTTGCAGCACTTTTTGATAGCAAGCAATTGCTGCATCTAACTTTCCTTGCTGCTGCAAGACATCGCCAAGCATCACATTGACAGAACACAAAATCGGATTGATTTCAAGAGCTTTTTGGTAATAATTTGTTGCCTGCGTTAATTGCCCTAACTTGTAATACATACTGCCGAGATTCGCGCTAGCTTCGGCAAATCTCGGCTGAATTTCTAAAGCTTGCAAATAAGCTTTAATTGCCATTTCCAGCTTGTCTTGAGCGTGCAGGGCATTGCCCATTGTCAAATAAGCCGGAGCAAAATTCGGTTTGAATTTAAGAGCGAGATTGCAACAGGCGATCGCACTTTCAAATTCTCCTTGCAAAACATAAACTTCCGCTAATTTTTTGTGAGATTCGACATCTTCCCAGTTAAACTCTAAAGCTTTCTTGTAATTAGCGATCGCCTCATCAAGCCGACCTGCATCTTTCAGCCGATTTCCCTTGACAAAATAAACTTGAGCTGCTTCTAAATCCACCAGCGAATCCGTGATCATTTGCTCTGCCACTCTTACAGGTTTTACACTAATACTATTCAGCCATTCTACCCACTCTCGGGATCGTACAGACCAAATACACCCTCGATTTACATATTCTACCTGCCGTCTCAAATCGTTTTCAGCAGTAGCGCCGCCCGAAAGAGCGCCTTCTTTTAAAACTGCGACTGTCGCCTCTAAAAACCGCCTTGTATATCCCTCCCAATCCGGTTGGCCCGCACGCTTCCAATTAGTTACCGATGCCAAATTTTCCGCCCCTGACATTGAAACAAGACGGGCAAATCCCGCAGTTGTTTCCGGCAAAGCTGCCAATTCACTCGTCACAATCCGGCAACCGCTTGCCATCGCCTCCATCACGGCAATAGATGACGTTTCCGAATAGGTATTCGGGTAAGCTAAAACCGCGACTGAACGCAGTTGTCGGACGAGTTCGGGTTGCGGTACGGAACCGATGTACTCGACGCCTTCTGTTTCCTCGCATTGGCGGTAAAGCTGACCGAAAAATAGCTGGTTATTATTGTCATCTATTTGGTGTACTTTCATGCTTGAAAATACTTTTAATCTAGTTCCGGGGACGGCTTGAAGAATTTGGGGAAACACTTTCAACAAAATATCGAGTCCGCGAAAAGGAGTGCTGGTGTAAGCGAGAATTGGCGGTCGAGATTTCTGAGATAGGATAGAAATATCACCTGCAAAAATGTTAGCAAAACAAGGTGCGATCGCATTTCTTAAAACACAACTGCGATTTGAGTCAATTCCAAAACGCCGTTCAAATTGAGAACGCTGCCAATCGCTGACAAATACAAAACCATCGCAAGCATTGATTTCTCGCCGATTGTTAAAATCTTGGAGAAATACAAAACCCGGTTCGTTGTGAATCCACAAAATCAACTTAGTATGTTCGCCCAAAAACGGCTTAATTTCCAGCGCTTTGCCGGCTATATTGACGAGAATTAAAAAATCGAGCGATCGCAGCAATTCAAAATTAGATTTGTCCGCCGCCCTGCGCCTGCAATCAACCCCGCGCGACATCCCCGACTCCGAAGTATTGTTGAGCAAAAATACCTCGTTTCCCAGCGCAGCCAACGCCTCAGCCAAGTAACAAATAGCCGACTGAGTGCCGCCCAAAGGTTCGCGGTAAGGAGTTTCAATTTTGTAATCCCAAGTGTAGGTATCCAGAAATCCGATTTTCATTGCAAGGAAGAAGGAA
This sequence comes from Microcoleus occultus BM001215583, assembly GCA_036700105.1. GTDB lineage: Bacteria > Cyanobacteriota > Cyanobacteriia > Cyanobacteriales > Microcoleaceae > Microcoleus. Next base: position 4,677 of record JAUBOG010000511.1, read on the forward strand.
GAAGGAAGAAGGAAGAAGGAATATTGAACCGCGAAGACGCGA
>JAUBOG010000512.1:0-4705 GCA_036700105.1 Microcoleus occultus BM001215583
CCGCGAGTTCGGGGAGGGGGCAAGATTATTCTTGTTTCCCCCCTTAATAAGGGGGACTCGCGGGGGGTGAATTTGACGAGAGCAAGAGGTCTAATTTATTAGTGAGAATCAGAGATTTACTACCGAAATGCTTCGCCCCTACGAATATATTGGCAAAAATGAGATGTACCCTGGTTAGATGCGGAGATTTGGGAAAAAACCCGGTTTCTTAGATTCGATCTTAAATATATCTACTTCGGCAGCGGTTCACCAAAGTTGATTATCCGCTGTTCTGGCGCGGCGGGAAGGGCTGCGGGAACAACAGTTATCCCCCCGCGCCGTTCTTGCACCGCAACCCTGACTAAAGGCACTGTTATCGGTCGGATTTGGTCGTTTTGGGTTGCTTGCTGCGAAGAATTGCGATCGTCCGTTTGAGGCGCGATCGGGCTACTGTTGGGAGTTGTTGCCGATCGATCCTGCGGTACTTCAGAGGTCGATGGAGGTGGGGTTGCTGCGGTTTGGGCGATCGAACTCGGGGCGATCGCGGGAACCAACACCCAGCGATTTGCGGTGCCGACTTTTTGGAAGACAGTGCGATCGGACACTACAGCAAATCCGGGCGCCAAATCCACCACAATTCTCGCTTTTGCGCCTTGAATTTGAGTGATTCCCACCGATCGCACCATACCTTCAGGATACAACTGAGTTGCATCAATGCCGATTTCAGTATTCGGCAAATCCACAGCAATCTGAGTGGAATTTAGCACGGAATACTTAGGCGTTGTTCCCTCTGGGAGGTTAATTACGAGCTCGTTTGTCGCCGGATCGAATTGCCAAGTTGGGACTGTCGAAGCGTTGGCTGGCTGCTGTGGGATTTGCGCCGAAACTGCGGCGGCGACTGCTAAACTGATAGTCAGCGACTTGCTGGCAAACAATCGGGATGCTAGAGAATTAACAGTCAATTTTTGTAAATGTGCCCAGAATCTTTTGTATGGCATGGCTGTTGCGTAAAAGTTTTGATTTAAACTAAATTTGAGTAGGATTAGGCTGGAGAATCGGAAAAAGCGTGTTTGTTTGGCTTGATGGTCGAATCAAAGTATTATAACTATTTAACCGGAATCGCGATCGCTGGATTGTGCGAGTGAGTGAGTAGTCAGAAACCGGGTTTTTGTGGCAGACTTGGTGACTACTTTCAGATTTGGGGAAAAACCCGGTTTCTTAGATTGTGGATCGACTATCGAATTTCTGTGTCTCTGCTCGATCGCACTTCTTCCATTTCCTGCAAAATATGATTAACTGGCGGACTTTGGGAATCGGGTAATTGTGCAGCGGATTTACGGCCAAACAATCTCAATTTACCATTAATTTTCCATGTTCCATTAATCAAACCAACAACTCCAGCCACAATTAGCACAGCTAGGAAACTCCATAATAGGCTAGTTATGGCAGGATGAAGTACATCCCCTTTTTGAGGTATCCTGAACACTATGTCTCTCTCAACATAAGCAGAAACAGCAGACACCACAATCCCTCCAGCCCCCAAGCCAGCACCCAATATTTCAATTTTCCTTTCTAGGGAGCGATCGCATTCTGCTTGTTCAATATCGACAATTCCTCCCACTAACTCCACCGCAATCTTAATCAAATCAGTGCCATGCTTAAAATAGCCCAAATCGCCCTTAACTTGTTCTTGAAAATACCGACAAGTTCTGTAAACAAAAAACTTGAACGTTGTCAAGTCATCAGTCTGTAGCTCAGATTTATCACCAATTTGTAACAATTTTTCTTGATAATTGTAAACATGAATATTAATCGTGTTATTAAAATCTTCCAAACATTCCAAAGCTCTTTCATAATTCAAACTTTCTCGAAGTAACTCTTTTAATTTGGTTTTCAGATACTTTAAAGATTCATCTATATTAACACCTTGTGGCGAATCAACTCCATTTAGTAATTCAATCCGACTTACTTCCGTGATTTTCGCTTCTAGGTTTTCGATTGTTTGCTCAATTTCTAAATATCGTGCCTTAAGTAGATCGTAATTTCTGCGACTATCAATAAAAGCTTTAGTGATTTTATGGCGGTGATAAAACAGTTCAAACAAAGGTTGAACAATCTTCCCTAATTTTCCCTCAATGTCATCATCAACAAGATAAACAAACACCTGTAATTGACTTTTGGGAGAACTATACTCAAACATCGGAGAATCGAATAACTTAGTAGCCCTATAAAAAGGTGGGCGCACAGACGCTTCTGGGAAAAGGTGTTTTAAACATTCATCTGCAACTTTGCGAAAGTCATTGTCACTTGGCTGTTGATAAGTTTCTGATTTGTAAGTAATCAAAAGAGTTTGTCCCAGCCAATTTTCATGACTATCAACAACCAGCAGATTATCAACATTAAACTGTGTTAATGCTGTTGCGACTTCTAAGTCTTTGTTTTCGTCAGTTTCTGGGCTACCAATTCTCGCTAAAATCCCTTCGCTATCATCGATACGGCAAAATTTCAACGAACCATCGATTTGATTTGAATGGGCGAACTTGTTGGGTTTAGTGAGGGGATAACTGAGGTTTGCTTGAGAAAAGACTTGGGTTTTGTCCTGACTGAAATATTGCCAGAGACTATTTACCCAAGTCCAGATTGAGTTAACATCGGTTTTGCTTTCGCCACTGAGTTGGTAGCTGTAGATGTAGACTTGGGGATGGTCAATTTTTAGCATTTGGTGCGGGAGGAATTGAGGGCGGTTGAATGCGTTTTTTCAAGTTTGCTTCTAGCTTTTTGATATCGGGATAGTTATTAGTCAGTGTATCATAGCCCGGTGTGCTTTCCGGTTCTGCATCATCGAGATTTTTGCGAGTCAGATTGGCAATTTGCTCTGCCACTTCTGGAAAATTTTGATAGACTTGATTAATAGCTTCTTTAACTGCTTTATCAGTAGCATCAGACTCAGCTATCGGCAAAACAGTCTGGAGTAATTCTTCAATAAACGGCGGAGTCAGAATATTTGGATATTCGGTAATCGCGTTACAGATTTCAGACAAAATCAGGGTTTTCATGATAAGTTTACCTCAAAAATGGATGTACAATATTAAGTGCTGTGTGGGCGGGTTTTACCAAGAGTAATTGCCGAAAATCAATCATCTTGTAAACCCGCCAAACTTTGATTAATTTTGTTCAGCTTGTTCTTGTTGAGCTTCGGTGATAATCTTTGCTACTTCAGTTACTGGCAAGTCTAAGAATAGAGCAATTTGTTCTGTAGCTAATCCCACACTAAACATTCTGAGGATTGCAGCTTTTTCTCGTTGTTTAGCTTCAGCTTGCAATTGAGCTTCAGCTTGCAATTGAGCTTCTAATTGAGCTTGCAATTGTACTTGCAATTCAGCTTGTGCTTCAGCTTGTACTTCTTCAAGAATCTCTTGATAAACTCTGGTTTTCTTTAAGTCACTGAGGTTAAACATGGCGGCAATTTCCTCTCTGGATTTTTGGGGTAACTTGTAAAAAATGATGGTTTCTAGCAAGTTGATGAAGCTCTCTCTGACTGCGATATTTGCTATTTCGGTTTCTGCTTGTCTGGCTAAATCTATAGCCAAATCTGAGGCCGTGTTTTCTGGTTCAATTACCAGTTTAAGTAGTTTTATCGGTAGAGATGCTGTTTCTGGTTCCCTAAGTTCATCCAGGTAAATGCGGGTGACTTTTGGGAGTGCCAGCATTTCCTGAAAATGGATGTCACATTCTCTTTCTGTTTGCCGATTTGGGTAAATGACTACCAATTGCCAAGGGTGTGCTGGTTGGTATTGTTTGAGATAAATGAATAGTTCGGCAAATAGACGATAGTACAGATTTGGATCTGGTTGAAATTGGACTTCCACAATGTAGAATGGTAGTTGAGGATCTGCGACAATTGGCAGAAACAAACCATCTAGGCGAAAGGCTAATTGTTTGACTTCTTGGGATGTGAATTGGTATTGGTTTGTAGCATCGGCAGGTATACCCAGCAGGGCAAAGAAAATAAACGGGAATTCTTGGAAGATGCTGTAAAATAGGCTATCGGTTTTCATGGATTAGCTGTAGGTTGGGTTGAGGAACGAAACCCAACAATCTTAGTTGAAGGCGTGAGGGTTTGACAGAGTGAAGAGTTGGGCGGAGTGAAGCGTTGGGTTTCGCTTCGCTCTACCCAACCTACACACTACAAGATTATAAACCTATAGCACAAAACGCTCCCCAATGATAAACATCGCTGTAGGGTTTTACAGTCAGTCTATAACGCCCTAGATATTCTGTAACATCTTCTTTTTGCTCTCCATCGAAACTCTCCGAACCTTTCACCCATTCTAGCAAATCTGAAGCAGTCGCAGACTTAAACCAGCGCTGGGTATCATGGAGGGCTTGACCAATGCTAACTCCAGGTTTTAGTACCTCATAGAATTTTACCATCAGCAAGGCAGTCGAGAGGTCATTGACAGCCCAAAGACTGGCCAAAGTTCCCATTGCTCCCGCGTAGAGAAATCCCGTCGGTAATCCAATATAATCGGAGCGATTCTGCGTATCGATTAGCGCGGTTTCGCAGGCGGAAAGCACGACTAGGCGGCACTGTTTTAGTTGCAGTCCGAAAATTTCAGCCAAAGTCAGGCATTTGTCAATATCCGCTGTTTTTCCTTCGCGCCATTCCACATAACGCTCCGATGCGCCTAAATTCGATCCCCCTAAATCCCCCTTAAGAAGGGGG
>JAUBOG010000513.1:0-4683 GCA_036700105.1 Microcoleus occultus BM001215583
ACTGCGCACCGGTGCGCAGTGCGCACCCTACATATAGTAGGGTGCGCACCGCCAAAACCTAATCTGCGTCGGAATCCAAAACTGGGCTAGACAGCATCAACCTCGGCCAAACCAACAAGAAAAATCCCATCCAAGCCAATAAAGGAATTGCGACTAAAACAGTTATCCAAACAGTTTTTAACAAAAACCAACTACCGGAAATCAGACTCGTACCAGTTAATAAAATCGACCAAGGTTGACACCACCAAGGTTTGTAATTCCAAGGATTAACAGGTTTTTTTTCGGAAATAGATTTCATATTTTTAGTGATTTTTTATAGATAATAACAGAATTAGAGCGAATAATCTAAGTTAAACATTCATCACCTGTTCTGCTGTCAGCGTTAATTCTGGGAAAGTCCGCGAAACAATTCGATCGCCACCCTTAAACGCAGTTGTTTGATAGTTACCATCTGCATCCAAAAGGTGAACGAATACAGTTGGAACTTTGGGATTTCCCAGAAAATCCCTGCTGCCAATTGCTAAATAATCGACAATCCAATACTCGGGAATTCCGAGGCGCTGATACTCGTCCAGTTTGTCGATGTAATCGTCATCCCAATTTGTTGAGGTTACTTCCACTGCTAATTGAATTGGTTCGCGCAAGGCAGCATAAGTAGAACGGTTCGATCGCCACAAATCGCGATCGACTACGCTGACATCCGGTCTCCGCCCTTGTTCTACTCCGGCTTTACTTACAGTTCTGATAACTGCTGTATTGTTGACTTCATAATTTAAATCTAGTCGCCGGATTTCATCATTGAAGCCAAATAACATAAATTTAGCAACATCATCATGATTTCTTGTGGAATTCATCTCTACAATTTCTCCATTTACCAGTTCGTAGCGTCCATCTTCTGGACATTCTACAAGAAATTGGTCAAAGGTAAGTTTTTGTGTGACTGTTGCAATCATAAGATTTATCCTTATTTTGCAGGAATACTATTAGTCGATCTTAGCACGACCAGTAGCAAATTTATTTTTTTTACCGCAGATGAATGCGGATGAGCGCGCACGAACAAAAGCACGCGCGTGCGAAGCTATCCCGAGCGTGAATCGCCCTTCTGATATTTGGCACTGATATTTTATACTTGTGTTTCGCGCAAATGGTAAAATGCGATCGCCAGAGCAACTTGCACTTAAATATGTTACTGAATTGATACAGTAAAGTAACAAACCTAAAAATCGAGCCAATCCAAGGTCAACCCCGAACCATGAGACTAGACGAAGCCGTAGAATTTGCCGAAAACCCAGAGCCGCGGTGTCCCTGCGTCCTGTTGCTGGACACCTCCGGTTCCATGCAAGGCGCACCCATAGACGCCTTGAATGAGGGGCTGGAAGTTTTTAGGAATGACTTAATTAAAGATGAACTAGCTAAAAAGCGAGTCGAAGTCGCGATTATTTCATTTGACAATAATATCAAAGTCGTGCAAGACTTCGTGACCGCCGATCAGTTCGAGACACCGCTGCTGACGGCTCAAGGACAAACCCACATGGGCGCCGGCATTCAGCTTGCACTAGACACCATCGCCGCCCGCAAATCCGAATACCGCAACAACGGGATTACCTATTACCGCCCGTGGGTATTTATGATTACCGACGGCGAACCTCAAGGCGAATCGGACGATGTTGTGGAAATAGCAGCGCAGCGGATTAAAGAGGAAGAAACTAACAAGCGCGTGGCTTTTTTTGCAGTCGGAGTTGAAGGTGCTAATATCGCCCGTCTGGCGCAAATTGTCGAGCGCACTCCTGTAAAATTGAGAGGATTAGACTTTCGAGAGATGTTCATCTGGCTGTCGGCTAGTATGCAGAGAGTTTCTCACTCGAAAATTGACGAACAAGTAGCATTGCCGCCGCCCGGATGGGGAACAGTTTAGTCATCGGTAATTAGTCATCGGTCATTAGTGATTGGTGATTAGGCGTAAGGTGCGCAGTGCGCACCCTACATAATTAGGAATAAACAAACCTGCTCTGAGTTTCCATATTTGTGAATTTACGAAGTTTTGAATTAAAGAGTTATTAATGGAGAATTCATCTTTTAATTGGCAAGTTGTAGCAGCATCGGTGACTGGTACTAGCCACGAAAAACGATCGCAGCCCTGTCAAGATGCCCACTGCTGGCGCGTCTTGTCTAACGGTATTTTGGTAGCGGCAGTAGCTGACGGCGCGGGTTCGGCGGCGCTGGCAGAAGTGGGGGCAAAAATTGCTGTGGAAGCGGTTGTGGAAACGATTTGCCAACAGGATTTGCAGCCTGAAAGTGACGAGGAATGGCAGGTATTTTTCACAGCTTCTCTGCAAGTTGCGCGGGCGGCTGTGGAAGCGGAAGCTGCAACTCGCGAAGTGGCGGCGAGGGATTTAGCTTGCACTTTAATTGCGGTTGTGGCTACGCCGGAATTAATCGCTGTTGCTCAAATCGGCGACGGTGCGGCGGTGGCGGGCGACAGTGCAGGAAATGCGATCGCCCTTACGATACCTCCCTGGGGCGAATACATCAATGAAACCGTGTTTTTGATTTCGCCAAATGCGATCGAAACAGCGCAATTTCAGGTACTGCGGGAACCGCTGCCGCACTTGGCCGTATTTTCCGACGGCTTGCAAATGCTGGCCCTCAAAATCCCGGAAGGTACGCCGCACAAGCCGTTTTTTGCGCCTTTGTTTCGGTTTTCAGGCGAGTGGAAAGAAGAAGAAGATGCGAAACAGCAGTTAGAGTCATTTTTGCGATCGCCCCGAGTCTCCGAACGCACCGATGATGACTTAACTTTATTGTTAGCAACTTTTTCTAGTAATGTCTAACATATTCAAATCTACTTACAAAAGCAGGATAAAAAATTATGACTGCTTCACGAATTAGTGCCAGAAACTTGTTGCGAGAAGCATTGGCAGCTACGGGAGCTATATACGTTAGCCACTTGATTATCGGCTCTCCCCTGTTCATATTTCGCGTGCTGAAACTTTCAGAAAAGCTAGGTTCAGCAAGTGTTGCTTTGGATATTATCTACTCATGTGTTTTAATTCCTTTAGTGAGGGGAGCTGTAATTTTCTACCTTTACAGAAGTTTGACAGGGAATCAAGTAACTGTGAACGAGGCTTTCCAACAAGCAAACAGGAGGTTGTGGCCCCTCATGTTGGTTTTTAGTAAGTCTGCGCTGATGGTTTTTGCAGGCTTCATTGCACTAATAATTCCAGGAGTTTATTTAGGCTGTCGCTTACTATTTGCACCTTGCGCTACCGTCATTGACAACTGTTCGGATGTGGACAGTCTTAACAGCAGTTTCCAATTAACTCAAGGGCGCGAGTGGTTGGTATTTCGATCGAGCTGCTTGATTTTATTTGTGTACTTTATTCCAGGACTATTGATAGCCATATTAATTGATCCGACAGGAATATCCCTAGCATCTAATCTCGCGGGTAATGCAGCTCTCTTTTTAGTTGCACCGTTGACAAATGTTTTTGGAATTTTATTGTACCTGCGCCTGCGGGAATCAGCAGCAACTATGCAATAGACATCTCCTCAAATAAAGTCAAGGGCAGACAGGATACCTGCCCCACAAAAATTTTCCGAGATGTCTAATAAGCCGTGAAAATTTGGTGCGCTTCTATAATAAAATCGAGGTGTCACACAATTCTGCTTTAGTCTGTACAGTAGGTCGTCGTTTGCAAGCACAAGAGATTAAGGATAAGCTCAACTCCCTAATTAGCGCAGCAGATCCAATAGATCCGAGTTTGGCGAGAAGATTGGATGAAATCAATCGCTGGGTGAAAGATGTTAAACCCGGTTCGCTAACTGCTAAAAAATTTGTGATGGCTTTTTTGCTGCAGCTTATCCGAGATTCTCAGGTTTGGCTGGCGGTTCAATCTCTACCTTCGGAAAGAGAACAACAAGCTGCGTTTGAGTTAATGACTCCGGGGGAAAGGTATTGGTACAGCTATCTATTTCCTAAGTGGCTGAGGGAAAACGATCGCAAATTTTACATCTGGAAACAAAAACTCAAGGCCGGCGAATTCGATCCGGCTGACGAGATCGTGATTCGCGCGATCGCCACCCGGATCGTCGAACGCCAAGGCACTGTTTTGTATCGCTACGTTGCGGATCTTTCTATGGCCACCGATTCGATCGTTAGCAACCGCCAACAGCAGCCCCTCTGCATTCAAGTCACTACTCTTTCCGGCGAGTTTTCAGAACAAAAATATCAAAAATGGCAGCAAACTCTTCAAGATTGGGGGATTGACAGAGGACTATTTTTAAGTTATGATACAAAAGATGCAAATTTCCTGAACCAGTTAGTTAACATTGCATTATATAATAGTGATAATTTGCCCGCAGGTCGTTACCTCAAGTTTCCTTAAATCAACCCGATCTGCTGCTGAGAATAGTCCGACTGCTAACAACTCGGTGAATCAGAAATTTTGAATAACTTACATATTGCAGAATTCTCGACAATACCAAAAGCCTAACCCTCAGACCGCTTCCCGCAAAAGGGAAGGCTACGCCCAGATTTTTCCTCCCTTTTTCTGTTGGTGGCAAACTGCGGTAATAGGTGTCAATTTAATGTCAAATGTAGCATCGGTCTGCTGTTTGAGTATGAGGCCCTCGATCCCCCCTAGCCCCCCTTAAGAAGGGGGGGACAGGAAGCACTCAAAGTCC
>JAUBOG010000514.1:0-4682 GCA_036700105.1 Microcoleus occultus BM001215583
CTTTTTAAGGGGGGTTAGGGGGGATCTGTCTTAAGTGAACCGTATTGCGATATATTAGACTTCTGGCAAAAAGGCAGTCTCGAACCGGCAGCGAGGGCTTGTTTGACAATAATTATGCCAGAAGTCTATTTAATCAAAAAAGGCAGGAAACGATCGCGCATCGCCGCTGAGAGATCCCAAAAAAATCAGCGCGGGAAAAAGTTCGCAAATCCTGAAACCCTTGCTGCTGCGGATAGTTTCGGTAAGTTGACAGGGCAGAAACGATCTGCCATGCTTGTAGTTAGCAGAGATGTTAGTTGCCTTCAACTTCTCTCTAAAAAGATGGCGGCTGCTGAACCAACGTCTTTTACTACCTACAACATCTCTTCAATTTGTGGGGGTTGCACTGCAACCCGCAACCGACTATTTATGCAGCAGCCGAAAAATTTGAACAGGCTTTTGCGAGCTTTGTCTCGGCAAGGTCTTGATGTTAGTTACAGCAACAAAGTTTACTCTATTTCTCTCAATAGTTCTTTGAAAGAACACTGGCAAGATGACAGTTCCACAACAGCAGAAGTTTTGCTTCCAGAAGGTTTTCCGGTGGAAGCAAAAGCGCTGAAACAGTTAGCGAATTTAGCGAATGTCCGCCACCCTCAAGGGGGTTGCGTTTGTCGCGCCTGCGCTACTCCTGATTTCCATCCGGGTGATGCGGGAGTGGCGATCGGCTCGATCGTAGAAACCGCAGGAATGGTGATTCCGGCGGCTGTCGGTTCCGATATTAACTGCGGGATGCGCTTGCACGTTGCTGATTTGCCGATCGAACAATTCTCAGCAAAGCGCGATCGATTTGTTGAATTGCTCAAAGGCGATTATTTCTTCGGTACTCGCGATGTCAGCATGACTGCAAAAACCGCTCGCGCCATGTTCCAACACGGGATTCCCGGATGGCTGGATGGTATGCTGGACGGGGCAACCGGCAGCGCGGCAAATTCGGATTTCGCGCAGTTGGCGCAAGAGTCCGATCGCACTTTTCTCGGCGGTTCGATGAATGGCGATGTCAAATGGGCTCCTGCGGAATTAGTCCCAAACGACGGCTTGGTCAGGGATGGCGGCTTGGGTACTATCGGCGGCGGCAATCACTTTGTGGAAATTCAAGCGGTTGAGGAAGTTCTGGATAAGGCTACGGCTTATATTTGGGGAGTTCGATCGGGACAAATCGCTTTTATGATTCATTCCGGTTCGCGGAATGTCGGCAAATACATCGGCGGAATGTGGCGCGATCGAGCTCGCTCCGCCTGGCCGAAAACTCTGAAATACCCTGAATCCGGGCTTTTCCCGCTCTCTGTGGAGGCAAATCCCGAACTTGTGACCAGCTACCTGCAAGCGGAAGCAACAGCCGCTAATTACGGTTTTATCAACCGTTTGCTGCTATCGGAACTTCTGCGGTTGCGTTTGCGGCAGGTTTTCGGCGATATCGAAGCTCCCTTAGTCTGCGATTTGCCTCACAATATTACGCTAGCTGAAGGTGCCGGCTGGGTGACTCGCAAAGGCGCTTGTCCCGCACATTCCGGCCAGCCTGTAATTGTACCGGGTTCGATGGGCGCGCCGTCTTATTTGCTGGTTGGGAAGGGGAACGATCGATTTTTGCGATCGGCTTCTCACGGTGCCGGCAGAGCTCGATCGCGCTTCGAGATGAGCCGCAAAGGTGCTGACAAAAGTGACGCAGCTTTGGGATTAGATGGGGTAGATTGCATTACCTTGCGCCCAGAACGCACGATCGAAGAAGCACCGGCCGCTTACAAACCAATTCAACCAGTAATTGACGTGCAAGTTGAGGCGCAAATGGTTGGTGTAGTCGCTAAAATGAAGCCAGTGTTAACCTTTAAAGCCTAGGAACAGGGCATTTGAGAATTAAAAATTAAATCAGGGTATGATACGCGCCCTACTAATTGACGGATTACGCATGGGGCTAGAAACCGGGTTTCTACGATTTTCTACGTTTAGTAACGAAAATATACGCAGAAACTCGGTTTCATCAGTCAGCGTGCATAAGTCCGATAATTTTTAATTCTCAGTCCCATTTCCGATTCCCCATCCCCTATGACTGATTCTCAAGCATCGCCAAATCCATCAAAACCCGTCCATCCCCTCAAGCGGCTGCTGAAATACGGGCGGCGCTACCGGCCCAAAACTTGGCTGGCCAGTATCTGTTCGCTGCTGAATAAATTCTTCGATTTAGCGCCGCCGGCGTTAATCGGGATTGCCGTTGATGTGGTGGTGAAAAATCAAGATTCTATCCTCGCTCAGTGGGGCGTAAAAGATGTCTTTTGGCAACTGGCAATTATCACTTTTGTGAGCGCGATTGTTTGGGCGTTGGAATCTATTTTTGAATATGCCTATGCTTATTTGTGGCGCAATTTAGCTCAGGATATCGAACACGATTTGCGTCTGGAAGCTTACAGCCATTTGCAAGAATTAGAATTAGCTTATTTTGAAGAACGCAGCACGGGCGGTTTGATTTCTATTCTCAATGATGATATCAATCAACTCGAACATTTTTTGGACGGCGGCGCTAATGAGGTGATTCAGGTAATTACGACGGTTATTGTGATTGGCGCGGCTTTTTTTGCTGCATCTCCTGGTGTTGCTGCGCTGTCAATGCTGCCGATTCCTTTGATTATTTGGGGGTCGATCGCCTTTCAGAACCGCCTCGCCCCTCTCTACGCTGATGTGCGGGAAAAGGTGAGTTTTTTGAACGGGCAACTGTCGAATAATTTGACGGGAATTACTACTATTAAAAGTTTTACTTCTGAGGATTATGAAACTGGGCGCATCGAAACGCAAAGCCAAGCTTACCGCCAAAGCAACCGCAGGGCGATCGCGCTTTCGGCTGCTTTTATTCCGCTGATTCGGATTGTGATTTTTTTGGGGTTTATTGCAACGCTATTTCTGGGCGGTTTGGAGGTGGTGGCGGGCCGGTTGTCGGTGGGAACTTACAGCGTTTTGGTATTTTTAACCCAGCGGTTGCTGTGGCCGTTGACTCGGCTGGGTGATACTTTGGATCGATACCAGCGGGCGATGGCTTCTACTAATCGGGTGATGAATTTGTTGGATACGCCGATCGCCATTCGCACGGGCGATATTCGCCTGCCGGTCAGTTCGATTAAGGGCGAACTGAAATTTAAAAATGTTACCTTCTATTATAATCAAAGAAAACCGATTTTGCAGTATTTCTCGCTGACTCTGGCGGCGGGGAAAACTACTGCGATTGTGGGGCCGACTGGTTCGGGAAAAAGTACGCTGGTGAAGCTGATTTTGAGGCTGTACGAGGTACAGTACGGCAAGATTTATTTGGACGGTATAGAATTAACTAACCTGAATTTAAAAGATTTGCGGAGAGCGATCGGATTGGTGAGTCAAGATGTGTTTTTGTTTCACGGTACGGTTGCCGAAAATATTGCTTACGGCAGTTTTGAGGCCAGCAATCGAGAGATCGTAAATGCTGCTAAAATTGCAGAAGCTCACGAGTTTATCGCGCAATTGCCGGATGGTTACGAGACGATTGTGGGGGAACGGGGTCAAAAATTGTCGGGGGGACAAAGACAGCGGATTGCGATTGCGAGGGCTGTGTTGAAGAATCCGCCGATTTTGATTTTGGATGAAGCTACTTCAGCGGTGGATAACGAGACGGAGGCGGCAATTCAGCGATCGCTCGAACGAATTACCAAGAATCGCACTACAATTGCGATCGCCCACCGTCTTTCTACTGTCCGCAACGCTGACTGCATTTTTGTCATGGATGAGGGCCAGGTGGTAGAATCGGGGCAGCACGAACAACTGATCGAACACGACGGCGTTTATGCGTCGCTCTGGCGCGTCCAATCTGGTATAAAATAGAAACGCAGCGGTTTTTGGGAATTGGTAATTGGTAATTTGTTGTTTGTTATTGGTTATTTGTTGTTATATTATGTCCGGTCAATCCATTACGAGTACAGTGCAAGTACAGTGCGAGCTTCTAGCTCGCGAGTATAAGGATCGCGAGCTAGAAGCTCGCACTGTACAATACAATAATTATCAGCGATTACCCAGACGATTTTACTACCAACAGCCAACAGCCAACAGCCAACTGACAACTGCCAACTGACTGCAAAATATTAATTTCTACAAGCAAGAAGAGAAAATGTTTCTATTTGATAGCCCTGAGTCCAAACCAAACGAAAATAGCTGGCGCCGCAAATTAGATAAGTTTGTGAAAGCTAATCAACATGAATTGGCTGCTTTGGCTTGGGGGCTATTTCTGGAGAGGGGAGAGGAAAGCGAGGAGATTTTGGCCATTGATGTTGCGGAAACTGCGCGTTTTGTGTATTGCAAGAAAGAGGCGGTTGAGGAGTTGAACCGTCAAGTAAGAAGTCATATTCAGGAAGTTTTAGGGGTGTTGAACGCTCACAAACCCGAGACGGAAGTGGCGATTTTGGCGATCGGCGAAGGTCAAATTAAGTTAATTTTTTTTGAACCCAAGCCCGAACCTCCTGTTTGTTTTGAGCAAGCTGCGGCGGATGTCGATACATTGCTGGCTAAGCTGGAACAGCAACTGGTTGAATACATGAAATAGGATTTATATCAAATCCGGTGGCACCGGAATTGATATTAAGCTGTCACGCATTTAAATTGCATATTCAGGGCGGGCGGGACGCCCACCCCAC
>JAUBOG010000515.1:0-4665 GCA_036700105.1 Microcoleus occultus BM001215583
TACCGCGAATTGTAGGGACACGGCACTGCCGTGTCCTCGCTTGTCATGTCGATCGTGCTTGAATTCTGTCGCAATTCTCGGTATTTCTCTAACTACCTAAAGATTCGAGATATTGCAGGAAGTCGAACAATTCTTCTCGATTTAAGAAGTGCCGCGCTTCTTTGCCGTAACCTTGTTTGAGATAATCTTTTCCTTGGTTGGGAGTCCAGCCCAACCGCCTGATTTCTTCAGTGGTTCGGCTGTAAATTTCCAGATATTCTAGGAAATCTACCAACTGTTCGCTAGAAAGCTCTCTCTGGGACGACTTGCCGTAATTGTGTTCGAGACAGTCGCTTTCTTGTTTTTTCTTCCATTGCAGGCGTTTGAGGATGGCGTCTATTTGGGCGATCGTATCAGAATCATCTTCGATCGCATCGCTGGGAATTCCCACCGCGATCGGCTGCAATTCCCTTACCGATGCCGCACCCTGCGGCAGTTCGCTTTCGCTAGGACTCGGCACTTCCAGTTCCGGAAGCGGTTCGCCGTAGGTGGAAGAAAGCCAAGCGTCCGAGTCTAACTGTTTGGGTGAAAATCCGGCTGCCTCCACCCGATCGACCGTTGGCGGCAGCGGTTCCGGTACAGGCGCGATCGGCTCGGAATTCAATTTCGATTCACTCTTGACAAAATTGCTTTGATGTGGTAAGTCAAATTTGTCGGCAACAGGCATTTCTAAAACAGGAAGAGGAGCCGGAGCCGGCGGCACCGGAGCCGGAGGCGGAACCGCAACAGCAGCAACCGGAGCCGGAATCGCAACAGGCTCGATCGGAGCCGGAACCGGAACCGCAACAGCAGCAACCGGAGCCGGAACGGGAACAGATTCGATCGCCGACTGGGGCGCAGCAAAGGCGAGGACAGCAAGCGATCGCAACCGGGCGCGGTCTTCAGCATCCTCAACAGACTCAGCAGCCGACATACCAGTAGCGAGAGTTTTGCCGTCAACCTGCACCAGACAGCGAACCACAAACTTACCGTGATGAATAGTCAGCAACTCACAGATTAACTGTCCAGCGGGATAAAGGGCGCGAAATTGAGCAAACATAGTTTTGTGACCCCGAAACCAGAAGGGGCTTATCGCTTAAGTTTAGTACACGACCGCGCGTTTGTTGCTTGATTCTTCAACATTTGTGGAAAACGGCAGGGGGACGATCGCGAAACACCGGCGCGATCGTCGCCCTGCGCACGGGTAGTCCTGTCATAGCCGGAAAATGCCAAAAATTACCGTCAGTCACCCCTGGCTCAACAGCAAAGGGAGAGAAAACAATTTTGAGAAAGTACATATTCAACGTACAATAAATCAAAGGTGAATCATCCGCGCCACCTTTCACGCCACTCAACCCTATCCCACATCCAGCGGTTTAAGCCTCCAATGCTGAGTCTGTGCACCGGGCGTCATTTCTACCTATGGGAGATGACACAGCAACTAGGCAAAAGTAGTAAAAGTATCCGGTTTGCGTACCTGCACTTTCTACAGCACAGATTGCTCCCGACCCGCTCGCTGCACCTTTGTCCGCAAAGCCAGAGCGCGTGCAAAAAACAGGGGCATCGCAGCGGCGAGCTACTAGCAATTTTGCCGGTCGCCGGTAAATTATTTGGCTTTAGCAAAAGGCAAGAGGCACTTCAAAAGGAAGAAGAAAGCAGGAAAAAGGCAGAAGGAAAAAGGCAGGAGACCCAAATGCAAATTTTCTCCCTCTCCATCTCTCCACCTCCCCATCCCCGACTCAACCGATCGCTTTCAGCATCAAGCCATCTTTTAAGAAGCGACAGGGGCTTTCTAATTCGCGAAGAGATCGGCGCTGCAAGCTCCAAGCAAAAAAAAACCAACGCTAAAAAATTGTATTGGGGAATAGGGTGCGGGGTATTTGTGTGCACAGTCATCTGTCAGTTGCAGACAGACAGCAGACAATTAGCAACCGGAGCCGGTGTCGGGAAAAAATTTGAAAAAATCCCCGCGCACGGGTAGTACCGACGGCGATCGCGTCTCCACCTACTAACCCGCGAATTTGGAAAGGAAGCAAGCACAGCTTCCGGGCCGAGAGGGTGCGGCTGATTTCGCCAAAATTTAGACTAATTGCTGGAAACAAGAGGATCGGATCGCTACATGGAATTTTCTATCGCTGCACTGCTGGCAAATTTTACAGAAGACAAATTAGTGGCTCCCAAAGCATTGGAGAAAAAACTCGACTGCAACGACGCCACCAGTCAACTCAAACTTCAAATTGCATTAGAAGCTCTAGAGAAAATAGGCATATTAGTTAAAGACAAAGGCCGCTACCGCCGAGTAACCGAAGACGACGTAGTAGAAGCAAAACTGCGCTGTTCGAGCAAAGGATTTTGCTTTGCAATTCAAGACGCCGAAGGCTCAGAAGACGTTTACGTGCGGGAAAGTCACCTCTCGACAGCTTGGAACGGCGATCGAGTCCTAGTCAAAATTATCAAAGAAGGCAGCCGCCGCCGATCGCCCGAAGGCGAAGTGATGCTGATCCTCGAACGCGCCAATCCTTCGGTACTGGCGCGAGTCAAGCAAACCGCCACCCCCACCGGCCGCGTCAGCTACAGAGCAATCCCCCTCGACGATCGCCTGCTGTTTGAACTAGACTTGCTAGCAAACGGCACAAATCTCGCCGGTGCGATCGACCACCTAGTACACGTCGAAGTCAAACGCTACCCCCTCGGCACCCACCGCCCAGTCGGCAAAGTAGTACAGGTACTCGGTTCCGACGCCGAAGCCGCAGACGACCTCGACATCGTATGCTGCAAACACGACTTGCCGCGCTCCTTCCCCGCCGCCGTCATCAAAGCAGCCGAAAACTTGCCCAGCAAACTCAAAAAAACCGACCTCAAAAAACGGTTGGATTTGCGTAACATCCTGACAGTCACCTTTAGCAAAAACGAAACCAACAGCGAAAACCAGGCGCCTCAAGCTGAAACAGAAATTTCATCGGAGGGTGTCGAAAACGAGTTCGACCCGACCTCATTCCTCTCCGATCCGCCAGTAGAACGCGCTTTGTCGATCGAAACCCTCAAATCCGGCGGCTGGCAAGTCGGAATCCACATCACCGACGCCGCCGAGTACGTGCAGCCAGAAACCCCGATCGACCGCGAAGCCCGCAAACGAGGAACCTGCGCCCACCTGGGAGAAAAAATCATCGCCGTACTCCCAGAACTCCTCAACGAGCGCTGTTCCCTGCTGCTAGACAGCGAACGGCTGGCATTTAGCATACTGCTCACCCTAGACGCATCAGGACAACTGCTGGAATACGAAATTCAAACCAGCGTCATTCAAATCGACTACCAGCTCACCTACCAGCAAGCTCAAACAATTCTCGAACCAGGCTCCGACGACGAAGATCGCGCCTTGTCCTCCGCCCTCCGCCCTTTCCTCGATCAAATACTAGCCGCCTCGCAGGCAGCCAGACAGGCGAGGCTCAAGCGAGGAGCTTTTGAACTAAATTTGCCCGACGCTAACTCTCACTTCGACGACGAAGGCGAATTAGGAGCTTTTGCAACAGCTCCCGCCGCCCAGTCGGCCGTCTCCGAGTTGGTGGTACTCGCCAACCAAGCTGTCGCCGCTCACCTGCAAGCCTTGGGTGTCCCCGGAATTTACCGCGTCCAGCCAATGCCAGACCCAGCAGACATTCAAGAGTTCATCAAACTCTCCAACAACCTCGGAGGCGAACTGTATCTCGAAAGCGAAGAAGAAGTTCTGCCCTCCGACTTTCAGCGATTTACCCAGCAGTTTGCCGGTCTTAAGTCCGAAAGAGTTCTCACCTACCTGCTCGAAGACACGATGAAGCCCGCTGTTTACAGCACAACTCCCAAGCCGCACTTCGGTTTAGCGCTGTCAGAGGGTTACACGCGGTGTACTTCCCCGCTTTCCCGCTACGCCGATTTGCTGGTGCTGCGGGTGTTGCAAGCGGTGTTCGAGCAAGGCCGCAGCAGCCGCACCACTCGGGCTAAGGAAAAAGTTGATTTGCACCATTCCTCCTGTCACGGTCAAATTACTTGGAATGTTCTCCCGCCAGATTTGCACCACGAATTTGAGACAGAGTTTGCATCGGCGGTGGTACACCTGACGGAACGCGAAAGGGTTGCTGAAGATGCAGAAAGCGATTTGCAGGGATTGAAGAAAACCGGATTGATGAAAGAGCGCACCGGTCAAACTTTCCAGGGTTTGATTACGGGCGTGCAGTCTTACGGTTTCTTTGTGGAAATTGAGGTGCGGCCGCCCGAGAGCGAAATTTTGCGAGTTGAAGGGTTGGTGCACGTTTCTTCGCTGAAGGATGACTGGTACGAATACCGATCGCGCCAGCAAACTCTTGTCGGCCGCAAAAACCGCAATCAATACCGTTTGGGCGATCGGGTAGAAGTTCAAGTCAAGAGCGTTGACTACTACCGCCAGCAAATAGATTTAGTTGCAGTTGGCGGCGGAAGTCAAGCTTTTGATGACGATGAATAATCAGTTGACTGCTGACAGTTGACGGTTAACGGTTAACTTACCTCAATACTTAGTTGTCATTTTCTAGTGACTAAGGATCGTGGATTAAATAACTTCCGTAGGTTGGGCCCGTGGAACGAACCCTCCGTTTCACCTCGCCCAACAATCAAGCGTGACGCCCAAGTTTCATG
>JAUBOG010000051.1:0-2069 GCA_036700105.1 Microcoleus occultus BM001215583
TCTTGCAAAAGTCCTTTTAATCAAATTTTGGGACGGGCTAGAAGCCCATCCCACAAGAAAAAAAGATTTTTGTGGGATGGGCTGCTAGCCCGTCCTAACTATTTTTGCAAGAAGTCTAATCTGGGATCGATCGAGCCAGTTCTTCTGGCCTTCTAGTTTTGAAACTTGGTTTGCCGATCGAGGGCGGGCGATCGCCGAAGCTAAAAAAACTGAGCGATCGAAAAACACGCTGGCAATAAGCCCCGGTTGCATCTAGATTGCCTGTGGTATGACAGGGGGAGAGAGGAAGAAGAGGAGAGGGTCGGAGGATTTGACGATTTTTGAGATGCCATCGAAATATACGATTTAAAGGCACAGCAGCTTAGCCTCCACCCAATTTACCCAATTCTTATTTTTCTTTCAATCTTAATTTTTTATTTATAAACACTGATGTTTGAATGTGTTAAGGTTTGCTCACAACCGCAAAGCTGAAAATAAATTTCTAATTGAGCTAAGGAAATAAATTAATAAAAGTCCCCCTCGATCGTGCTGTAGCGTAGCTTGTTTGAACAAGTAGGGCGATCGATAAAAGCGATTAAAAACAAACATAAATATTTCAAGGAGCTATTTTTATTTAAGACCCAGTGTATTTTCAGCCTCAAATGTCTAGACAAGTTGAATTTATTTTCAGGCGTTTTTACAGGTCAATAAAAAAAGCATAGGGCGGCGATCGCACGAGAGCGGTGATCGAGCGCACAACAAATAACGTTATTAACGTACAAGTTAGAAAAAATGAAGGCAGTACAGCCAAATGGCCGATAGCTTTAAGTACAATGGCGGATGACTGTCAGCCTACAAATGCAGGAAATTGTAGTTGATAACGTTAAAAATTAGGGGAATCGATCGGGTGCGACTATACAAAAAAACGAGGTTTCTCATGACGGGTATTTCACAAATATCTTCAAACTATTTACCTGCTGCAGGCGAAATC
The DNA here is from genome assembly GCA_036700105.1 of Microcoleus occultus BM001215583. Lineage (GTDB taxonomy): Bacteria > Cyanobacteriota > Cyanobacteriia > Cyanobacteriales > Microcoleaceae > Microcoleus. The sequence goes on from JAUBOG010000051.1 coordinate 971, forward strand.
CAACAGGGCGACAGTCTTGCGCCGAAGGGTACTGCCGGATCGGAAACTCACCAAATTCCAGAGGCGAAAGGCGTCAGCGTTTCTTCCTTAGCAGTTAGCTGGGCAAAAAAATATTACAGCACAGTAGCGACACGAGAAAACCAAGCGCAGCGACAAATTGCCCCGAACCCAGAGTCAACCGATCGTGAAGGAAATCGAGCCAAAACAGTTGACAAATTGACAGATACTTTGAAATTAGGCAGCGAAATAGCTTGGAGTAGAGTAGAATCTATTTTAGACAACCAAATAGAGCGGCACGCGATCGATCCGAGCTTAATTAATCATGAAGAAATTATCGCAGACACTCGCACCTTATATCGGCAAGCAATAGATGCTTACGGCGATAGAGAACCTGTGTTCCGCTTGTCAGTGCTGGTGGGAAAAGATATTATCCAAGTGAGACGGAAATACTCAGAGAAAGATCCGTTAGTGCTGGGATTTGTGACGTTGGAGTTTCAATACACTAGCAAAATTTTGTTAGGATGTCTTTCTGAGTCGGAGCGATCGGAATTTGCACCTTACTTAAAAGTTGTAGACGACTACCTGCACATTCCCTACGGAGAGATTAACGAGGCTGCGGCGGATCAGCCACCGAATTCAAAAGCTTTATTAGCCGTTGTGCATTTGTTGCAGCACACGACTCAGATTGCTATTACAGTGTACGATCGGGCTAGCGCCCAGCATCCAGGATACCGCAGCAGCAGCGGTTATTTGAGCGATCCGGAAGTGAAAATTTCGGGTATCCGGGATGTCGAGATTTTTCAAAGCTATTTGTGCTGGTGCGTTTTAGTAGAAAGCATTGGCCCGGTACAGCAAGAATTGTTTCCAATTTGCGTGATGCTGTACCCGAAACTTCATGTAAGTTGGGAGTTAGTGCAGGATATGCTGCTGATTTTGTTTTGGGAAATCTCCGATCGCCTCCCTGCTGCGGATGTTATGGTATTTTTACCTTACTTGCGCACTTTGACAGAGATGTTTTCCAGCAATGTGTTTGAGAGTTAGGGGAGGAAGTTCGGCAGCGGATTATGTAGCGGATGTAACGGATAGAAGGAAGAAGGAA
>JAUBOG010000051.1:2169-21603 GCA_036700105.1 Microcoleus occultus BM001215583
GATAGAAGGAAGTTCGGCAGCGGATTATGTAGCGGATGTAACGGATGTAACGGATGTAACGGATAGAAGGAAGAAGGAAGAAGGACAAAACGCGATGGCTGTTAAATCCCGGACTTCTTCAAGAAGTCGGGAATCTGGGTGTTCTGTTTATGTTTAATTTTATTGCATTTTACCAATTTTTTTATTTGAAACTAAAAGCTGCGACAGCCAAACATATCCAGCCGACAATAAAAGCAACTCCTCCCAGCGGAGTAATTGCACCCAGCCATTTGATGTCAGTCAGACTCAGGGCGTACAAACTGCCTGAAAAGATAATTGTACCTGCAATAAAAGCCCATCCAGCGACTGCGAAAAAGGTTTGAGACTCCTGGGCGCGGCTCAAGAGCAATGCCACGAGCAAGAGAGCCAGGGCGTGATACATTTGATAGCGTGCGCCGGTCTCGAAAATTGCTAAAGCTCGATCGGTCAATTTATCTTTTAAAGCGTGAGAGGCAAAAGCGCCACCGGCGACAGATAAGCCTCCGAATACGGCTGCGGCTGCCAGGAAGATTCGAGTTAAGATTAGTGATGACATAATTTAATGATTAATTGAATTTTATTTAATTTTACGGTTGGGTGGCGATTGTCGATCGGGGTTATTGGTTGGGTGGGGGCGGGGAAAGCCAAAATTTTTGACCCCCATCTACAAATTGTATAAAGCCGCCCCCACCCCACCAACAAATTGTATAAACCCGCCTCTCTTCGCCAATAAACGATCTAAACTGGCTTGAGAATTTGCAGGTATTTCACCTTATTTCCGCACGGCTTCCAGCAAGCGAGAATAGTAAAAGCTAGTGCTATTCATGGCTGTTCTGTTAATCGCAAAACCGTTGCTTTCTAGGATTTTGATAATATCAGCTTCGCGGTGCTGGTAAGCGCGGGTAGCTTTGCTGGGCCCGGGGAAAAGTTCGCCAAATTTTTTGAGGGCGGTAAGTGCTAAGGTTTTGGGGGCAAAACTGAGAATTAATCGCGATTGGGCGATCGAACTCAGGTGCGCGATCATTTCGGCAGCCTTATCTTGAGGATAGTGGATCAGCACGTCCAGACAAATTACAGTGTGAAATTTGCCCGTTAAAGCTTCCAAATCTTGGGCGGCGAAGGAGATGTTGTACAGCTTGCCGGGAACGGCTGCAGCTCGATCGTAGGCTTCTGCTACCATCTTTTCAGAGATATCGCTGGCACAAACAATTGCCCCAGCTTCAGCCAGGGGAATGCTCAGAGATCCCACACCGCAGCCGGCATCGCAGATAGAAAGCCCGGGCAAATTGCCGTCAGCTTGCAGCCAGCCGAGCACTGTATCCACCGTTTTCTGGTGCCCGGTGCGGATGTCTAGCTGCACTTTGTTGACTTTGCCGTCGCCGTAAATTCGCTGCCAGCGATCGAATCCCGTCGAGTTAAAATACTGTCTAACTATAGTCTTGTCGTCTACCAAATTCATTAGTCTGCCTGCTGCTGAGTTATTGCCAACAGTTAATCATTATAATTTTAATCAGCCCTAACTTTAAAAAATATGGTGCTACAAGATCATTTCCGCCCGCCGCTGTCGGTTCGCCGTCACTGGCACGCCTTCCACAACGCCTGGGCGACTTACATTGCATCCGATTTGAATGCCAAATTACCCGCAAATTACTTTGCCGAACCCAACGTGCAGTTTGGGATTGAAATTGATGTAGCAGCTTTTGAAGAACCTCTACCGGAGTTTGATTGTCCAGAGACGGTAATTAGTTTGCCAATAGATTTCTCAAACAATTGGATGTCACCCCCAGCCCAAAGCGTGCCTTTTCTAACTGCTGCGGAAACCGTGCAAGTCAGTATTTTTAACACAGAAGCCGGCCCGATTTTAGCCGGTGCAATTGAATTAGTAAGTCCTGCTAACAAAGATCGTTCTACTCATCGCGGTGCTTTTGTTTCTAAGTGCGAAACGTATTTGCGGCAGGGAATTGGGTTGGTAATAGTTGATGTTGTGACGGGAAGGAAGGCAAATCTTCACAATGAATTGTTAGCTCGTCTGGCGGGAGGAAGCGCTTCGCCCTTCGACGCTGAACTCTATGCTACAGCTTATCGCCCGATCGAGCGATCCGGCAACCAATGCCTCGATATTTGGCAGGAAAAACTGGCTGTGGGCTGCGCGCTTCCTGCTTTACCGCTGTGGCTGCGGGGTGAGATTTGCTTGGCTGTGGAATTAAATCATATTTACGATCGAACTTGCCGAGAACACAGAATTATAGCAAGTCCGGTTAATTGCTGATAAATCCTGTACGGGCCGAAAAGGATTGGGCATTGGTAACTCAAACAAGTTAAATTATTTTTCTTCCTTCTTCCTTCTTCCTTCTTCCTTCTTCCTTAAAACAACCGATGCCAAGTTAATTCCTTTGTCGGTTCATCCAGATTCCAGCGCAACAATTGAGTTGCGGATTGGCCGATAATTCCCGAAAGTCCGATCGCCATTCTAGGTGAATCAGTCGCCAGGGCGATCGCGCTTTCGACATCGCAAATCCCCCACTTCACCAAATTCTGCACTCCCGCCAACAGCGGCAGAGTCGTACCAGCCAAAGTAGCAGATTCCAGCGGCGTGTGGTAATCCAATCTTACCCAAGCCGTACCTTTTCTGACTTCAATTTGCCGCGAATCCCAAGGATAAACACCGTCAGCCAAACCCAAAGGAGCCAAAGCATCGCTCACTAAAAAAACGCCTTTTTCATACCTGGCGGCGCGCAGCAAAAAATCGATCATTATCGGAGAAACGTGCTTCCCATCAGCAATTAAACCGCTTTTTACACCCGGATAAACGATCGCCGCTCCCAGCAAACCCGGTTCTCGGTGGTGCAAACTCGGCATCGCATTAAAAGCGTGAGTTACCATTGAAGCTCCCCGGGCAAATGCTTGCTGTGCTTGCTCTGCCGTCGCTTGGGAGTGTCCGAGACTCACGGCAATTCCCAAACTTTGCAAATAAGAAATGACTTCGCCAGTGCTGTCTAACTCCGGCGCTAAAGTAATTATTTTGACAATATCCGCACAATCTCCTAAAACTTGCTTGACATTTTCTATAGTTAGCGGTAGTAAAAATTCAACTGGGTGAGCTCCTCGCTTCTGGGGGTTGAGAAAAGGGCCTTCGAGGTGAACGCCGATGATTTCCGCTGTTTTGGGATTTTTGGCGGCGGGATCGGCGGTTTTTGCAGTGCGGATACAATCAGCTATCGCCCTGAGCGATCGCCTAAACTTATCCAGCGAAGTTGTCACCAAAGTCGGCAAAAAAGCATCGACTCCCTGATACCATAAAAACTCACAAATTTTCGGTAAAACTTCAATATGCTTGCTTTCTAAATCCGGGAAAGCCCAACCGAGCGCTCCGTTAATTTGCAAGTCAACACCGCCCAGAGAAAGCCAGTCGCCTGCGGCATCAAGCAGTTGCAAATCGGGAGGAGAAATTCGTTTAAATACCGCGTCCATCGGGCAAACTTCTTGAATGATGCCCGTTTCGTCAATAGCCAGCATCTGCAAATCCTTGTAACCCGGGAGGCGAGCATTCAGAATATCTATGGGGGCGGCTGTTCGGGTTGTGGCTTGATTCATCACTAATTTACGGGAAAATTTATAAATTTGAGGGAATACAATAATTTACAATTAGCATCTATCTGAAGTCTGAAATCTTAAAATTGCATGAATCAAGCGACAGTTGGGATTATTATGGGCAGCGATTCCGATTTGCCAACCATGTCTGAAGCGATCTCCGTTTGCGAAGAATTCAACGTGCCTTGCTCCGTGGCGATCGTCTCGGCCCACCGCACCCCAGAGCGCATGGTGGAATACGCTCAAACCGCCCACCAGCGGGGCTTGAAAGTTATTATCGCAGGTGCCGGGGGAGCGGCGCACCTCCCGGGCATGGTAGCATCTTTGACGCCATTGCCGGTCATTGGCGTGCCCGTAGCGAGCCGCCACCTGCAAGGGATAGATTCGCTGTACTCGATCGTGCAAATGCCCGCCGGGATACCCGTAGCCACAGTGGCGATCGGCAATGCTAAAAATGCGGGCTTGCTGGCAGTTCAAATATTAGCAGTTTCCCAGCCTCAATTGCTAGAGCGAATCCTCGACTACCGCAAAACTTTGTCGGAATCTGTCATGAAAAAACAAAATCAGCTAGAAGACCTAGGCTATCAGAAGTATCTCAATCTGAACAGTCAGCTATAGACTTCTGTAGTACAATTTAGAAAATTTTCTGACTATTGCTGAGCTAATTAGTTGTAAAGAGAGTGAAAGTGATTAAAATGACTGTCGGGAAGAAAAAGTCGAAACAAAGCAGGCGGGAGTCTTTGAATTTGCCCGCAGCTAAAGTTTTGACGAAAGCAAGCAGGTTCAAAAAATTACAAAGGACGATCGCCCGCCTCAGTCCGAGTTGGCAAGCCTGCATACCTTTAGCTGCCATCATCGTCTTGATTTGGGGATATGCAGCGGTAGCCCAAACCCCCGCTGCCGCACCAACCACCGAGGAACAATTAGCCAGCCTGAAAGTGGGCATGGATACCATGTGGGTGATGGTGGCCGGGATGCTAGTGTTCTTTATGAACGCAGGTTTCGGGATGTTGGAAACCGGTTTTTGCCGCCAAAAAAACGCAGTCAACGTGCTGGCAAAAAACTTGATCGTGTTTGCGCTGTCTACAATTGCTTATTGGGCGATCGGCTTTGCCTTAATGTTCAGCGACGGCAACGGTTTCATCGGCACAAGCGGCGGATTTTTCCTGTTGAACGTAGCCGACAACAGCCCCGCCACAGGAGAGGCCTATCAAGGCATTTTCGACTCGCTTAACTGGACGGGAGTACCTCTCAACGCTAAATTCTTTTTCCAATTAGTTTTTGCCGGAACTGCTGCCACGATCGTTTCTGGAGCCGTTGCAGAGCGAATTAAATTCCTTGATTTCTTAGTTTTCTGCTTGCTGTTAGTAGGAATTGCTTACCCGATTACCGGAAACTGGATTTGGGGCGGCGGCTGGTTGGCCAAAGCCGGCTTCTACGATTTTGCCGGTTCGACAGTAGTTCACTCGGTAGGAGGTTGGGCTGCTTTGATGGGAGCGGCATTTTTGGGGCCGCGGATTGGCAAGTACCGCGACGGCGATACTGTGGCGATGCCGGGACACAATATGAGTATTGCTACTCTGGGCTGTTTGATTCTGTGGCTTGGTTGGTTCGGGTTCAATCCCGGTTCGACAATGGCCGTCGATCCAAATGCGATCGCCCATATTGCCATCACTACCAACACCGCCGGTGCTTTCGGGGGCGTTGCTGCCACGATTACAGCTTGGCTGTACCTGGGCAAACCCGACCTTTCGATGATTATCAACGGCATCCTCGCCGGCTTGGTTGGAGTAACAGCTAGCTGCGCTTGGGTCAACATACCCAACTCTGCCATTATCGGCGCGATCGCGGGCATCGTGGTAGTTTTTGCCGTCACTTTCTTTGACAACTTGAAAGTTGACGACCCTGTAGGCGCAACTTCCGTTCACTTAGTTTGCGGCGTTTGGGGAACTTTGGCAGTTGGCTTATTTGCTGACGGCCCTGGAACTGGCATTTATACCGCAGGCCCGAAAGCGGGATTGCTTGTAGGCGGAGGTTTCGATCAGCTAATACCGCAGTTGATCGGCATTATCTCTGTAGGCGGAATGACCGTGCTGCTGAGTACGATTTTTTGGGCCGCACTCAAAGCTTTGTTGGGTATCCGCGTTTCTCCTGTAGAGGAAGCTGAAGGTTTGGATATCGGCGAACACGGGATGGAAGCTTATACCGGGTTTGTCAAGGAAACAACCTTTGAGAACAGAAGTGAGGGAGGCTACAGCGGCGGTTCTGCAGGGAGAACTACCAAAATTTAGGCAAACTCGTACAGCGTTGGTTCGATCGACCTGCTTGCTGATTTCGGGCCCTAGAGCGGCGATTTGTACGCCTCTCTAGGGCTTTTTCATCGTTCTCAATTAGTGGCTGCAATCGCCCAATTACTTGAAAAAACCGGGTTTCTGCCTCCGGGAATTGCGATATGTGCCTGGTTTTGGCGGTCGCCCTCAAATCGGGAGATGCGAATTATGGTAGAGTAGTGCCAAAAAGCTCTCGTTCTGCATCGCCGCCCTGGCCCGAGACAGCACAGTGCTTGATTCTTACCAGAATTGAGGCTTGAATTGAGCGGTCAAATTTGATGCAGCAATCAGTGCCAATTATTTCAGTGTGGTGCCTGCAAATCCCTTGAGTTTATGGAGAAGTTTGGAGTTAGCAGAAGTAGAACTCATAAATCCTTGTTAGGGATGGAAAGAAGCCGATCGAAAACCGTTCCGGTTTGGGCTTTGCTATCTCTGCTGACAAACGGGGTACTGATCCTCGCAGTCGCTCAACTGCTGCGGGGACACAACTTGACAGAAAGCTCCCCTGCAAGTGCTGCGGTGACGGTAGAAAGCCCTGAAGCACAAATTCGCCCTCATGCGGCAAACTCTGCAAAGCCAGTGCTAGACGTGGCGGTTCCGGGACAGCGACACAAATGGACTTACCAGCAGTGGGTGACGCAGTTGGGCCGCGAAGCTGAGGCGGCGGCGGCGAATCGTCCCCCGAAACTCAGTGTTTTGGCTGGGGATTCTCTGAGTATGTGGTTTCCGACGAAATTGTTACCGCCCGATCGCATATGGCTGAATCAAGGAATTTCCGGCGAGACTTCCGTCGGTTTGCTGAAGCGGTTGCAGTTGTTCGATCGAACTTTCCCAGATACGGTGTTTGTGATGATCGGGATCAACGATTTGCTGCGGGGGGCCAGCGACGAAGGAATTTTGGACAACCAGCGGCAGATTATCCGCGATTTGCGGTGGGCTCACCCCAAAGCACAAGTGGTAGTGCAGTCGATTTTACCCCACAGCGGCGAACAATCTACTTGGGAAAATCGCGATCGGCTGTTGGCGATTCCCAACAGTCGGATTCGCGCCATCAACCGGCGGCTGAAAGAAATTGCTAATTCTGAAAATGTTTCCTATCTCGATTTGCAGCCTCTGTTTGCGGATGCTGACGGCAATTTACCAACCGAACTCAGTACAGACGGCCTGCACCTTAACGATCGAGGTTATCTGGTTTGGCGATCGGCCCTGCAAATGTTCAGTCAGATGCAGTTAAAAAATTAGTCATTAGTCATTAGTCATTAGTCATTAGTTAGAAAGATTAAGTCCCCCTCTCCCTCTCCCAACACGCTTTACTCCCAAGCCAGGGGTCATGTCAAGTACCTGCGGATAGATTAAGAAAATATGAGACTTGAGTATTTAGTATACGCCGATACAGAATAACAGTTTCTACAAATGGTGCAATCCAAAAGGCAGAGAGTATGGGATTGAGAGTTGACGAATTTAGATGAGTCCGGCTATACGAGTCTGGGCTTGAGGATTGGGGAATTATCTATTGAAGATTTGTTCCGCTAAAACAGGGACTTAAAACCAAATAACTATTGCATCTAAAATCCTCACATCTAAAATCGGCTCGGTCTTCCCTGGGAATTGCTGAGTATTAGAAGGTAAAAATAACGTGCTCAAAAAAAGTTTAACGATCGGCATCATCGCGCTGTGGCTGTTAAGCGTGCCGCTGACAGACAATGCCCTAGCTCAAGATGCTGCTGGTGCTGCGGCTGCGGTGGCGCCCAATCCGATCGACACCGGCGATACAGCCTGGATGCTGGTCTCCTCAGCGCTGGTACTGCTGATGACACCCGGGCTGGCGTTTTTCTACGGGGGACTGGTGCGATCGCGCAACGTCCTCAACACCATGATGATGAGCTTAGTCATGATGGGACTGATCGGCGTCACCTGGACGCTGTGGGGCTACAGCTTAGCTTTTGACGTTTCCACTCCAGCATCCGAAGGCTTCGGTAAAGGACTCGAAACCTTCATCGGAGGGTTCGACTGGATGTTCTTGAACAACGTCACGGCGAACACACCAGATCCGATCGGCTACGCACCGACAATACCCCACCAAGTCTTCATGGTGTACCAGATGATGTTCGCCATCATCACTCCGGCACTAATTTCCGGGGCGATCGTCGAACGGGTAACATTTAAAACCTATTTCTGGTTCGTACTGCTGTGGTCAACATTCATCTACTCTCCCTTAGCCCACTGGGTTTGGGGCAGAGGGTGGCTGGGGGCGATGGGAGCCCTAGACTTTGCCGGCGGCACAGTCGTCCACATCAGTTCCGGCGTATCAGCCGTAGTCGCAGCTTGGGTCATCGGGCCCCGCAAAGACCACTTAAACAAGCCGCACACCCCCCACAACGTACCCTACGTCTTGCTGGGAATTGGCTTGCTGTGGTTCGGCTGGTTTGGCTTCAACGGCGGTAGCGCATTGGCATCCGGTTCTTTAGCAACCGTTGCTTTTGTCACCACCATGATTTCCACAGCAGCCGGCGGTTTAACTTGGACAATACTCGAATGGGTACTCAGAGGCAAACCGACAGCAGTAGGAATTGCTAGCGGTTTCCTAGCAGGACTTGTGGGCATTACACCGGCGGCTGGATACGTGCTGCCAGTAGGAGCGCTTTTAATCGGATCGATCACTGCGGTTTGCTGCTTCTTTGCCGTTAGTTTGCGGGTTAAGCTGGGATTTGACGACTCTTTGGATACCTTCCCGATTCACGGCCTCGGCGGGACTGTAGGCGCGATTTTGACGGGCGTGTTTGCGACTAAAGCGGTCAACGCAGCCGGAAATAACGGGCTGTTTGCCGGCAATCCGGGGCAAATCTGGATTCAGTTTGTAGGCGTTCTAGCTACTTATGTATTTGCGGCTGCCGGCACTTTTGCGATTTTGAAAATTCTAGAGCAGTTTATGGAACTGCGAGTGCCCTCCGGAGCTGAAGACCAGGGTTTGGATATCGGCCAGCACGGAGAAGAAGCTTACGGCGAGGATTTTGCCGGCGGTTTCAGTTCCTTTGAATCTAATTCTCCTTTCGCGCCGAAGAAAGTTGGAAGCTGATTTTCTGTGAAAGTTCGATCGTGCAGAGACTCGGCTATCTGGGTCTCTGCGCTTTTTTTAAGTTTGTTTTTAACGAACCGCGAAGGCGCTAAGACCGCGAAGAAGGAAGAGGAAGAAGGGTTAAGAGGAGAGAATTATGCGTTTGATGCCTTCTTTGAGGATGGGAACGTTGAAGTTGATGAGAAGGGCTAGGTTTTTTTTGGTCATTTTGAGATAAGAGATAACTTGGGCTTCGTGGATGGGAGCTAGGTTTTCTACAGCTTTTAGTTCGACAATCAGGATATCGCCAACCAGAAAGTCTAATTGACCTGCGCCGACTTGATGACCTTTGTAGGTGATTGCTACTGGCTTTTTAGGGTGACAAGCTATCCCCCGCATCCGAAACTCAATTTCTAGGGATTCCTGATACACTGATTCTAAAAATCCTGGGCCCAAAAGCCGATGCACCTCGATCGCCGCCCCAATCGCTCTATAAGCCAACTGTTCTACCTCTTCGCCCAGTTGTCTCATTCTTCTTTCTTCTTCCTTTGCGTCCTTCGCGTCTTCGCGGTTCATTCTTTTTTTCCTCTCAATCTGTAGATAATATAAACAGCATATCTGCCGCTCGCTACTTAGCCAATAATCCCGATCGCACCCCAAGCATTCTAAAATCAAAGGTAATTAACCTAGATTTCAACTCGGTACCGCATGGATACTAAAGCTTTTAAACGATCGCTCCAACAGTCCGAAAACTACCACCGCAAGGGTTTCGGACACGAAGCTGAGGTGGCGAACGTGATGGAGACTGCTTATCAAAGCAGTCTGATCCAGCAAATTCGCGACAGCAATTACAGGCTCCAACGTGGCGCCGTCACGATCCGGCTGGCTGAAGCTTTTGGTTTTTGCTGGGGGGTGGAACGCGCTGTGGCTATTGCTTACGAGACTCGCCAGCACTTCCCCTCCGAACGGATTTGGATTACTAATGAGATTATTCACAATCCTTCTGTAAATCAGCATTTGCGGGATATGGAAGTTGGGTTTATTTCTGTTGAAAAGGGACTTAAAGATTTTTCGGTTGTCGATCGCGGCGATGTGGTAATTTTGCCGGCTTTTGGGGCTAGCGTTCAAGAAATGCAGTTGCTCAACGATAAGGGCTGCAAAATTGTTGATACTACTTGTCCTTGGGTTTCTAAGGTTTGGAATACTGTTGAAAAGCACAAAAAGAGGGATTATACTTCGATTATTCACGGTCAGTACAAGCACGAGGAAACTGTGGCGACGAGTTCTTTTGCTGATAAGTATTTGATTGTGCTGAATTTGCAGGAAGCTGAATATGTCAGCAATTATATCTTGCACGGGGGCGATCGCGCTCAATTTCTTGCTAAGTTTAGCAAGGCTTGTTCTGCTGGTTTTGACCCGGATCGGGATTTGGAAAGCGTCGGTATTGCCAACCAAACTACTATGCTCAAAACTGAGACGGAGAATATTGGCAAGTTGTTTGAGAAGACGATGATGCGGAAGTTCGGCCCGGAAAATTTGAACGACCATTTCCTCAGTTTTAATACTATCTGCGATGCGACTCAGGAACGCCAAGATGCTATGTTGAGTTTGGTTGAGGAAAAGTTGGATTTGATGCTGGTTATTGGCGGTTTTAATTCTTCTAATACTACTCACTTGCAGGAGATTGCGATCGACAACACTATTCCTTCTTATCACATTGATTCTGCTGAGCGCATTTTACCCGGAAATCGCATCGAACACAAGCCTTTAGGCGGAGATTTGGTGGTAGCTGAAAATTGGCTGCCTGATGGTAATATTGTCGTGGGTGTCACTTCGGGTGCTTCGACTCCCGATAAGGTTGTTGAAGATGCGATCGATCGCATTTTTGCGGTGAAAGCCGCTGTTATTGCCTAATTATCTTGTTTCCGTACTGCACTCGGAATCCTCTTTTTCGGCGTGCAGTGCGATCGGCTCGCTCGCAAACAGACTCTAGGCTCCAATTGCTCTTCATTCCATCTCGATGCTGAAAATTATCTGTGTTAATCTGCGTTTATCTGCCGTTAGCTTCCCTAGCAATTTCTCCCCTGCTTCCTAAAATTATTTTTTTCACAAATGATGAAAAATCGCCTTTTTTTTGGGGTAAAAAGCTTGACACCGGCTGCTTGACAATGTATTATTTAATAATGGGAATAGTGGAAATTTTAAAATAGAAGTTACCACTTCCATTATCTAAAATATACCCCATAAATCAACAGAAATCAATAGGTAAAAACTCCTTTTTTTGCGCCGTGATTTGAAATAGTCAAAGCAGCAAAAGCGCTGCCACAGCAAATGACGAATTAAGCTTGGCGAGAGAGCGAGAGATTGTATATTTGCCCTTTCTTACTTAAGGAGGATGCGAAGATGAGCCAGACTCAAGTAGAAACAAGATCGATCGCGCATTCGATCCTTAAATTTATCGGTCTCGATCGAAAGCATCCAGCATATAAGCCCCCAGATTCATCGGTGGGGTCAATGCTTCAATCTAAAATCTAAAATCTAAAATCTAAAATCGATTGAACGCCGTGTTTGCTCGGGCAAAAATTCTATGCCCCCATCCAGGTAAAATAAAAAAAAGCAGGACTCGCGCGCTTCGCATTCCATGAAAAAATCGCTGACTCGCCAAATCACCGCAGGTATCGGAATGGCCTTGGCGCTGCTAATTTTCAATGCGGCAACTTCCTACCGCAATATTCTCAAGTTAGTCGAAAACGAAGCCTGGGTGAGCCACACTCACCGAGTTTTAACTGAACTCGAAGCCACACTTTCGACGATAAAAGATGCTGAAACCGGACAGCGCGGTTATTTGCTCACGGGGGAAGAACGGTATTTGGAACCCTATCACAGCGCGATCGATCGCATCAACGTACAAGTAGCCAGATTGCAGCAGCTAATCGTTGACAAGCAGCAGCAACAGCGCATCCGCGACTTGAAAATTGCGATCGACTCTAAATTAGCCGAACTTGAAGAAACGATCGTTCTGCGGCGCGAAAAAAACTTAGAAGCCGCCCTGCAGCAAGTAAAAACCGGTAGGGGAAAGCAAATCATGGGCGGGATTCGCCAGCAGATAGCCGCCATGACTGCCGCAGAAAATCAGCTATTGCAGCAGCGCGCCCGAGAATCTCAAACCAGCGCTAATTTGACAATCCTCACTTTTACCGTTGCTGCTTTCATAGATTTCTTGTTGCTGCTGTTGGTTTACTATTTGGTGAAGCGCGATCGAACTTTGCGCGACAATGCCGAAATCAAGCAAAATCAACTGTTAGGACAGCTAGAATACGATCGCCACTCCCTACAATTAACCGAAGAACGTTTCCGGCGCGCCATTATCGATGCCCCGCTGCCAATTATGCTGCACGCTGAAAACGGAGAAATTTTGCAAATTAACTCGGCTTGGACAGAACTTTCAGGCTACAAATACTCAGAAATTGCCACAATTGAAGATTGGACAGAGAAAGCTTACGGCAGCCGCAAATCCCTAGTCCAAGCAGATATCGATCGGCTGCACCAATTAAACGCGCGCATTTCTGAAGGCGAATACACGATCGCCACAGCCGGCGGCGAAAGTCGAATTTGGGACTTTTATTCCGCACCTTTAGGCAAGCTTTCCGACGGCAGGAGTATAGTAATTAGTACCGCCATTGACATCACTGCGCGCAAACAAGCAGAAGCGGAAATTCGGATGCTCAACGCTACCTTAGAACGGCGAGTGGAACTCCGCACCAATCAACTTCAAGCAGCTAACCAAGAATTAGAAGCTTTCACCTATACCGTCGCCCACGATTTGCGGGCTCCCCTGCGGGGAATGCAGGGATTGGCTGAAGCTTTATTGGAAGATTACCGCGATCTCCTCGACGAACTCGGTCAAGAATACGCCCGGCAAATTGTTAATTCTGGTAAACAATTAGAAGATTTGATCCAAGATTTGCTCGCTTACAGCCGCCTGAGCCGCACTGATTTATCGCTGCAAGTTCTAGATTTAGAATCTGCTGTCGCCGAGGCAATTGCTATGGTACAAGCTGATGCTAAATCCAGCGGCGCTCAAATCAGCGTGCGATCGCCCTTATTTGCGGTAATTGCCCACCGCGTTACTTTAGTTCAAGCCATCGCAAATCTGCTCGCCAATGCTATAAAATTTGTGGAAGGCGCATCGCCCCAAGTGCAGATATGGGCCGAGGAAATTGAGGCTCCTCAAGAGCCAGAGACAGACACGCAGACAGCGGGAGAATGGGAAAAAGCCACAGTGGGACAGTGGGAGCATTCCCAGCTACTGATTGACAGTTGCCGATCGCCCGCACCCACAATCCGTCTTTGGGTAGAGGACAACGGCATCGGTATCGCTCCGGAACATCAAAAACGGATTTTTCGCGTGTTTGAACGGCTGCACGGTATCGAGTCTTACCCCGGAACTGGTATAGGATTGGCTATTGTACAAAAAGCAGCCGATCGCATGGGCGGTCAAGTTGGCGTTGAATCTCAATTAGGACAGGGCAGTCGATTTTGGATAGAGTTGAGGAAAGGATGAGGGGAACGCAAACGATTTTGCTGGTGGAAGATAATCCCGTTGATATTTTGTTGATGCAGCGGGCTTTTCGCGATCGGACTTTTACTAATGCTTCGCTGCAAATTGTCCGAGATGGAGATGCAGCGGTTTTTTATTTAAACGGTGATGCAGAATACAGCGACCGCGATCGCTATCCTTTACCTGCGATAATTTTACTAGATTTGAAGTTGCCCAGGCGATCGGGCCACGAGGTTCTCGGTTGGCTGAAGCAGCAGCCGGAACTCAAACGCTTGCCGGTAATTATTCTTACTTCTTCTAACCAAACTTTCGACCTCAATCTAGCTTACGATTTAGGGGTGAATTCTTATTTGGTTAAACCGGTCGGGTTTTCTTCTTTATTGGAAATGATGCAGAGTTTTGGCGAGTATTGGCTCAACCACAGCGAACTGCCGGAACCTATGGAATTTTCGGGTTTGTAGCGCAGGTTTTCCGATTTTTATTGCTTGTTTTCTCATTACTGTTTCTGGGTAACGAGCAACTCGTCTTTTCGCAAAAAAAAAACCGGTTTCACCGGCCCCAGACAATCATTAAAACGCTCCGGGTGCGTCGCCACCAGTCAATAAGAGTGCGTTATATCTAAGATATTCTAGCGACGCACCCTACAGATTAACTTAAGTTGACACGATGGAGGACACGGCAATGCCGTTTCCCTACCAAACTGATACTGCTTGTTTTACCGGACATAATATGAGCGATTGACCGGCACTCTATTTCACAGCAAAATTATTAATTGTTAAAGTGGTGCACATTCTGGTGATTGACGACAACCCAACGGATCGGCTGCTCGTCAAACGCGAATTAGAGCGGGAATTCTCGCCATTGCAAATAACGGATGTTTGCGACGCTCAATCCTTGCAAGAAGCGCTGAATCGAGGCGGATTTGCTCTGGCAATTACTGACTACCAACTCCGCTGGACGACCGGTTTAGATGTGCTGAAAACTATCAAAGCCGGTTATCCAGAATGCCCGATCGTCATGTTTACCAATACTGGGAACGAAGAAATTGCTGTAGAGGCGATGAAATCCGGGTTGGATGACTATATTATCAAGTCGCCGAAGCACTACGTCCGGCTTTGCGTTGCGGTTCGCGTCGCGCTCGATCGAGTTACCGCCCAGCAGCGAGCCGCCCGGCTGCAAAATCAACTTAATTCTCTGCTAGAACGCTTAAATGTCGGAGTTTTTCGAGCGACTTCCGAAGGGCAGCTTTTGGAAAGCAATCAAGCTTTTTTGCGCTTGTTTGATGCCAGCAATTTAGCAGATGTCCAAGGCATTTATCTGCGGCAGTTGTTTTTGCAGCCGCCCGATTCGGGAGAGTCTCGGTCTCCCAATCTGGAAATTACTTTTCCTTTGGCAGACGGTCGAGTAAAATGGATTCGCTTAAGTCAATATCTCTACAGCGCAGAAGCTGAAAGTACGATCGAGGGATTGGTTGAAGATGTTACGGAACTCAAGGCGGCCCAAGTTGCTTTGCGCGAATTTAATCAAACTTTGGAACAGCGGGTGAGAGAGCGTACTGCTGAGTTATCAGAAGTTAACGCACAGCTCGAATCGTTTACCTATTCAGTTTCTCACGACTTGCGCGCTCCTTTGCGGGGAATTTTGTTTTTTGCTGAAATGTTGCTCAAAGATAGCGCTTGCGACTTGGATGCTACCGCACAGGATTATTTGTACCGGATCGGCGACGCTGCAACTCTGATGAATACTTTAATCGCCAATTTGCTGGAGTACAGCCGCCTCGGCCGTGCAAATTTGCCGCTAAAAGCTGTGTCTCTTAATTTAATTGTGTCTCGCTCGATCGCGCAACTAGATGCTGAAATTTCCCAAACACGAGCTCGGATAACTGTTGTTCCACCTCTACCTGCGGTGTTGGCCCATCCTCCCACGCTGGTGCAAGTCTTGGCTAATTTGCTCTCCAATGCTATTAAGTTCGTGGCACCCGGGATAGAGCCGCAGGTGCGAGTTTATGCCAAAGCTGAGCCGGAATGTATCTATCTCTGGATAGAAGACAACGGTATTGGTATTGCACCAGAATTCCAAGAGAGAATATTTGGATTGTTCGATCGCCTGCACGGTCAAGAAGTGTATCCCGGGACGGGGATCGGGCTGGCGATAGCTCGCAAAGGAGTCGATCGGATGGGCGGCGCGATCGGGCTGGAATCGACTCTGGGAACCGGTACTAAATTCTGGGTAAAATTACGCAGTTGCGAGTCTTGAAGAAGCAAGTTCGGCAACCGATTGCTTGGGGTATTTAACAAATTTAACGGCAGTTCGGCAACCGGAAATGTACGCGATTTAACGGATTGAACGGATGAGGTTGCAGGGGAGAAGGTCTTAACATCAATATTTTGCTGTATCTGAAAGTACCGATCGACTCGCTTCATGACAGTAGAAATTAGCACAAAGAAGTAGTATAGTGAAGTTTAACTAGGAGATTGCACGGTTCTCACCAAAGCAGGTTTTATCACCTGTTATACAAGAACTTAATTAATTTGCTTGCGGGGCAGACCCCTAAAAAGCTTGTTGAGGAGAGTGCAAGCTGTGAGATCCGATCGCATACCAGCAAATACAATCAACATATATGTAAGTAAAATTAACCAGCTAACTAAATATTATATTGAAATTATCAGGAGTGGTTAATGGGCGCGATCGCGCCCGACGGTTAGGACATTCTCAAACGCTGAAAAAATTGCTGCAACTGCATTTTTACATCGCTCTTATTCGTTCTTCCCTCTTCCTTCTATCCTTCTATCCTTTACATCCGTTACATCCGTTACATCTTGTACATTGCTCGCTGCCGAACTTCCTTCTTCCCTAACATATTTTTTTAATTAAGAATGTCTGCGCCCATACAAAAAGTAAAAGCCCAATGCTGTCAATTGTATTAATCGACGACAACCCGAACGATCGCCTGATGATCGATCGAGAATTGAGGAAAACTTTTCCCGATGTAGAAATCAAGTCGGCTATTGATGCCCAAACTCTCGAACAAATCCTGGCAGCAGGGGGTTTTGATATCGTAATTACTGACTACCAAGTGCGCTGGAGCGACGGATTAACTATTCTCCAACAAGTTCAAAGCCGCTACCCGAATTGTCCGGTAATTATGTGTACTGACAGCGGCAGCGAACAAGTCGCAGTCGAAGCGATGAAAGGGGGTTTGAGCGATTACGTGTTCAAAGGGCGGCACTTCAAGCGCCTGGCCTCTGCCGTTGGCGAAAGCTTGGAAAAACAGCAGTTGCGCGAGAAGTACGCGAAAACGTCGGCGCAGTTGGCAATTTCTGAGGAACGGCTCAGAGTGGCGATCGAAGCCTCGAAAATGGGAACTTGGGATTGGAGTCTATTAACTGGCGAAGTGGTTTTGTCCGAGGGACACGAACTGTTATTGGGGTTGGAAAAAGGCAGTTTTGCGGGAACTTACGCGGCGTTTTGCGAGTGCGTTCACCCGGATGACCGGGCCGCGCTCGCCCGGGCTGTGGATTTTGCTTTAGAAAATAAAGTAGAATACCAGCACGAATTTAGAGTTGTTTGGCCCGACGGCAGTTGGCACTGGCTCGCTGGTAGGGGCAAGTTTTTTGATGATGATACGGGTAAATCGGTGCGCTCGCTCGGTGTGGTTTGGGATATTACCGATCGCAAGTTATCGGAAGCCAGAATACAGGAGAGCGAGGAAAATTTGCGCTTTGCTCTAGAAGCAGCTAACACGGTGGCTTTTACCTGGAATGTGGCATCGGGGGAAGTCCGCCGCTCGTCCAATGCCGAAACACTGATTGGTGTGGGCCCAGACAGCACCCTTGGTACTCTCGAACAAAAAAAGAATGCGGTGCATCCAGAAGACCGATCCAGCTTTTTGGTAGATTTGGAGGCCGCACTCGGCGGCGCGGGAGTCTACGAGTCGGAACACCGCCACCTGCGCCCCGACGGCTCGGTGGTTTGGCTTCACGACAAAGGGCGGGTGGTTTTTGACGCATCCGGTAAGCCTGTTCGCCTGTTCGGGGTGGCGATCGACATTACGGCCCGCAAACAGTTAGAATACGACCGCTCGCGCGCGAAAGCCCGGGAGCAGTCGTATTTGCGCCGCCTGCAACAGCTAACTTCCGCCTCAGTTGCGATCAACTCCACCCTGTCGGTGGCAGAAATAATTCAGCTAGCAGCAGATAGCGCCCGCTCAATTCTGGAAGTCCACCAAGCAGCCGTCAACCTCAGCCCTGCTGCAAACTGGGAGGCGGGAATTAGCAAGTTTTCGATGTCCCAAAAATACGCGCAGTGGCAAGATTACTGCGAAGAGCCAGACGGTACGGGCATTTACCGGGAAGTTTGCCAGCACCAACAGGCGATGCGGATGACTCAAAGCGAGTTAGAGGCTCACCCGAGCTGGCGGGGGTTCGGCAAGGCTGCTCTTAATCACCCGCCGCTGCGGGGCTGGCTGGCTGCACCGCTGACGGCTCCCGACGGCAGAAATCTGGGGTTGATTCAGTTGTCGGACAAGTATGAGGGAGACTTCGGCGAAGATGACGAAACTATTTTAATGCAGTGGGCTCAGGCGGTGTCGGCGGCGATCGAAAATGCGCGCCTTTATGAGGAATCCCAGCAGGCAAATCGGGTGAAAGATGAGTTTTTGGCAACTCTTTCTCACGAGCTGCGATCGCCCTTAAATGCGATTTTGGGCTGGGCGCAACTGCTGCGAAACCGCAGTTTCAGTCCGGCGGTGACTGCGCGGGCACTCGAAACGATCGAGCGCAATGCTAAATTGCAAACTCAGTTGATTGAGGATTTGCTGGATATTTCGAGAATTATTCGCGGCAAGTTGACGTTGAATCCTTGTCCTGTAAATTTGATTTCGATGGTGGAAGGAGCGGTGAATACGGTTGGTTTGGCCGCCGATGCTAAGTCGATCGAGCTGCGCTTGGCAATTGTCGATTTGGACTTGGAGACGGCTGAATTTTGCCAGCCCTCTGAGGTTTCTGGCAATTGCGAATCTGAGTTGAATCCGAGATTTTTGGTGTCGGGAGACCCCGGCCGCTTGCAGCAGGTGATTTGGAATTTGCTGACGAATGCGATTAAGTTTACGCCGCGCGGGGGGCGAGTGGAAATCCGCTTGCAGCGACACGGGCAAGAGGAGGTTGAGCTGGCTGTTACCGACACGGGAATCGGGATTGCTGCGAATTTTTTGCCTTACGTGTTTGAGTCTTTCCGGCAAGCGGATGCTACGATTACTCGCAATCACAGCGGTTTGGGGCTGGGGTTGGCGATCGTCCGGCAGTTGGTGGAACTCCACGGCGGCCGGGTTTGGGCGAGCTCTCCGGGACTGGATATGGGCTCGACTTTTACTTTCCGCCTCCCTTCGATTCCGGTAAGTTCTCTAGCTTCTGAGGAAGCGCAGGTGTTGGCTGGCGGTGGTAATTTGCTGGGAGTGAAAATTTTGGTGGTTGATGACGAGCTTGATTCGCGGGAGTTTATGATGTTTGTCTTGGCAGATGCCGGGGCTGCTGTCAAAGCTGCATCGTCTGCTGCTGAGGCGTTTGAGCTGGTTTCGGAGTTTGTGCCCGATGTTTTGATCAGCGATATCGGAATGCCGGAGGAAGACGGCTATTCGCTGCTGATCAGGCTGCGCTGTTTGAACGCCGAAACCGGAGGGAATTTGCGGGCGATCGCCCTGACGGCTTATGCTAGGGATGAAGACCGCGCCAGGGCGATGACGGCTGGGTTCGATCGGCATCTGCCTAAACCCGTGCTCCCGGATGTCTTGGTAGAGGCGATCGTCGGTTTGATGAAGCAAGCGGTTGCAATTTAAATTAATACCATTTTTCTAAAATCGTGCAACACTCGAAGACCCCCCC
>JAUBOG010000516.1:0-4648 GCA_036700105.1 Microcoleus occultus BM001215583
TGCGCTATCAAAATGCCGATCGCACATTAGCGTTACCAACTACCTACTAACGTAGGGTGCGCACTGCGCTCTCTTCAACCCGCGCAGGCGGGTTTTGTTTGTGTAGACGCGGTTTCAACCGCCGTCTTATCTGGGGAATTAAAACACCTCCGCACCCTCCAACTTCTTCACAGTTTCAACCTTAGCCCTCGCCGCTTCCCCGCAAGTCTTCGGCGTCGGAAACATCTTCCCGGGATTCGCCAAACCTGTCGGATTAAACACCTGACGCACCCACTGCATCGTCTCCAAATCTACCTCCGAAAACATATCCGGCATAAAACACTTCTTATCAGCACCAATCCCGTGTTCCCCCGAAAGACTGCCGCCGACTTTGACACAAAGCCTGAGAATTTCACCGCCCAACTCTTCCACCTTTTCCAGCGCGCCTTTTACCGAGTTATCGTACAGAATCAGCGGGTGCAAATTCCCGTCTCCCGCGTGAAATACATTAGCAATCCGATAACCGTATTTCTCGCTTAAACCCTCAATTTCTTTCAAAACATAAGCCATTTTCGTGCGGGGAATTACGCCGTCTTGCACGTAATAATCCGGGCTGAGATGGCCCGCCGCCGCAAAAGCAGCTTTCCGCCCTTTCCAGATTTTCATCCGCGTTTCTGGATCGTGGGCCGTCGCGATATTCCGCGCTCCATTCTGCTTGCAAATTTCCGAAATCCGCTGTTTGTTGGTCGCAACTTCTACCTCTAAACCGTCGATTTCTATCAGTAAAATTGCCGCTGCATCGCGCGGGTAGCAGCCTGTCGCAACAACATCTTCTACAGCATTGATGCTGATGTTGTCCATAATTTCCATGCCGCCGGGAATAATGCCGGCGCTGATAATATCGGAAACCGATTCTCCCGCTGCTTCGATACTCGCAAAATCCGCTAGGAGCACGCAAATCGATTCCGGCGCTTTCAGAATTCGCAGAGTAACTTCTGTCGCGATTCCTAAAGTGCCTTCGGAACCGACAAATACACCAGTTAAATCGTAACCGGGCATTTCGGGAATTTCGCCGCCCACATCGACAATCGAACCGTCGGGAAGTACCAATTTTAATCCTAAAACGTGATTGGTTGTAACTCCGTATTTCAGACAGTGAACGCCTCCGGAATTTTCGGCAACGTTGCCGCCAATCGAGCAGATAATTTGACTGGAAGGATCGGGCGCGTAGTAGAAACCGGCACCGCTGACTGCTTGCGTTACCCAGTTATTAATTACTCCCGGTTGTACGACTACTTGCTGATTTTCTAAGTCCACTTTCAGGATTTTTCGCATCAGCGCTGTGACAATCAGCACGCAGTTTTCGACTGGTAAAGCGCCGCCGGAAAGACCGGTTCCTGCGCCTCTAGCTACCCAGGGAATTGAGTTGCGATCGCATATTTTGACCACATTCGCCACTTCCTCCGTCGTTCGCGGCAATACCACCACGGCTGGGCGCTGGCGGTAGCTGGCGAGCCCGTCGCACTCGTAGACGATCAATTCTTCGCGGCGCTGTACCACGCCGTTTTTGCCGACTACAGCCTCAAATTCTTTAATAACGGGTTTCCAGTTGCGTTCTGTTTCTACGGCTATCATTAGTAACTTTAATGAGGGAACTCTGAATAATATTGTGACAAATTTTACGACTTTTGTGCAACTATAGCGGATGTTGAAGGAAGAAGGAATAAAGAAGAAGGCAATAAAAGTAATAGTTTAAACCTATTTTTTTAAGGGTTGCAATACTGACACTGAGCGGGATCGGCAGTTTCTCGACCGTCGGGAAATAGTTTTTCTTTAGTATAACCGCAATTTTTGCATTTATAAATTGCCGATCGCGCTAGCTGAGTCGGAAAATAGCAAAGTCCGCAGGGCAATCCGATTTTCCTTTCGGCAACCTCAAATCCCGGCCAACCGCACTCAGGGCAGAATTGCTGGAATTTTTTCACTAAATCCAGAGTTGCATTTTCGATATTTTTCATCCGAGTTGGATTGTACATCGCCCGCATATCTGTTTCGATGTGAACTCGATTTGTTGACGACTTTTTCAAACCTGCTGTCACAGCCTCAAAAAGTTGTTTTTCTGTCGCAATGCCCTTGACAATTTCGCCACTGCCGAGTTCAGCTTCGCCAACTGCAACCACCAGTCCGTGTTCGGGGAATCCAGCTTTTTTAGCAAAATCATCTGCTTCTTCTATGCTAGAAACTAACTGGTGACTGTAGTTAGTTTCAACAGACAGCGATTCGCCGATAATTTCTAAATTATTGGCTCGATCTAATAAAATTACGATTTCTCTATTAGCCGCCAGATACGGCATCATCGGGTGAGGGCCGAAACTGCCTTCGCTGGCAAAGGCAAGAGTTTCGCCCGCAATTTCCAGAGCTTTTTCTGCTTTCTGGCGGGCGGCTTCTATTTGAGTCCCCAAGCGTTTAACTTCTCTGGTGAACGTGCCGAAATAGTCTGTGTCTAAATCCGCAGGTACTAGGATTTTTACGCCTAATTCCCGTGACAAAATCGGAGCCATTACCCGTTCTTTTTGGTGCATTGTAGCAAGAACTGCGGTGCGATCGCGCAATAATAGATTTATCTTGACAGAATCTCCAAAATTAGACATAGACTAACTTCCTCCCGTCGCCCCTCCGGCTTGACCTTTGAGTACAAAAATTACTCCCGTCATGATTAATCCCATCCCTACCAACCGCAGCGGCGGTAAAGGCTCATTAAATATAATTTTGCCGCCCAAAACAGTAAATAAGTAACTAATTGACAGTAAAGGCGAGACTATGCTAAGGTTGGCGCGAGAAAGTACAACAATAAACCCTATAGAAGAAACTGCATACAAAGAAAGACCGCCTACAATCAAAGGCTGAGTTGCCATTGCTAGGACTTTTTCCATTAAATTATCAGCGCCAATCGGCCCTAATATTTTAGCTCCAGCTTTCAGACTAAATTGACCGACAACGCCGCACAAAATAGCAGCAAGCAAAACCATAAAAACGCTTCGATTCATGAATTTACCAACCTAGAGGACAGGGCAAGAAGAGCAGGAAAAAAACATCCTTAACAGCTTTTATTAAGTTTTTATAAAAATTTTCCCACCCATAATTTAAGCATAGATGCTGAAACAACAAGTACGATCGCGATCGCTCAAGAATGAAACAAACATATGGCAGAACAGACGAACAGCAGCGGGGAATACACTCTCGAACTCTCCATACTCATCCCCTGCCTGAACGAGGCAGAAACTTTAGAAATCTGCATCGAGAAAGCACAGAAGTCACTCCGCGAACTTGATATTGTCGGCGAGGTCATCATAGCAGACAACGGCAGCACTGACGGTTCCCAAAATATCGCCGCCAGAATGGGCGCGAGAGTCGTGCCCGTGGCAGCCAAAGGCTACGGCAGCGCCCTGATGGGAGGCATCATCGCAGCGCGCGGAGTCTATATTATCATGGGCGATGCTGACGACAGCTACGACTTTTCCAACCTCGGCCCTTTTGTCGAAAAATTGCGGGGAGGCTGCGATTTAGCGATGGGAAATCGCTTTCAAGGTTGCATCAAACCGGGGGCGATGCCGCCGCTGCACAAATATTTAGGAAATCCGGTGCTGACATGGGTTGGGCGGCTATTCTTTGCAAGTCCCGCCGGCGACTTTCACTGCGGACTCAGGGGTTTTAGGAGAGACTCAATTTTGAAACTCGACTTGCAAACAACGGGGATGGAATTTGCTAGCGAAATGGTGGTGAAAGCTTCTCTGTACAAGTTGCGGATTGCTGAAGTCCCAACGGTACTTTCTCCCGACGGCCGATCGCGCCCGCCGCACTTGCGAACTTGGCGAGATGGCTGGCGGCACCTGCGATTTTTGCTGCTTTACAGTCCCCGCTGGCTGTTTCTGTATCCCGGTACTGCGCTGATGATTTTGGGTGTAATTGTGAGCATTTGGCTGTTACCGGGCAGCAGAAAGGTGGGAAGTATCAACTTTGACGTGCACACGCTGCTTTATGGGGCGATCGCAATTATCATCGGTTTTCAAGCAGTAACTTTCGCTTTCTTCACCAAAGTTTTCGCCATCAGCGAGAAATTTCTGCCCGAAGACCCCAAACTCAACAAAATATTTCGCTATGTCACGCTAGAGACAGGATTGATTGTCGGAGTCACGCTGATATTAATCGGAATAGTTGGCTCGTTCTTGTCATTAACTATCTGGAGCGAAACTGCTTTCGGTACTCTCGATCCTTCTAAAACTCTGCGTTTGGTTATTCCTTCGCTCACTTGTCTGACTGTCGGTTTGCAGATGGTTTTGTCGAGCTTTTTTCTCAGCGTCCTGGGCTTAAAGCGTAAGTAGGGCGCACTTTGGGATAGCTGGCGCGGACTTGCGAATAAAATGGCGATCGCACATTTATTGGCTGTTCTTTACGTGATGTTCAACATAAGAGCGCAGTACAGCATTCATCAGAGATTGATAACCTTTTTTTTGGCTTTTAAACCACTTTAATACATCGCTATCAACTCTCAAAGAAATGGGCTGTTTAGTGATGGGCTTTACCAGTTTGGCTTTTTCCCAGAAACTCGCATCTAACCCACATTCCGCAGATGTGGGTCGGATTTTTTTATCAGTTGTGAAAACTTGGA
>JAUBOG010000517.1:0-4646 GCA_036700105.1 Microcoleus occultus BM001215583
AAAATCAGACTATTCATTACTCCAATCCTCTTCCTTCTAGGTAGAGGTCGCTCTCAAACTGTCAACTGTTGAAGCTCCGGCCCCACAACAGCAAAATTCCTTCAGCAGCCGCATTTTGGGAACTAATTTCGAGCTGTTTTGCTTCTGGTTCAATTCATTGCCTTGCCTTGAAGGGTGAATCCACAGTCGGAGACTGTTACGGATCTCGCCCACAGCCGAGTCTGCTTTTGCGGCCGGATTTTTACGGAGCGGTCAATAGCTCTTTAAACACTCAAAAGAATACCACACTTGGTGGCATTTTGCTACTGCCTCAATAAATAAATTAAACAGCATCGAGGGGGCTGCCAATAGCTTTGCGGGAGTTGAGCAAAAATCAGTTTGCGAATCGGCTGCGAGTGTCAGCGGACATAAAACTCGACAACATCTTTCTTGATTTTGACATCGTAATTGCCAAAGAAATCGTGACCGAGCAGGCCAATTTCCATTCTTCTGGCGATCGCCACTTCGACATTTCTGATCAGAGCACCGCCGACACCGATCGACTGTACGCGCCCGATCGGGAACTCGACAATGCTACCGTCAGCGATCCCGGCTCTCTCGGTGCGGACGGGCTTCACTCCCAGTGCATTAGCCATCTGCTGAGTAATCAAAGTGCCGCTCGCCCCAGTATCGACAATCATCTCAAAACTCTTGTTGCCGTTAAAAACCACGTCAATCACTGGCGTCCCGCCAGCGCGGCGCTTGATTTTAGCTTGAAATACCTTTTGAGTCCGAGATGGATTGGCAGGCGCGCTTGCGGGCGGTTGGGAACCCGGATTTGATGGGCCCCTGCGAAACTGAGAGTACAGGTTGCCACTTACCGGGGCCGAGTCTGCTTTTCCGGCGCGATCGAGCTGCACGGAAGTCACATCGGACACCAGTGTCCTCACCTTCATTTCTGGCTGCTTGCTCACCCCGCCAAGTTTGTGGGTCAATAAAGTCGGTTTCTTAATTGTTAAATAGAGTACCCGGTCTGAATCAGAATACACATCGACCGCGCCCGCCAAGCCAATTGCCGCCAAAACGGCCGCAGAAACAATGCCCGATCGCCCAATCCGCTTGAGAATCACTTTTGCCACCATAGGAATGCCTTTATTGATTCAATATGTCGAAGAACCACCGCCATTGATATCGTAACCTGCGGCTCCGGAAAAACCCGATGTCCGCGCGTGTCCGATCTTCGCCTGGGACGATCCGGAAAACTTGGCAATTTGAAAGCGATCGCATACCATCAAACACAGGTAAACTTAAGGCGGCAAATGGCAGCAACTGCGCGGGCCATTTGAATCACTTAAAAGTCAGGCGTTTGGGGCGATCGGTAATGCGTAAACTTTTATATTTTGCAACTATAGGAATGCTGGCTTTCTCGATCGGGGGATGCGGCGGCGACGGGGGCGGCGACACGGCCAGTCCCACTCCTAGTCCTGCTCTCACTCCCGGTGCAGCATCTCCCGGCGCCACCGCCAACGCTCCCGGAACTCCCGGCGCGGCCGCAAGTCCCACCCCAGCAGCTCAAACATTTCCCTCCCCCGTAGTAGCGGCGCAGCCGCCCGGATTGATCCGACCGACCAACCCGGACGAACGTGCAAGACAAACTCAAGCAGACATCGAGGCGAAAAAGACAGCACCCGGAGCGCCCTTAAACCAGACGGCAATTCCACAGATTCTGATTCCCGGCAAAGCAAACGACCCATTTTCAATCCTGCCCCCTCAACCGCTCAGAACAGACGGCGGGACAGCGGGCAACGAACTCCCGAACCTGCCAACCAGGCAAGTACCAAACCTGCCCAAGCTGCCAGACGACAGAAACCCGCCTCAGTGGACGCCAGCACAGCGCCCGAGGACAGCGGGCGGCGGAGTTGCCCAACTTCCCAAACCTCAAAGCCCAGCAGAGGTGTCCAGTCTTCCCAACCTGCCGTTGACCTCGCCACCCCCGCAATGGAGGCCGCCAATTTCCGATCGTCCCCAAGCAGCCCCCGGACGCCCCGGCACCAGACCGGGACGCCCCGGCACCAGACCGGCCGGCTCCCCAGACATAGCTGGCTCTCCCGCATCCATACCCGGACTGCCCTCTATACCGGGCGTCCCAACTGGCACGACCGGACGCCAGCCCACCGGCCCCGGACGCCCCGGCACCAGACCGGCCGGCTCCCCAAACATAGCTGGCTCTCCGGCCTCCATACCCGGACTGCCCTCTATACCGGGCTTCCCAACAGGCACGACCGCAGGCCCCAGAGGGACACCGGGACGGCCTGGCGCCGCACCGGGACGGCCGGCCACCGCACCGGGACGACCGGCGATCGCGGCTCGCCCCCCCAGCCCTCCGACAATTCCCAACATCGCCACCAGAGAACTGCCCGGTCTGCCGAAGCTGCCCGAGTTAACGCCGCCGCCGTCTTGGCAAGACCCGAACCCCCCACCTCCTCCGGCACCGCCGCCACCACCGCCTTCGACAGACAATGCCAAAGGAGTTGAAGTTAGTGGCGTAGTCAGAGTTGGTAATGACATACTGGTGATAGTGAAAGCACCTAACGAGCCAACAAGTCGATATATCAAAGTAGGACAGCGGATTGCCAGCGGGCAAGTGCTGATCAAACGAGTTGATTTCAAATCAGGAGCCGATCCGATTGTGATTTTAGAAGAAAACGGTGTAGAGGTTTCTAAAATTGTGGGAGAAAAGTCTCCCAAAGTTGCCCAGAACCCAGTTTAATGCAAAATTTACCTCAATCCTTGCAACAAAAATTGAGAACAGTCATGCTTCGCTCAATTCAAAAAATCGGAATACTGATGTTGGTTAGTTCGGGGGTAGGATGCCTCTCGCTGGTAGCCAACAGTCAGTCATCATTAGCAGCCCCAGCCGCAGATCAAAAGCGCCCTCCCGCTTGCGAAGGCTCTCCTCCAAACGGTCGAGTCAGGTGCAACTACGAGAATGGCGACAATTATGAAGGCAATTTCGTCAACGGCCGACCCCAGGGGCAAGGAGTATACGTATACTCCAAGGGCGATCGCTATGAAGGACAATTTCGCAACGGCGTTCCCAACGGTCAAGGCGTATTCCTGTTCGCCAACGATGACCGCATGGTGGGAGAGTTCCGCAACGGTCTCATCGTTCGGGGAGAAGCTATTTTTGCTAATGGCGACCGTTACAGGGGAACGTTTGAAATTGTCGAACAAGTAGGGGGCGGGGCTGCTAGCAGTCAGCCGCACGGGCAAGGGCAATTTATCTTCGCTAACGGCGATCGATACGCCGGACAGTTTTTCGCAGGAAACCCGTTTGGTCGGGGAGTGTTCACCCGCGCTGACGGCACCCGCTGCGACGGTCAGTTTTTTAACGAAAAGCTAGACGGTAGAGGTAGTTGCAGTTTCCCAAACGGCATTCGCTACGAAGGCGAATTGCGTAAGGGACTGCCTCACGGTAAAGGAGTAATTACAGATGCTAAAGGCAGGCGGTTTTCGGGAGAGTTCCGCGCAGGCAAGCGCGTTCAACCTTAAATCCAGTTGCTCGCACTTAACATCTGACATTAGTGGAGGCGTTTTGACATGACGACAAATGCTGCTTCTAGTTCTTGGGGCGCCAGCGAATTTCCTTTTGACTTTGCCCCGCAGCGGACTCAAGATGCTGACTTGTTGCGACAACTCAATTTTGTGCCCGGCTTAAAGGAAGTTTTGACTTTGCGCCAAGTTCATGCGTTGGAACACGCTACAGTTTGGGTACTCAGTCAATCTGGCACTACGCCGACAGATCGAGCCGATAATCAGTTATTGGGGGGGATGTCCACAGACCAAGGGTTTTATCTTTACGGCCGCGTGAACGCCGCACAGTTGCGTCAGGCAGTGCGCGAGGCCCTGCAGCGGATTGCAAGCGGAGAGTGGGATTTAGCTGTACATCCCCGCTGCGGCACGAATTTGTCGGTGGGGATGCTGCTGACTGCTGGACTTGCTGTTGGCATCAATTTAGCGTTGCCGCGAGGGCCAATTTTACAACTTTTGGGTTTGGGTGCGGCGGCGGCTGCGGCGGCTCAATTAGCTCCTGATGTGGGAGCTCTGGCTCAGCGGTACCTGACAACCGCTATTCCGTTTAATTTGAGCGTAGTTGATATTTCCGCAACCCACGACTTCTGGGGACGCGAAGCTCATTTTGTGCGGGTGCGCTGGGTTGCATAGCCGGCAATAAACTGCTGCGATCCCGATTTTCTGTTGCTGCGGGAGGGGAGAGGGGGAGAAGGGGAAAGTTAGGAAAATCTTCCTTTTTCCTTCTCCCTTTCTTGTTTTTTATTCTGCTCTAAAGTTCCTATTTTATATCCATTCCGGCTGCAACGACCTATGACAAGCGAGGACACGGCAGTGCCGTTTCTTGCGCCGCGATCGATTGTAGGGCAACGGCACTGCCGTTTCTTCCGTTTATATCATTCCGATGAAGAGCGGATTTGATATCATAATCGCTTCAAAAAATCGCTACTATTCAAACTTTAATTCGGGCGACGTAACAAGTTAATTTTTTTGAATAACTGGCACTACACACTGACTGAGAGATAAATTTCTTGCTATCTCTATAATACCAAATCCGGGTAACATATCCCCTTTATTAGTGGTAGGGTGCGTCGCTC
>JAUBOG010000518.1:0-4629 GCA_036700105.1 Microcoleus occultus BM001215583
TCCCTACACTTCACCAACCTGGAATACGCTGTATATAAAAAGCGCCAGTTCGAGGCAGCAGCCAGAAGCTATTTTTTTGAGAAAAAAGGTTGACAATCGGTCAAATACGTGCAGCAAAAATTTGTCTTTCCTCCTAGCTAGTACATAAGTGCCTTGAATCTTCTTTGAAGATTAGTTTCAGAAAAAATAATCGAACTTGAGGCAAGCTTCAAATCCTTGATTTATAAGCGCTGCCTCATCCCCAACCGAAAATCGCCCATCGAAAATTGTATAAGTTGTCTCAAATTTGACTGCAAACACAAGTGTTTTAGGTGAAACTAAACCATACAATTTTCACAGACACCCGCAGCTATTGAGGAACAGCCCGATGAGTTCAGTCCTCCAGTCTTCAGAACAGGCTATTGATACAACATCTATTTCCCATGCTCCCGTTTACTCAAAATCAGACCTGTTTCTGCGCAATCGCCTCAAAGTAGTAGAGGACTTGTGGGAATCGGTGCTGCGACAGGAGTGCGGGCAGGAATTGGTGGATTTGCTCCAACAAATGCGATCGGTCAATTCCGCCGAGGGACAAGCCACTCACTTTCGCGAGTCGAACGTCTTGCAGCTAATCGAAAAGCTCGATCTCAACGCCGCCATCCGCGCGGCGCGGGCTTTTGCGCTGTATTTTCAGTTGATCAACATTGTCGAGCAGCACTACGAACAGCGAGACCAACAGCTAGCTTACGCGCAGAGCAACGATGCTGGCGGGCGGATGTTTTCTAAGCTGCCGGGACAAGGAACGGATGCGCCCGATCGCCCGCGGCACAGGGAAGGCCCGGCCGGAACCCAAACGGAGCCTCGCGGTACAGACAGCAGCGAGACGATCGCCCGAGACGCCGGCACATTTCACCAACTGTTCCCGATGCTGCTGCGCTTGAACGTCCCCAGCCAGCAAATCCAGCGCTTGATCGATCAATTAGATATCCGCTTGGTATTCACCGCTCACCCGACGGAAATCGTCCGCCACACGATCCGCACCAAACAGCGGCGGATGGCGAAAATTCTCCAACAGCTAGACCAAGTTGAAGAGAAATTTCAGGTGCTCGGAACCGGCTCTGAAAGCCCGTACCCGGTGTCTTCCTGGGAAGCTGCAACCCTGCAAGAGCAACTGATGGAAGAAATTCGCCTCTGGTGGCGCACAGACGAGCTGCACCAGTTCAAGCCGACTGTACTCGACGAGGTGGAGTACACTCTGCACTACTTTGAGGAAGTGCTGTTTGATGCGATTCCAGAGCTTTACCAACGCTTGAAACAAGCTCTGCACGCTTCTTTTCCTTACCTGAAACCGCCGAGTTACAATTTTTGCAAGTTCGGTTCTTGGGTGGGATCGGACAGGGACGGGAACCCTTCTGTAACTCCGAAAGTTACTTGGCAAACGGCTTGCTATCAGCGCCACTTGGTACTGGAAAAGTACATCGGCGCGGTAAAGCGACTGAACGAACTGTTGAGTTTGTCTCTGCACTGGAGCGACGTATTGCCGGAATTGCTCGAATCTCTCGATCGCGACAAATCAGAATTCCCCGAAGTTTACGAGCAGTGGGCGATCCGCTACCGCCAAGAACCCTACCGCTTGAAGCTGGCCTACGTGCTCCAGCGGCTGGAAAATACGCGCGATCGCAATTGGCGGCTCTACAAAGGAGACGAGTTGCAGCGCGAGCGCGAAGCTTTGTCGGAACATCCGGGAATGACCGGCCTTTACCGATCGGGAACTGAGTTTTTGACCGAATTGCAGCTCATTCAACACAATTTAGTCGAAACGGGTTTGAGCTGTCGCGACTTGGAAAATCTGCTCTGTCAAGTAGAAATCTACGGGTTTAATTTGGCTTACCTAGATATCCGCCAAGAGTCAACAGTACACTCGGACGCTTTGAACGAAATTGCTGAATACTTGCAAATTTTGCCAAAGTCTTACAGTGAAATGTCGGAGTGCGATCGAGTTATTTGGCTCGCCACTGAGCTGCAAACTCGCCGCCCTTTAATTCCCGCAGAATTGCCCTTTTCTCCCAAAACTTGCGAGACGATTAATACTTTCCGAATTTTGCGGCAAATGCACCAGGAGTTCGGTTCGGAAATTTGCGAAACTTACGTGATCAGCATGAGCCACGATGTCAGCGATATGCTGGCGGTTTTGCTGTTAGCAAAAGAATCGGGACTTTACGATCCGGCGACAGGAACTAGCAGCATTCAAGTAGTGCCTCTGTTTGAAACAGTGGAAGATTTGAAAAAAGCCCCGGAAGTTATGCAGCAGATATTTGAACTGCCGCTTTATCGGGCTTTGCTAGCCGGAGGATACGCCCAGGAAGTCGCCCAGAAAAGCGAAAAAAATCTCAAATCGCCAATCCACAAGATTAAATTGCAAGAGGTGATGCTGGGTTATTCTGACAGCAATAAAGATTCGGGTTTCCTCAGCAGCAATTGGGAAATTCACAAGGCTCAAAAGGCTTTGCAAATGGTGGCAGAAAAGTACAATGTCGAGTTGCGGATTTTTCACGGCAGAGGCGGTTCTGTAGGGCGCGGGGGCGGGCCTGCTTACAAGGCAATTTTGGCTCAGCCTGGAAAGAGTATCAACGGGCGAATTAAGATTACCGAACAAGGCGAAGTTTTGGCTTCTAAATATTCTTTGCCGGAGTTGGCGCTTTACAATTTGGAAACTGTGGCGGCGGCGGTAATTCAAGCTAGTTTGCTGCACACTGGTTTCGATGGCATCGACCCTTGGAATGAGATTATGGAGGAGTTGTCGGTTAAATCGCGATCGCACTACCGCAACTTAATCTACGAACAGCCGGATTTGGTCGATTTTTTCCACCAAGTGACACCGATTCAAGAAATCAGTCAGTTGCAAATTAGTTCTCGCCCGGCCCGTCGCGGCGGCAAGAAAGACATCAGCGGTTTGCGGGCAATTCCGTGGGTGTTTAGCTGGACTCAAACCCGGGTTTTGCTGCCTTCTTGGTACGGTGTCGGCACAGCTTTGCAAGAGTTTTTGCAGGCAGAACCGGAAGAACACATGAAGCTTTTTCAGTATTTTTACTTGAAATGGCCGTTTTTTAGAATGGTGATTTCTAAGGTGGAAATGACTTTATCTAAGGTGGATTTGCAGATTGCAGAACACTACGTCCGAGAATTATCTCTTCCGGCAGATAGAGAACGTTTTAATGCTTTATTCGAGCAGATTTCTCGCGAATATCACCTGATTCGCGGTTTGATTTTAACGATTACCGGACACCAGCGTTTGTTGGATGGAGATCCGTCGCTGCAGCGTTCCGTGCAGTTGCGAAACGCGACGATCGTGCCTTTGGGTTTGTTGCAGGTTTCGCTGCTGAAACGCTTGCGGCAACACGGTAGTGGCGGGGTGCCGGGGGTGATTCACTCGCGTTACAGCAAGGGTGAATTGCTGCGGGGAGCTCTGCTGACGATTAATGGAATTGCTGCGGGGATGCGGAATACGGGCTGATGATTTTTGAGTTCTGAGTTACTTCCTCGTGACTGAGACCAAAAATCCTATTTGTAGGGTGCGCATTGCGCACCTTACTACTATTGCTATAGCGAGTCAATCATACCTAAATTCAGCAACGCCAGCGGACATCATATGATATAATTGCAGGCTAAGATTTTTTCAACAACTCAAAAAATGCGATCGACCAGACCCCGGAAACAGTTTGCTCAACATTGGCTCAAAAGTGAGAAAGCTTTAGATAAGATTGTGAAAGCAGCTTCTCTGGATGGCGATCGCGTCCTGGAAATCGGGCCGGGGACTGGGATTCTGACTCGGCGCTTGCTACCTGCGGCTGAGTCTGTTGTTGCTGTGGAGATCGATCGAGATTTGTGCTTGAAACTAGCGAAGCAACTCGGTAAAGTTGACAACTTTTTACTCCTCTCGGGCGACATCCTGGAAATGGATTTAGATACCGAACTAATTGCCTTTCCCAAATTCCAAAACCCCAATAAAGTTGTTGCCAATATTCCCTACAATATCACCGGCCCGATCCTGCAAAAACTGCTGGGAACGATATCTGCACCGGCTGCTAAACCCTTCGATGCGATCGTCCTATTAGTGCAGAAAGAAGTAGCCCAAAGACTCTACGCTAAACCGGGTTCGACAGCCTTTGGCGCTTTGTCGGTGCGGGTGCAGTATTTAGCAGAATGCGAGTTAATTTGCGATGTGCCCTCTAGAGACTTTTATCCGCCGCCAAAAGTCGATTCTGCCGTGGTGCGCCTGCTTCCCAGACAGATAGAAACTGCGGCGGTTAATCCGCGCTATTTAGAGACTTTGCTGAAGTTGGGATTTGGCAGCAAGCGCAAAATGCTGCGAAATAATTTGAAAGGGGCTGTGGATTTAGATAAACTCGTTCAATTGTTAGAAGAGTTACAAATAAATCCTCAATCTCGCGCTGAAGATTTAAGCGTGGCGCAATGGGTAAATTTGAGCAATAATTTGTTTGAGGATGACCAAAAGCAGTCAGGGTAAAAAACCTCAGATTCATCCGCGAGGTCACTTTCTGGAATTCTTCAATTCTTCAATTCTTTAATCTAAAATAGACATCTCCCAAAAAGCCTGTCTTGAACAGGCAGGATGCCTGTTCCACAATA
>JAUBOG010000519.1:0-4623 GCA_036700105.1 Microcoleus occultus BM001215583
CTCTTGTCCCCCCCTTCTTAAGGGGGGCTAGGGGGGATCTGAGTTTAATCGTCAGACAGTAGACTGGTACTACATTTGAGGTTAAGTTGACACGAAGAAGGGCATGGTGCGGTGTCCCTACCAAACCCGAATATGCTGTCAATCCTGTCAACTAAATTTCATAAATTTCTAACGGTAAATTGTCGGGATCTCGGAAAAAAGCAAACCGTTTTTCTGTAATTTCGTCAATCCGAATTTCTTCTACTTCTACTTGTTGCGATTTTAAATAAGCAACTGATGCTTCTATGTCTTCAACTGCAAAAGCTAAATGTCTCAAACCGCAAGCTTCAGGATTGTTAACTCTTTCGGGAGGATGGGGAAACGAGAAAAGTTCAATCATTGCCCCGCCGTTTCCGACTTGCAAATCTAGTTTGTAAGAATTTCTTTCGGTTCGGAAAGTTTCTTTAATAATCGAACATCCCAATACTTCTACATAAAATTTCTTCGATGCTGCGTAATCCGAGCAAATAATCGCCACATGATGTATTGCGTTTATTTTCATCTTAAAGAAGTTAGTTTGTGGGGTTTTTCCAACAGCACAGCACGTTATTCACAATTATATTTGACTTCGAGCAAACCCTGCTAAATAAAGGGCGAGCTCCCTAGTTTTACCCCCCCAGAAAATTTTAATCTGTAAAATTATGCAAAAAAAAGCACCTACTTTGATAAAATGAGAGTTTTGCAGTCAATCACCCAATTTGCATCTCAGGAGACAAGCACTATGGCCCGTATGTATTACGACACCGACGCCAACCTAGACCTCTTAGCCAACAAAACCATTGCTATCATCGGCTACGGTTCCCAAGGACACGCCCACGCCCTCAACCTCAAAGACAGCGGTATGAATGTCGTTGTCGGTTTGTATCCCGGTAGCAAATCTGCCGCCAAAGCAACCGACGCGGGTTTAACAGTTCACCCGGTAGACAAAGCAGCCGCCGCCGCTGACTTCATCATGATTTTATTGCCCGATGAAGTTCAAAAAACTATTTACAAAGAACAAATCGAACCGAACCTTTCCGAAGGAAATGTTTTAGCATTTGCTCATGGTTTTAACATTCACTTCGGCCAAGTTGTCCCCCCAGCCAACGTAGACGTAGTAATGGTAGCCCCGAAAGGCCCCGGACACTTGGTGCGGCGGACTTACGAACAAGGGGAAGGCGTTCCGAGTTTGTTTGCAGTATATCAGGATGCTTCCGGTCAAGCGCGCGATCGGGCAATGGCCTATGCTAAAGGTATCGGCGGCACCAGAGCCGGCATCCTCGAAACCAGTTTCCGCGAAGAAACAGAAACCGACCTTTTTGGCGAACAAGTAGTTTTGTGCGGCGGTTTGAGCGCCTTAATTAAAGCTGGATTTGAAACTTTAGTTGACGCCGGATACCAACCGGAATTAGCTTATTTTGAATGTTTGCACGAAGTTAAACTTATCGTTGACTTAGTAGTAGAAGGAGGCCTCGCCAAAATGCGCGACAGCATCTCCAATACCGCAGAATACGGCGATTTAACACGCGGGCCACGCATCGTCACGGATCAAACCCGCGCCGAAATGCGTAAAATTCTCAGCGAAATTCAATCCGGTCAATTTGCGCGCGAATTCGTTCTGGAAAATCAAGCGGGCAAACCGGGATTTACTTCCATGCGCCGTCAGGAAGCAGAACATCCGATTGAAGAAGTTGGTAAAGATTTGCGCGCTATGTTTAGCTGGTTGAAAAAGCAGGCTTAATCGATTTTATATCTGAGATTTTAGATTGAAGAACCAATCTAAAACAGCCCCGGAGGCAGAACCGAATTATGTAGGGTGCGCGCGGCGCACCTTACGCACAGACGTTCTGGATAATTCCTCTTTTCTTCCTTCTTCCTTCTTTCTTCTATCCTTTACATCTGTTACATCTCACGCGAGCGATCACCTATGTCATTAAGGGGATTTTACGCGCGAGCCCTAGCGGGTTTATCTAACCTATTTGCTAGCTTTAAAGTCTTTGGCGAACCCGCCCCTACAGCTTTTTGAAAATGGTGCAAGACATCCGTTACATCCGCTACAAAATCCGTTGCCGAACTTCCTTCTGATACAGCTCAAAACTATCGACTCGGCCTAGGACTTGGTTTCAAGTTCTCAAGTTCCTGTTCCCTTTGCTCGTTTAAATCTCTCGGTCTCAGCCAATCCGGCCACAACCCGATGAAGAAATTTCTACTCGCCAAGCTGGTATCTCTTACGGGTTTGGGGAGAAAAGTTAAACTGTCACCGTAAAGGGTAAACAGCGCTACAAACAGCAGCAACAGCGGGATCAGATTTTTTTTAAGCATCGCAGTTTGGGAGTTGAGTTGGTGAAAGCGCTTTTTTATATTTTGCCCTTGCACGGACAAAATATATCAGCAACGAGTAAAGAAAAATAGACCCCAGGGCGAAGCGGGTGTGCATACAAAAAGTCGCAATATGATGTCCCCTCGAACTACCAGTACAAACATCTTTGCAGGAGTTACGCCAAAAGTGATTTGACGCACTACATATAGCGGTAAGGTGCGCACTGCGCACCCTACGTATAGAGTTTCTGCATCGAAAACTGTAAAAGATACTATGTTTTTTCCGCTTACCTACTTAATGACTAATGACTGATGACTGATGACTACTTATTCCCTTGAATGAAAGTTTGCACGACTGCATTAGTTTCAGGAGAAATTTCTGTTACCAAACGCACTGGAATTGCATTGGTCGAAGCAAATTGCGCGTATTCGGGTGTTAGAAAGATGGCATATTTCTCAGCTTCGGCCGTCAGTTGAGCGGCCATCGCCAGACTTACAGCTTTAATATAATTGCGTATGCTAACTGCTTTGTCGCCGACAACTTCATCGCCGGTAATTACTGTGTTCGGCCTGCCAGCTTGGTCTAAAGTTGTACTCGGATCTTTGACGCTCAAGTGGGTTCCTCCGACAAAACCGACTAGCCATTTGGGAGATGGAATTTTGGGGAAGCCGGCAATTTGTTCGACTAAGGCAGGTGTGGTTTTGTCGGCAGAAGATGCTACTATTAATGTAGGAATTTGAATGGTGCTTAAACCAGTTTCTCCAAATAATAATGATGTGGTGGGATTCATGACGATCGCCCTTTTAATCCTCGCATCCCGCAATTGATAGCGTTCTTGGGGCAATCCAGCCGCCGCGCACTGAATGCCTTCGCCCAAACTAAACCCGATTAAATCCCCCTGACAGCGCTGTTTGAGCCCGGTCAATTGCAGTTCGGCACCGGCTACGGACAAGGCTGTGGCGCCACCGAAGGAATAGCCAATTACCATCGATCGGTCGATCGCGATTTTCCCCTGCAAGTTATCATCAGTTTGGTTTAATTTTGCCAATTCGTCGAGCACAAAACTAATGTCTTTGGGACGGTCTAAAAACTCGCCAGGAGCTAGCAACGGAGATTTACCCGCGATCGCAGCATTGGTGTTCGCCTCGTTGCTTCCGGGATGTTCCAAAGCTGCTACAACATAGCCGTGAGACGCCAAATGCTCGGCTAAATAGCGCAAATCCGTGCGTACAGAACCCAAACCGTGAGAAAAGACGATCGTCGGTTTGTCGGCCGTCGCAGCTTTCGACCAGTAGACATCCACCGGAATGCGCCGATTGCGGGCGCTATCGTTGAATTCTAGCGCTTTTACCCGCACCGAATTAGGGCCAGGCTGGCTCGGGTCGAAAGGCTGGTTAAACGCGAGTTTAGCTGCTGCTAACTGAGGTGCGATCGCGGTCATAAACCTCTGAGTTTGCCAAAAACTTGCGTTCAAATTTCCCAAAACCGAGAAAGCTCGATCGAGATCCACGACTACCCGCGAACTCGGATAAGATTCAATAAAACTCAATACCGATAAGCCTTCCGGCGCGTTCGCCCCCAGCACCAAAGCCGATCGCAGCGCTTCCACCCCCGCACCGTCGCGCCTGGGTATGACTGTCGTCAAATCCCTCAGAATCGCAGTACCGATCCCCGTATTTAGCAAGTTGCTCAAACCGACTACATTTAGGGGAATTTTCGCTTGAAGTGCTCCCAAGATTTGACTGCGCTGTGCGTCAGACAGCAGATTGGCGTAGGCTTGCAGTCTGGGGGGCACTTTTCCGGTTTTTGCGAGCTCGCGCAAATCTGCGACTGATATTGACGATTCTAAAGGGCCTTTGCGGACAACAACAGTTTCTGTAGCTTTTGCAGGGGATATCATAGCGCCGAAAGTGCCGATCGCGATCGCACCCAAAACACTCGTCACTGACGAAAACCATCTGAAATTTGGTCTGATGCTCATTTTTAGGTTATTGAAACTAGACGGGATATCACCATATTCTCAGAATTATCCCAAATACCGATAAATTGTCTTGGGGTGCGATGGAATTAATTTCCGGAAGTGCGATCGTCCGGGCTTGAGGCGGGTTGTTTTTGAATGCTTAAACCGCAGAGGGCGCAGAGTTCGAGAAGAAAAAGATCGATCGTGCCGCTACCAACGGATTTGATATTAACCGGCCGCCCGAAAAGTACAAAATTCTGGAGTTATACCATTTCTCTAAAATCATGCAATACTCTTCGACCCCCCCTAGCCCCCCCTTGCTAAG
>JAUBOG010000520.1:0-4621 GCA_036700105.1 Microcoleus occultus BM001215583
TAAATGATTTGAAAAATAGTACGCGAGCAAGATGCTCGCACTACAAGGATTCCGATCTCGATCAATTTTGCGACTGATTTAGGACTGCTATATTTTACCAAAAATTGCCCGACTCGCTGCTTGTCGCCGATCCGCTTACTTCAACATCCGGCTATACCACCTTGCATCCTGCGGCTAATCTTGCTTCTATATATTCAGAGACAGTTTTTTGAGAGAGTTGGGATTGAAATTACTTTGCCTCAGTAACGGCCACGGAGAAGATGCGATCGCCCTTCGCATCTTGCAGGAACTGCAACAGCACCCGCATCCCCCAGAATTAGCCGTATTTCCGCTAGTGGGCGAAGGACAAGCTTTCGCCCAACTGGAAAACGCCCCCATCATCGGCCCGGTGCAGCGGATGCCTTCGGGCGGATTTATTTACATGGATAGAAGAGAATTTTTGCGCGATGTCAAAGGCGGGCTGCTTCAGTTGACCATAGCTCAATTTAAAGCGATCCGCGCTTGGGTGCGGACGCAAAAACAGTCTGGCAATCAAGACGGCATTATTCTAGCCTGCGGAGATATTGTCCCGCTGCTGTTTGCTTGGCTTAGCGGCGCGCCCTATGCCTTTGTCGGCACCGCGAAGTCGGAGTATTATTTGCGGGACGAAAACGGGCCTCTAACTCGCAAATCCCGGGGCATTAGTTTGGAGAGTTGGTCGCGATCGGTTTATTTGCCTTGGGAACGCTGGTTGATGACTAGAAAACGCTGTCGGGCCGTATTTGTCAGGGACGCGCTCACCGCCGAGACTTTAGAAAAGCTGCGAATTCCGGCTTGCAATCTCGGAAATCCGATGATGGACGGACTCGAACCGGAAAACCCAGCGGGTTTTTACGGGCCTGACGCAGAGTATCGGGAAAGGGAGCGATCGCTCGTCATCACCTTACTCCCCGGTTCTAGAGCGCCGGAAGCCTACGCTAATTGGCTGCTAATAGTAGAGGCTGTATCTGGAATTTTATCGCTGGAAGCCGATCGTCAATTGTTATTTTTGGGAGCGATTTCTTCACAGTTAAACTTAGAAGCTTTGCGGCCTAGTTTAGAATTTTTCGGCTGGCGCTCTGACGGCGAAACCAGAACGCAGCGGCGAGAAGGAAGTATTTTGCGACCGCCTGTTTCTAGCGCGCGAGAAATTCAGCAAGAATCTCCTAATTTGCTATTGCCCTTGACATTTGTGCAGAGAAACGCCACGCTGATTTTGACTCAGCAAAGTTTTAACGATTGTTTGTACGAAGCCGATTTAGCAATAGCAATGGCCGGCACAGCTACAGAACAGTTTGTCGGTTTGGGAAAACCCGCGATCGCCATTCCCGGAAACGGGCCGCAATTTACTTACGCTTTTGCAGAAGCTCAAAGCCGCCTCTTAGGCCCGTCATTAATTTTAGTCAAACATCCCGCCGAAGTTGCCGGCGCCGTGCAGTCTTTGCTGCGAGACCCCGACAGGTTGCAGCTAATCGCTGAAAACGGCTTGCGCCGCATGGGAGAAAGCGGTGCAGCAGCCAGAATTGCCGAGTGTTTAATTCAGCGGTTCGGGGGTGAATGCAGCAATGCTCAATTGCCGATCGTACACTAGGAACACAAAATTAGTCAGGTTTCTACCGAATATCTTTAATTGTAGTTTCTTTAAAAAAATCTCGTTTGCTAACTACTAACTTCCGTAGGGTGCGCATTGCGCACCTTACTAATACTTGACTAGCACAAAAACTGAATTCGCCATTTTGGGAGAAGATTGAACTCAGAAATCGGCTTAAGAAATTTTAAAATCCGACTTCACCAAAACACCCGGTTCTCGCTGCACCGGCAGCACATCTAAAGTATCCGTTTGCGCGCAGTATTTTAAATCTTCAATCACACCCAAACCGAGGAGGCGCTGGCCGTGACTGGCACATTCTAACAATTCGTGCAGCCGATCTTGCCAGTGCAAATAAAGAGCAATAGCCGCAAATACTTCATCGTTACCAGCAAAATCGCTCGCAGGAATACCGCTTTCTGCTAGCAGGCTTTGGGCGATCGCCCCAGCGCAAACCGTATCTTCCAGCGAATAACTCCCTTCCCAACCAGAACCCACAATCCAAATAGTTTCCGGCTTTTCCTTTAACAGAAACTGCACGACAGATTTGCGGTTGATCAAAGCCGCCGTCAACACAGTTGCAGCAGATTGCACTCGTTCCAGAGCCCGAGTACCGTTAGTCGTGCTGATAAAAATTCGCTTCCCGCTCACCTTTTCCGGCGCGCAGTCCAGCGGGGAATTTCCCATGTCAAATCCGTCAACTTTACCGCCGCCGCGCTCTCCGGCGCGAATCCGCTTGTCTGCGGGCCATTTTTCACTCTCGACCATCAGCTTATCTAAGTTGCTGAAAACTTGGACAGCTTCCGCCCCATTGTTCAGGGCTGTTGCCATTGTCGTAGTCGCCCGCAGCACATCAACTGCGATCGCGCAAGCCGGCATTTTGTCGGCTGGCGTAAGTTCCGGGGTATGGTAAATAAAAAGCTTCACTTTTGGGCAACCTGCGATAAATCCTCATCAGCAATAATAATAGAAAGTGACGCTCTCATCGCTGATATGTCAAAACAGATCGATTCAAATCCCGCCCGCGCCGCCATTACCGCACCCCTCGGACTTCTGGCAGGTTTTACCTATCCCGTCCGCGCTTTCTCGCTGCTTTGGCAAACTCCCAAGCTGTGGAGTTATGTATTAGTTCCCGTGGTGCTGAATTTTATAATTGGTATCGGTCTTTATTTAAGCTTGCTATTTCCCAGTTTGGCAGGCATAGATGTTTTGGTTGCCGATTTGTCTGCCAGATTTAATGCTTTAATTGCCAGTTTTCCCCCTTGGCTGAGCTTTCTGGCCGTGTTAACAGTCGCTTTCGGCTGGCTGCTGCGCGCGCTTTTAGTGTCAGGACTTTTGCTAGTCATCGGATTTTTGTTGGTGCAGTTTGGCGTGATTTTAGGTTCGCCCTGGTACGGCAAACTTTCCGAACAATTGGAACTTCTGCGGAACGGTCAATTGCCCGCAGAAGCACCGATGAATTTGGCGAGCAGTTTGGGGGATATTCAAAGGGCGATCGCCTTTGAACTGCGAAAACTACAGATTTTGTTGAGCGTCGGCATACCGCTGCTGCTGCTGAATTTTATCCCTGGCTTCGGCTCTATTCTCAGCAGTTTGGGCGGCCTAGCTTTAGGCGCGACTATTGTCTGTTTGGACTTTTTAGATGCAGCTTTGGAGAGGCGGAGGCGGCCTTTTAAGGAGAAGTTGGAGATAATTTGGGCGAGTTTTCCCGCCAGCGGGAGTTTTGGTTTGGTTTGTTTGGGTTTGGTGAGCATTCCGCTGTTGAATCTGTTGGCGATTCCGCTGTGCGTGACGGCGGGAACTTTGTTTTTTTGCGATCGCATTTGGCCGGTTCGCTTTGCCGCAGCAGAAACCAAGAGCGATCGAGAAACTAACACGACAAACTAAAAACTAGCCAGATGCTTCTACCTTCTGCCGAATGCCTTCTCCCTCGGCTGACTCTGGGAGTTAGCGATTAGAAACGGGCTTAAAAACAGCCAGCTAACGAAGAAAAAGGAGGCTGTAAATAGCTGGACAATATCGATCGCCGACAAATATCCGTCAGATAATAGTGCAATACTTCTATCTGTCAGCCCGAATATCCAAGAGAGAATCCCAAACAGCCAAATTCCTTTTTGGAGCATTGGCAAAAATTCTGAAACTTCCGAGTTTTGCTGCTTGTTCATTGATTTAGCCCTTGTTTGCAAATAATATGATTGGCCGGGGCACCCCAAGGGCTTAAGGATTTTTGGTGTATCCTCGGATTCCCTTTGTTTTCTATATGTTAAGAAATGTTTCCAGATATTGCAACGGGCCTCCGGAGGTATTTGCGCATCTATCTCAAGAGGTAGTCAAAGCGCGAAAAATAAGTAAAGCTTGCTACACTTTAGCGGGAGGGGCGATCGCGGGTAGCGGCGCGTACTCTTGGCACCGCGCTTGCAAAATCGAGCTTGTAATTTAATATGAAGTATGCAATACTACACAAAGGCCAAGTCTGGTTAAAGATCGATCGCGGGTTTTGCAGTCAGCACCCAGAGTCCTCAAAGCCGTAAAAGCCACAGCGCAAACAATTTGACGATCGCCGCCAACCCAACTCGATACAAGTTCACAATCAACAATCTCCAGCAATGACACGCTTAAATCAAATTATCGCGATGGCTACGCCCCGGCTTACGCCTACGAAAAAGGCATCAAAAGCCGATCGGTTCAAGAACTAGCAGAAGCTCAAAAAGCCCTCCAAAAACCCGCAGTGCTTTCTGGAATCTCCCGCACTTACCGTCCCAAAGACTCTGAAGGCGAACAACTGCCGCCAGAGTCAAAAAAAGTTGAAGTCAAAGCCGAAGAAATTATCCGCAAAAAAACTGAAGTTTTATGCTAATAATTGAATCAATCCGTTAAATCCGTCAATCGATTTTAGATTTTAGATTTTAGATTTTAGATTGAGGCATTGACCCCACGGATGAATCCGGGGGGCAAGTTTTATCGGATACAGGTTTTTTATTTCTGGACGGATGAATCACGTGGCGGGTATCCTGG
>JAUBOG010000521.1:0-4592 GCA_036700105.1 Microcoleus occultus BM001215583
CTTCTTAAGGGGGATTTAGGGGGATCTGGACTCGGATATAAACGAGATTTCTCAATGGTTGCAGTCTTAAGTTGACACCTATGGGCACGTCGCCGTGTCCTCGCTTGTCATTCCGGTGCAGCCGTAATTGAGATCGCCAAGCCATCTCAAAATTTAAAATTCCCAACTATTCTCAGTAATCTTACTGAACCCAATGTTTTTTATACATCGAACTTTCTGCCGCTCTCTATCTGTGTCGCGCTTGGGTAAATGATACCGCAACTCTATGCCTGGCGCAAGGAATTGAGATTTATATCTTTTTATACTAGACTCAAATAACTGCTATCCTTGTAGAAAGTAAATAGACAAGCTAACGATCGCAAGTTCGATCGCTTACTGCAATGATCCAAAAAGTATTCAAGCATTGGGAGCAGTTGCACGGACGTATCGAGGAACTGCCTCCAGAGCAAAAAGCAATTTTAAATAGCAATGTTAACAATTTATCCGCCGCTTTGCAGGAATTGGCGAGCTGTTTTCAGCCGCTTTCCAATCCTAAAATAGCCCGACCCAGCGGAGACAAAATGAATTCAAATTTTCACCCGACAATTGCCCGACAAGCTGCTAGAATCAGACAGTTAGAAAAAGAGTTAGAGCAAAGTCTGTCGCAGTACAAAAAGGTGACTCAGGCCCTCGCAAAAGGAGAAGCAAAACTGCAAACTATCCTGCGAAACTCTTCCGATTTAATTACAATTATCGAAGCTGACGGGCGGATACGAGACCAAAGTCCGGTTGCAGTACAGCGGATTTTAGGCTACCAACCGGAACAAAGAATCGGTAAATTACAGAGCGATTTGCTGCACCCAGAAGATTTACCAGTTTGGCAAGCATATTTTGCCAAATTGCTCAAACAGCCCGGTATTTCAGCGCCTCTAGAATATCGCAAACGCCACGCTAGCGGTAACTGGGTGTATTTAGAAGTAATTGCTAACAATTTGCTGCACGATTCCAGCATCAACGGCATCATCATCAATTCCCGCGACATCACAGAGCGGAAGCTGTCAGAATCAAACCTCGAAAAATCGCAAAAGCAAATCGCCAATATCTTAGA
The DNA here is from genome assembly GCA_036700105.1 of Microcoleus occultus BM001215583. GTDB lineage: Bacteria > Cyanobacteriota > Cyanobacteriia > Cyanobacteriales > Microcoleaceae > Microcoleus. The sequence continues at coordinate 1,088 of JAUBOG010000521.1, forward strand.
AAATATCACAGACGGCTTTTGTGCGATCGACCGCCACTGGCAGTTTACCTACGTCAACCCGAAAGCAGAAGAGTGCTGGCACAGAAAGCGACAAGAACTTTTAGGCAAGAATATTTGGGAGCAGTTTCCCGACACCGCAAAAACGATTTTTTTTGATGAATTTCACAAAGCGGTATCTCGCAATGTTGCTGTTAAATTTGAAGCTTATTACGAGCAGCTAAATATCTGGTTTGAAGTTGAGGCTTACCCGTCTGAAGAAGGTTTATCGGTGTTTTTTCAAGATATCACCGATCGCAAAATCACAGAAGATGCACTGGAAACAATCAACTCTCAGTTAAAACAGCAAACGAAGCTGCTCGATACTGTACTTTCAACTACACCGGACAGACTTTTGATGTTCGATCGCTCTCGGCGACTAACTTACATCAACCGCGCGGGAAGAGAGCTAACTCCGCTGTCGGAAGCATACATTTTAGGCAAAACTTTAGCAGAAATTGGCTGGCCGCCAGAAGCGATTGAATTGCACGATAATTGCTGGGAAAGTATACTGGCAACGGCAGAAACTTTAACCGCAGAAACAGAGTTTATCAATCCGCGCACCGGGCGCAAAAATTATTGCAGCTACATCTTTAGCCCGATCGCGAACGCGGAAGGCAGCATCGAAGCTGTTTTAGTCACAAATAGAGATATTACTGAACTTAAAGCAGCGGAAGCAGCCTTGCGGCAATCAGAATCCCGCTACCGGATTTTATCGCAAATTACCTCGGATTTTGCCTATTCTTTTAACTTATTGCCCGATCGCACTTGGGCCTGCGAGTGGATGACCGAAGCTTTTACCCGGATTACAGGTTATACTGCTGAAGAAATCGAAACTTCAGGCTGGTTGCAATGCGACTGCATTCATCCAGACGATCGAGAAATGCTGCTGGAACAAATGCAGGATCGATCGTCTAGCCGCCAGGAAGTCAGCGAGTACCGAATTGTCACAAAAACGGGGGAAATCCGCTGGCTGTGGGATTGCCGGCAAGTTGTGTGGGATGAAACCGAGAATCGCGCTGTTAACATTTACGGTGCTTGTCAGGATATCACCCAACACAAGTTAGTAGAGGCTAAACTGTGCGAAACCAATCAAGTTTTACAAGAATTAATAGCAGCTTTGCCGATCGCAGTTGTCGGTATTGATGCTAATGCTTTAGTGACTGTGTGGAATCCCGCATCTGAGCGAATTTTTGGCTGGAAGCAGTCTGAGGTTTTGGGCGGTATTTTGCCGATCGTCCCTAGCGAGGAAAATATCAATTTTTATGCCATGTTTCAATCGGAATTGGCCGGGGAAGCGCAAGTTGCGAAGGAATGCCGGCGGCGGCGCAAAGACGGTTCGTTAATTGATGTTTTTATCTCGACTGCACCGCTGCGAAATGTTCAAGGCTCAATTACCGGCAGCATGAGAATATTTTATGAGATTTCTGACGCAGCCAAGGTAAGTCACCAGGAGAATCGAAATTTGAAATGCGATCGGCTGGAGCCTTTTTGGGCGCATTACGTCCGCATTCCCGGCATCACAAACAATTAAATCTGCAGGGTGCGCCGAAGCGCACCTTACCGCTACCAAAATAATTCTAATCTTGAACTCGCCGGACAGCCATGCGTTGCAGCGGCAGGCTGAGTATGCTAGAAGCAGTCAACAAGTAAGAAAGAACAGTAGTCAGCTTTAAACTGTGCAATAACCAGTTGTCCTCTGGGATGTGAAGTTTCAGCGCGAAAACAGAGATGCAGTAAACTGTCCAGTAAGTAAAGCTCATCTTGATCAGGATTTCTTCGCTCAAAGTGCGATCGTCCGCCGCGCCGCTATTGCGACTATCGCCCAGCAGGATTAGACCCGCGATCGAAGCCGCAAAAGAAACCACAACCAGATAGTCATGCCAGTTAAGCTCAACCATTTTTAAACTCCGCTTTTATCTTAATTTTTGGAATTAGACATCAGTCTAAAGGATAAGTTTTCCCGCTCCAAGCAATAGTTACAAATTGACACAGCCGCAGTTACAAATCGCAATGAAAATCAACCGCAACCGTCCGCAACAGCCTCGTTTAGTCTACCGCAAAGGACAATTCACCTTAAATATTGTCAAGTTGGGAGTACCCCGCCTGCATCTAGCCGACCTCTACCACTGGCTGCTAACTCTTTCTTGGCCGCAATTTTTCATTCTCATTTGTTTCTCGTATGTCATCACGAATTCTTTATTTGCCTTCGCTTACTTGGCGGGAGGAGATTGCATCGCCAATGCTCGGCCCGGTTCTTTCAAAGATGCCTTTTATTTCAGCGTGCAAACAATGGCGACGATCGGCTACGGGTCGATGTATCCGCGCACCGATTACGCTAATACTATAGTCTGTATCCAAGCGCTTTTTGGTTTGTGGGGAGTGGCTATGGTGACGGGACTGGCTTTTTCGAGATTTTCTCGACCGACAGCTAGAGTTATCTTCAGCCGAGTAGCAGTTATCGCTCCTTTCAACGGCATTCCGACTCTCATGTACCGCACGGGAAATCAGCGCTTCAACCAAATTTTAGAAGCGCAGCAGCGAGCTACTTTGATCCGCGATGAAGTAACATCGGAAGGACAATTTATGCGGCGTTTTTACGATTTGCAATTAGTCCGAAGTCAATCTCCTATTTTTGCATTAACTTGGACGGTCATGCACGCAATTGACGAGAGCAGTCCTTTGTTCCAACTTACTGCCAAAGATTTGAGCGAGTGCCAAGCAGAAATCGTGATTACGCTAACGGGAATTGACGAAACTGTTTCGCAAACAATTCACGCGCGGCATTCTTTTGTGGCCGCTGAAATTATGTGGGATATGCGGTTTGTAGATATTATATCGAGAAAGCCCGATGGAAAGCGCGTTGTTGACTACACTCGCTTTCACGAGGTGGATGCTGTTGAATGAAACAAAACTGACGCACGAGTGCCGAGAAACCGGGTTTTTGCGAAAATACTGCATTCCTACCTTGAATCTCGGTGAAAAACCCGGTTTCTTTGATTGACGCGCGAGTGCTGTGAAAGTTTTGATTTAGAGTGCCGCCTCCCTACCTCTGCTAGATTTAGCCAGTGCTAAAATACCTGTATGGCAACACAAATTAATATTTATGAATTCAATCACTGCAAATATGACACTCAAAGAACTGCAACCGCAACTCCTGGCTTTAACTCCCGAAGAGAAAACTCAAGCTATACAATTCTTAGCCCAAAGTTTAAGCAATTTTTGGCCGGGAATTCAAAAGACTCCCGGCGTGTGCGGCGGCGATGCTTGCATCAGAGAAACGCGAATTCCTGTTTGGGTGTTGGTGAATGCTAGCCGTTTAGGTATTTCTGAAGCTGAACTCTTAGAAGACTATCCGACTCTGCGTGCGGCTGACTTGGCGAATGCTTGGGCTTATGCTGAGGCATATCCTGAGGGTGCATCTCACTTTTGCAGATATATCAAGTGGAAAGTTGACCATTTAGATAAG
>JAUBOG010000522.1:0-4582 GCA_036700105.1 Microcoleus occultus BM001215583
GGGGGGATCGGGGCTTAATCGGTAGACGATATACTGATACTACTTTTGAGGTTAAGTTGACACCAATGGGCTCTCGGAGTGTCCTCCGTTTATATCTACCGGAATTGATATCAAACCACTTTTTGCGGTTAAATGCTGAACACCTAAAAACCCAAATCCACAGCAATTCGGTGCGCGCAAGCAAACCCAGAAAACGCCACCGCATTTAAACCCTGTCCGGGAAACGTACTGTCGCCCACACAATACAAACCGGGCATAGAAGTTCGGTTAAAAGGCATTCCCAACAAACCCATTAACTTCTGTCGCGGAATCGGGCCGTAAGTTCCGTCGTCGCGCCCCAAAAAGCGGCGGTGCGAACGCGCTGTTCCAACTTCCATATAATCCAAACCGGCATCTAAACCGGGGAAAATCTTTTCTAATCTTTCAATAATTCTCCCTGCCGCCTCTTCCTTTTTATCCTCGTATTCCTGCTGTGAAAGTCCTTCCCACTCTTCCATCCAACTAGACGTAAAAGCGTGAACGATGTGATATCCTGCTGGCGCTAAATCTGGATCTAACAGCGTTGGAATTGAGACTAAAATAGTTCCTTCCGGCGCTTCCATTTTGTCCCAATCTTCTAATAGAATGTGGTGGCAGGCAGTACCGGCAGGGATTGCGCTTGCTTCCACTCCCAAATGCAAACTCAAGAAACTGGGGGCTTTTTGATAGCGCTGCTGCCATTTCTTCTCGCTGGGGGGCATCTCTTCTGCAGGCAGCAATTTCTCGAAAGTATCCCACCGCGTGGCGTTAGAAACTATCCGCTTGGCCCGGTAAATTTCGCCGCTTGCTAGCTCGACTCCGACAGCGCGACCGTTTTCGGTGATAATTTTTTTCGCCTTAGCTTTGTATTGAATTTTCCCGCCGCATTTTTCTAGTCCTTCGACTAATTTTTGGGCAATTTGACCGACTCCGCCTTTGGGATAATTTATGCCGCCGTAATGTCTGTCGGAAAATACCATTCCGGCGTTAATCATCGGCGTCAAGTCTGCGGGTACTACAGACCAGTAGTAGCATTCCATGTCGATAAATTTCAGCAGGGTAGGGTCTTTGATGTAGCGCCGCGCAATGTCGCCGGTATTTTGAGGCAGGTATTTTACTAATCCCAAACAGGCTAAAGGATTTTGAAAAAAGACGCGAACCAGATATCCGGGTTCTTCTAGGGATAGCAATTCCATGCCGTTGAGACAGTTGAAGACGTTCCAGCATTCGCCGTAAAATTTCTGGATGCCGGCGCGTTCGTGAGGGAACTTGTCAGTTAGTTCTTGCAAGTATTTGTCATATGGCTGGGGAACTTCTAAATCCAAGCCCTCGGGTAGATGATAGTGAAGCTGTACGGGGTCGGGAATTGTTTCTAGGGTGACGTTGACTGCTTTGAGGGCGCGGGTGAGGAGGTTTGTGGTGCCGCGCTGTCCGAATCCAAATATCATGGAGGCTCCGACATCAAATCTGTAGCCTTCTCGATCGAAATATCCAGCGCTACCTCCTGGAATCAGGTAGCTTTCGAGTACCAAAACTTTGGCTTTTTTAGCTGCTAGCTGGGTGGCAGTCACCAGTCCGCCAATGCCGGAACCGATGACAATTACATCAAACTCTTGCTCCATCGGGCGGGAGTTGGGAGAAAATAACTGGGATTGGGTAGGAGCTGACATTAGGTTAAAAATCTTAATATTTCTATAATTTTACAGTGGATAGCTCCAGAAGGAAGTTCGGCAACGAGCAATGTGCGGGATGTAAAGCATAGAAGGAACTTCGGCAGCGGATGATGTAACGGATGTAACCGATGTAACGGATGTAAAGGATAGAGGGAAGTTCGGCAACGAGCAATGTGCGGGATGTAACGGATGTAGGGGATGTAAAGGATAGAAGGAAGAACAGCGATGTGAAGAAGGAACAAAAATCAACTATTTCCTGCTTGGCGGATGCCTGATGGTTTTAGGCCCGATGCCAGTGCCCGATGCTTCAAAAAAAAATGCGGGAACAGTCTACCATTGCCGACTGCCCCCGTCTGCCGATCCTTTGAGAGGAGAACACTAAAAACCACTATAAGCTTGTTGCTAATTAATGTCAATACTACTGGAAAAATATTTCAATAAGCTCTCGTGTGCCCGATCGGGCACACGAGAGCACTTATAGCAGATTCCGCATTATTTATGAAGTACACCCGTCTATCCAGAGCTTCCCCGTAGGGACGCGGCAGTGCCGTGTCCTTACACTTCACAAACCTGGAAGGAATACTCTGTATGTATGCAGGAGGCCTTGGGCAGAATCAAACAAACCCCCACTCTCCCCCACTCCTCCCCCACTCTGCCCTTGTATGCGCGCTCAAGGATGTGATAAGTTGCGGTTGGCGATCGATCTTCGGTTGGCGAAACCCTCGAACTCGATCGACCGCACCGCATAAAATGCCTGAAACCCAGCAATCTCCCAAAATCCCCAATGCCTCTGCAACTGCGCGTTTACGTTCCTCCGCATCCGTTAATTAAGCACTGGCTGGCTGTCGCCCGCGACGCTGCCACCCCATCGGTACTTTTTCGTTCTGCGATGACAGAATTGGGAAGGTGGCTGGCTTACGAAGCAATTCGAGATTGGCTGCCGACAGTAGAAACAACGGTGCAAACTCCTTTAGGCGAATCTCCGGGGACATTTATCAACCCGGAAGCTCCGTTATGTGTGGTACCGATTTTGCGGGCGGGTTTGGCACTGCTGGAAGGAATTCAGACGGTTGTGCCGCTGGCTTCGGTTTACCACCTGGGTATCGCCAGGAATGAGGAGACGCTGGAACCAAGTTTTTATTTGAACAAATTGCCGGCGCAGTTTAACCCCGAAACGCGGGTGATAATTAGCGAGCCGATGCAGGCGACTGGTGGCACAATTATGGCGACAATGCAGGAATTGACGAAGCGGGGAGTAGATCCGAGCTTGGTTCGGATTATCTCTGTGGTGGTTGCTCCTCCGGCTTTGCAGAAACTCAGCGCTCAGTATCCGACTTTGACTGTTTACACGGCAACGATCGACGAAACGGTCAACGAACAGGGTTTTATTGTACCCGGTTTGGGCGATGCGGGCGATCGAACTTCGGGTACTTAACCAGTCAGTCAATCAATTTTAGATTTTAGATTTTAGATTGACTCTACAGATAAATCTGGGGGTTTGTTTGGGGATTTGGGTGCGGTAAGTTGTTTCATCTCAAATCCAGTAGCATCCAAATTAATATTACCCAGAGTCAGGAGACTGCAGTGCCGTCTCCCTACAATATGATTATTTTGGGTAGGCACAAAGGCTCAGCCGTCTCCTCTATCATGTCGAAGAGTGCAACTGGAATCGATCGGCTGTACTGCATTTAAACTGTTTGTTAAGGGGCTCGCATCAAAAATCGTCAAATCCTGTCCCCCTCTCCCATTCGCCCCCTCTCCCCCTCTCATACCGCCAACAATCTAGGTGCATCACAACCGATCGGGCATCAGTTGCGGAAATCTCCGGTAAAAAAGATGACCCTGCTTTTGTAAAACCAGGCACTAACAAAGTTAAGATTAAAACTAGAAGTCAAAAATAAATAGTATTTAGCACTCATTGCCCGTGAAACTTGATTCTGTACCGCCAAGCTTGTCTGCTTCTGACTCACAAACCTCCAATTCCGATTTACCGCCACAGGTAAAACCGCAAAAACTCAAAGGAAAAGAAACTTCTGAGATTTGTGCTGATTTAACCCCGGAGCCGGCTGAACTTCCAGTAAGTGTAAATCGCGATATTTGTCAGGCAGAAAAAGGACTGAAGCCGCAGCACTGGGCAATTTTTGCCTCGACTTTTGCCACTATTTTTTTGGCTGAAATTGGAGACAAAACTCAGCTCGCAATTTTGCTGATGACGGCTGAATCTCGGAATCCTTCGATCGTGTTTGCGGGTGCGGGTTCGGCTTTGATCGCAACCAGTTTGCTGGGGGTTTTGCTGGGAAGGTGGCTGGCTAGTCGGATTGCTCCGAGAACTTTGGAGAGAGCAGCCGGAGTGGTTTTGCTGGCGATTGCGGCGGTTTTGCTGTGGGAAGTGCTGGGTTAATTGTCAGCAATCCCGATCGAGTTAAGCACTTTATATGGGTAATGAGTAAGGTGCGCACTGCGCACCCTACAGATACTGAACTAATAACTCAAAAAAAATATGGATTGGCAACTTTTGGGAATAACTTTTATGACAGTGTTTTTGTCAGAATTGGGAGACAAAAGTCAATTAGCGGCGATCGCCCTCGGCAGCAGTTGCAATTCGCCCCGGGCTGTATTTTTTGGCACGGCATCGGCGCTGCTGCTGGCGAGTTTAATTGGCGTTTTGGTTGGGCAAGGTACGGCGGAGGTGTTGCCGGAGCGAGTGGTAAAGGCGATCGCGGCGATCGGATTTGCGGTGATGGGCTTGCGCTTGCTGTGGCCTAAATCTGATTTACCTGATGTCTCGGAGTAGGATTTGCGGGGAAACTTGACACAGTTAACTTCTGGCAAAAATAATTAGGACGGGCTCTGTGGCCCATCCCACAATAAAAAAATTTAGATCGGAAGAG
>JAUBOG010000523.1:0-4566 GCA_036700105.1 Microcoleus occultus BM001215583
CCATACTAGCCATCCTTGAATATTGCTACTCATTTCGACTAAACGAATCGCACATTCACAGATTTATTGTATAATATGCAGCCTCAAATATTGGCCGCTCGCCAATTTATGCCCTGGGGCTGACTTGCAAGCAGGAATAATCAGCTTTCGGGCATCTAAATTGCATTTTCGGGGCGGGTTCTCCCGCCCGCCCCGCAAGAATTCATCGAGCTTGACTGTAAAATTGAGATGCGCCCGCACCCGCTTACCTTTTCAAAATCGGTTCCAATTCGCGGCGGAAACGAGTCCAAGCTGCAACTGATGCAGAGTTAGAAACAGCACCCCGGCGCATCAAAATCGCGCCGTCTTCAAAGCCAACAATTCCGTACTCTCCAGAATCGGACATTCGATCGATCGCCGGGACGATCGAGAGCAACTGTCCCCGTTCCCGGCGAAAAGCAGCCTGATACTGCTGCAACTGCCACATATCGGCAATGACATACTCCATCTTCACGGCCTCCCCCGCATCGTTGCGCAGTTCCAACATCGGAAACCTGAGAATTTCCCGGCGGCTTGACAAAATCGGCACAAGAGTATTCGTCGCAGCCACGCTAGCAGCAGCAGGAATTTGAGCCAACAGCGGGCGCACTTGCAAAACGTGCTGCCACTGTCTGACGAGAGGAACCTGCACCCAAGGCTCGATCGCATCGGGCAATATCAAAGAAAAAGTCCGATTTGGGTTAGACGTGAAGGTAAAAAATAGCGACAAGCAGATGCAAAACGCCCAAAAGCGACGAAACTTGGAAGACGAAGGGAAAGGAAACATGGCAGAAGGAAAACGCAAGCTGGTTTTTTCTGAGCTTCTAATTTTATCTTCTTCCTTTTGGCGATCGGCCCACCACAGAATCGCCCCGTAAAACAGCCCTGGAACCACAGTCATCGCATAGCGAATATTAATCGCCAGCACCGACTCTCCTTTCGCTGAAAATAGCTTCAGCAGCGGAAATCCGGCGATCGTCCAAGACGCAGGCGCTACGGCAGGAACTAAAGCTAACGGCAACCACTGACCGAGCAGGTATCTAATCTTACCAAAAAACGGCGTAAATAGTTCAGTCACCAACAACCCCGGATTGCTCACCATTCCCCAAAGAATTTCCAGAGTCGAAGCTTCATCGCCATCAGCATATTGACCGAAGCGCTCCATCATAAACCGCTGGGAAATATCCGCAGAAAACAAAGGCATAATCAAATTTGTCAGGACGATCGTGTAACCAAAACTGAGAATGCAGACAGCCAAACCAGTCCGGGGGTAGCGCCGGCTCAAAATCATGTAAAATCCCACGCCAAACAACACAATTCCCGCATCTTCTCGCACGGCCAAAATTAAAGTTGCCAGAATCCCAAACAGCGGCCACCAGCCCTTCTCCATCGCCAGCAGCAAGCTAAAAACATAAAGCGGAATTTGACAAACATCGTGAAAATTGCCCAAAGTCGGGCCGATGACGGCGTTAGCTGCGTAATAGCTCACCACAATTGTCGCCGACAGCCGCGGTTCCAGATAGTGTCTGGCGAGAGCATAGAGCACTCCTCCAGCCGCCGTAATTAAAGTCACCTGCAACACCGTCAAAGTGACCGGCGAGGGGAACAGCGAGTAAATTGGCAGCCACAGCATCAGCGCCGGGGTGAAATGCTGCCCCAACCGGTAGTAAAATACCTCCGGGAGCTGGTTGTCGTGAACCACGTTAGCGGACAAAGCCGAAGAGAGGGAACTCTCAAACAAGTGACCCCGAGTGCCGTTCCAAAAAAGTTGATTGAAAATGCCTTGGTCGTAAGTAGCGTAAAAGCTGTAGTAGCGGTGCAGGGTCAGCAACAGGCACAGCACAAAAAAGGCGGCCGCCGCTTTAACCACTACCTGCAGCGACTCATTTTTCTTCCATCTCAAAAATGTCATGGGCCCGCCGTAATGAAATCATCGGACAATAGCATAAATCTAAAGCAAGTATTAAATTAAAGTAGAAGTGAAATAACTCGGCTCGGCAATGGTCAATTATTTTCACCCGATCGAAAAGCTCAACAGCGTCCATCCAACATCCAGCACCAGCGATACCGATTGTTCTCCCGAGCAACAGGCAAATCCCGCACCGCTTTTACAGCTTTTGCTGTTCGCAGACAAGCGTTCCTCTTCCAGGGAACAGACCAGACACATCCGCAAGTACCTCAAGGATTTGAAGGCAGAGTGCGACTTTGAGCTTCAAGTCATCGACGTAGGAGAACAGCCGGATTTAGCCGAACACTTTAAACTTGTAGCGACTCCCTCGCTGCTCAAAATTCATCCCGAGCCCAGGCAAACTCTCGCCGGCAGCAATTTGATCGCCCAACTCGAACACTGGTGGCCGCGCTGGCAGCGTTCTGTAGAAGAATACGCACTCGGGCAGCAGTCTGCCTCTGCGGTGGCATCCGCTGTGGTAGACGACCCAAAACCCATCTATTCCGTTGCTTGCGCCGCCGAGCTCGTGCAGCTTTCCGATGAAGTTTTTCGCCTCAAACAGGAAAAAGAACACCTGCAAGAGCAGTTGCAGTTGAAAGACCGGATTATTGCGATGCTAGCCCACGACTTGCGTAATCCTTTGACGGCGGCATCTTTGGCTTTGGAGACTTTGGAGTCGAGCCAGAAGGTGAAAGAGGGCGAAAAGTCGCGTTTGACACCGAGTCTGACCGCTCATTTGATGAAACAAGCCCGGCGCCAAATCCGAATTGTCGATCGCATGATTACAGATATCCTGGAAGCAGCCCGGGGTACAAAGGCTCAACTCCACATTGAAGTAAAAAAAATTGAACTGGGGGCGATTTGTCAAGATGCAATCTTGCAATTTGAAGATAAATTTCAGGCGAAAAGTCTGAACTTGGAAACAGACATTCCCGCAGATTTGCCCTTGATTTATGCCGATCCCGATCGCATCAAACAAGTCATCGTCAACCTGCTTGACAACGCCAGCAAGTACACGCCAGAGCAAGGAACTGTTAATCTTTCAATTCTGCACCGCACAGCTTACAAAGTTCAAGTCAGCATTTGCAACAGCGGCCCGGGAATTCCTGAAGAAGATTGCACGAGCATTTTTGAAGACAGCTATCGCTTGCAGCGAGATAAATCAACAAACGGTTACGGCATTGGGCTGTCTCTGTGTCAAGGCATCATCCGCGCCCACTACGGTCAAATTTGGGTAGACTCCGTACCCGATCGAGGCAGTTGTTTTCACTTTACCCTGCCCATTCAAAAATAACTCTCAATTGCGGTGCCCAGCCCTTCGACTACGCGGTTCCTGAGCGAAGTCGAAGGGCTGGAACCGCGGAGCGCCGTCAGCCAGCGTAGTCGAAGGGTCGAAGGGTCAGTTGTCAGTAGAAACCGATTTTCATAGGACTGTTCAATGCGAACGCAGTGCAGCGATAATTTGTTCGTTTGCTTTGGGAAAAGTAAACTGGTCAATTTCGTCGAGCGTTACCCAGCGAATTTCATCGCATTCGATCGTTTGCGGTTCTCCGCTGAGGTGGCGGCAGTGGTGGACGTAGAGCCTCACTGTAAAATTAATGTAGTCGTGGTCAATGGTAATCAGCCTCACGCCAACTTCTACGACAATCCCCAACTCCTCCATGATTTCCCGTTCTATGCAAGCTTCGATCGTTTCCCCAGGTTCTATTTTACCCCCCGGAAACTCCCAGAAACCGCCGTGCAGTCCGTGTTCTCGGCGCTTGTCAATCAAAATTTGCTGTCGGTCGTTCCAGATTGCAGCAACGCCGATAACTTTGTGGGGTACAGGAGAAAGAGACATCTTAATGGGGAATGGGGAATGGGGAATGGGAAATTGGAAATTGGAAATTGGGAATTGCGAATTTAAAAATAATATCAATAATTATTCACTTATTTAATCTAAAATCAACAATTCCATAATCCAAAATCTCAAATCTAAAATCTCAAATCTTAAGCCCCCATCTTCCGAAGGGGGCTTGACACTTGTACAACTTAAATGTTAATAATCAACTAATCATCCGAGCTGTGTCTCTCACTAGCTTGGATGGACTTTTCAAAAGTCATTCGCTGTTCGGCATTTTTGAGAAAATAACCGCTGATCATCGCTGAAGCGAGCAATCTACCCAAATGTTCGCGACTGGTAGTAACTGTCACCCCGAAGTGTTCCGAAGGTAAATTCCCCAAAAGCCCGACAATATTTCGCTCCATTACTTGAAACACTTCGTGAGAAGTCGGCTTAGACAACTGAGAAACAGTGTCGGGAGCCATTGACTGCACGTATTGCCATAATAAGTTGGAATTTTCTCCGTCTTCTTCAAAGAATTCTGGGGATTTATTAGATGAATTACTCACGAGTACCTCCGTTTCAGAGACAGCTTGTTATTTTAGACGCGGACGGTTAAATTAAATAACCATTATCCGATCGCTGCTGATATTTATTACCAAGTAATTACTAATGTAGCAGGACAGTCGCCACAACTAAGTGGGCGCAACCGAATTAAAGGCGGCGGTTTTTACGATTGAAGAATGGGGATGGACGATCGGGCCCGAGGGCCCGATCG
>JAUBOG010000524.1:0-4552 GCA_036700105.1 Microcoleus occultus BM001215583
TTTCAAAGTCCCCCTTCTTAAGGGGGATTTAGGGGGATCGAGACTAGACTAAAAGCGACATTTATTATGGGTTTAAGTCTTAAGTTGTCACCAATAGCCCGAAGGCCGGGAACGAGTTATTTCCAATTACCAATTACCAATTGTTATGGCAGAAGGATTGATTGCAGGTTTAGTGGTGTTTACTCTAGCGTCGTTTGTGGGATTTGAAGTAATCAATAAAGTCCCGCCGACGCTGCACACGCCTTTGATGTCGGGTTCCAATGCGATTTCGGGAATTGCGGTTTTAGGGGCAATTCTGATTTCGGGCCAGGGAAATGTGACTGTTACTTCTATTTTGGGGACGATCGCGATCGCCCTTGCCACAATTAACGTTGTCGCCGGTTTCTTAGTCACCGATCGAATGCTGCAAATGTTCAAGAAAAAAGAGGTTAAAGCGTGAGCGATTTTCTGCCAAGTGCCATTCAACTGAGTTATTTAGTTGCCGCATCTTTGTTTATTGTCGGTTTGAAACAGTTGGGATCGCCCGCAACTGCGCGTCAAGGAAATGTGTTAGCTGCGATCGGGATGTTAATTGCGATCGTCGGTACGTTGCTGGAAAAACAAGTAGTCAGCTACGAATTGATTGCTGTCGGCATCATCATCGGTTCCATTTTGGGGACAATCATGGCGAATACCGTGGCGATGACGGATATGCCCCAGATGGTGGGTTTGCTTAACGGTTTCGGGGGCGCGGCTTCTGCACTCGTTGCTGTGGGCGAATTCTGGCGCTATCTCAGCATCCCGGAATCGCCGGCACCTGACGCGACAATCACGATCCTTTTGGGCGTGTTGATTGGCGGAATTACTTTCACTGGTAGCCTTGTAGCGTTTGCGAAGCTGCAAGAATTGCTACCGGGTGCGCCGATGACGTTTCCGCTGCAACAGCCGTTTAATGCCATGCTGGCGATCGCACTTTTAGCCGGCAGCGGTTATATGCTGGCGAATCCCGAAAATGTGCCGGTATTCCTCGGTTTGGTGGCGATTTCCAATATCCTGGGAATTATGTTTGTGCTGCCGATCGGCGGTGGCGATATGCCCGTGGTGGTGTCGCTGCTTAACTCTTATTCGGGGATTGCGGCGAGTGTGGCTGGGTTCATTTTGATGAACAATATGCTGATTATCGCCGGTGCATTGGTGGGCGCGTCGGGGATTATTTTGACGCAAATCATGTGTAAGGCGATGAATCGATCGCTTGGTAGCGTGCTGTTTAGCGCGTTTGGTAGCGGTGGTGGAAGTGCTGCGGCTGCTGGGGTTGCTGGTGGGGCGATCGACAAAACTGTTCGCAGCATCAATCTGGAAGAAAGTGCGATGATGTTGGGTTATGCGCGATCGGTTGTGATTATTCCCGGTTACGGGATGGCTGTAGCGCAAGCACAGCACGCGGTACGCGAGTTAGCCGACGGTTTGGAAAAAATGGGTGTTGACGTGAAATACGCAATTCACCCGGTGGCTGGGCGGATGCCGGGGCACATGAATGTGTTGCTGGCGGAAGCAAACGTGCCTTATCCGCAGTTGTACGATATGGACGATATCAACCCGCAATTTGACGAAACCGATGTTGCTTTGGTAATCGGGGCGAATGATGTGGTGAATCCGGCGGCGCGTCACGATACGGCGAGCCCGATTTATGGGATGCCGATTTTGGAGGTTGATAAGGCTAAGCATACGATCGTGATCAAGCGCGGGATGAGTGCTGGTTTTTCGGGTGTTGACAATGAGTTGTTTTATAAGGATAAGACGATGATGTTGTTTGGTAGCGCTAAGGATGTGGTTGCCAAATTGGTTGCTGAGGTGAAGCAGTTGTAGGATTTTGCGAGGCCGAGAAACCGGGTTTTTTTACGAAAAGACGCGCTGTAGTCGATAGATTTGATGAAAAACCCGGTTTCTTTGGAGGTAGAGGGCAATTCATGAATTGCCCCTACCGAATGGTTTCCAACTAATCCGATTTAAATCCATCGGTAGGTTTCAATGTAGGGGCAATTCATGAATTGCCTTCAGGAGTGAGGGATGACACCCTGTGTGAATTTGCCAACAGTATCTTTCAATCGCCGAATCTTATCAGCCGATTCTTTACTTCAGAAGGATCTGCTGTCTCAAAAAATATTTCCAGCGCCTCGATGAGATTCTGTCGCGCTTCTTCTATATTGTCACCTTGGCTGGCAATATCGAGCTCCGGGCAAAGGGATATATATCCGTCGCCTTCTCGTTCAATAATTGCTGTAAACTGTTGTGTTGACTTCATAATTTGAAGTGGCAGACTGCCAAGCTCAAACAATTATAATTTTACTCGATATTATACCACATCTCTACAGGACTTACGCACTCCGACGAAGAAACCGGGTTTTTACCTAATCTGTCGGTAGCAACGCGTCTTTTCGTAAAAAACCCGGTTTCTGGGCCTCATCTCAATGACTATTCTATTAAATTAATTCAACGGGATAAATTCAATCCGATCTTGATATTCATTTTCAAAAGATGCTCCAGCAATTTCTATTAATTCGTCAATCACTTTGCCCATATCTGCATTCAAGCGAATTGTCAAAATTCCTAGAACGTGACGACCTTCGGCTGTATGATCTGACAAATGAACTGGCATTGAGCGTCGGTTATTAGTAACGAGGATAAAGTTATTCTACTCGCACCAACATAAAATTTCTGGATCTTTCGTTCCTTTCGGCGGAACACCTTCATCACCAACCATCAACACAACGAGATCGGATTGATGATACAAAAGCTGCACCCGATATTCAGGATCGATATTTTCGTCTAACAGATATTTAACGGTCATTAATAAACTCGATCTAGTTGTTGAGATTTCTGATTTTGCTCTTTAAGTTGACGCATTTTCAAGACAAAAGGTGATGGATTGCGATCGTACTCAGCTTCAGCTTTGAGGCAATATTCTAACCAATCTCCTACATATTTACCTACAGTTTTTGGATTTTCCAGATAGTACAAAATCGTAGCATAAACTTGAGCCATAGTCACTGTCCGAAATTTTTGAGCTATGGCTTCTGGAGTTTGGCTGCGGTAAATGTATTCGTAGAGAATGTGTTCGATACCGACGCGGGTTCCTTTGATACGGATATCTTCTGGTGTTAAAAATTCAAAGTAATCTTCTAATTGCATGATAGTTTATTATTTTCCCTGTGAGTTTTGAGTGTATACTGAGTTTAGCACATTGGCTACAAGCTTGAGTTGATACTATAATATCATTAAACGAATTCAGGAAACATTTCCATGAACAGGCAAAAAATACTCCTAGATCCGATTTTACCGACAGAAGAAGAAACAATAACTATCAAATTGTTGGATAAAATGCTATGTCTCAAGACAGAAAATGGTGATTCTGAGACATTACAAGTAAAACTTTTGGAAGTTGGCGGGGAAGCGATCGCACTTCCTGAATCTCTCGATCAATTGTTGTGTCAAGCTACACATTTAATGGCGGCTGGTAAAGCAGTATCTTTAGTGCCAATTGAGCAAGATATGACTGTTGAAGAAGCTGCGAGTTTGCTGAATGTGTCGCCAGAATTTGTGGTCAAATTGCTCGATGACGGGGAAATTCCCTATGGAAAATCAGGAAACCAGCGGCGGATAAGTTTGGCAAGTGCGATCGCCTATAAACAGCAGCGTAGTGTTAAGCGCCGTGAAATTATCAAGGAATTAGCTCAGTTTAGCCAGGAAGAGGAATTGCATGAGACCAGAGTATACAGCTAGCAGGTTGATTTAACATCCTGAATAAAGTCCGATTTTGGACATACAATTAACGCTATCATTAGAATATTTCGTAGATTGGAGTTAAGGACTATCATCTTTCTTTTATTAAAAAACAAGTATGAGTATGAGCCACAAAAAAATTACACTCATCACCGGAGCTAACAAGGGAATTGGTTTTGAAATCAGTCGCCAATTAGCTCAGCAGGGTATTAAGGTTGTGATGGGAGTGCGGGATGCTACTAGAGGACAAATAGCTGCGAATCAATTGCTGCAAACTGGCTTGGATGTAGAGTTGCAACATCTAGATGTCACTGATACTTTTAGGATAGAAGCTATTCGTGACTATTTAGACAAGACCTATGGCAAACTGGATATTCTAATCAATAATGCTGGTGTCTGTCTGGATGTAGGACAACAGCCTAGTCAAGTTGGTTTGGACATGATAAGGCAAACATTTGAGACAAACTTCATTGGTATCGTTGCAATTACTCAAGCGTTACTACCACTGATTTATAAGAGTGAGGCGGGTCGAATTGTTAACATAAGTAGCGGGCGTGGCTCACTTACACAGCATAGCGATCCTAGCTTGCACTACGCCAAGACCTTAGCATACAACTCATCTAAAACTGCCCTTAATTCGTTCACAGTCATGCTGGCAGCAGAACTGAAAGATACTACTATCAAAGTTAACTCTGCTGATCCTGGTTGGTGTCGTACAGATATGGGAACAGAAGTTGCAACGGGTGCATCTCACTTTTGCAAATCTCTGAAAAAAGGGCTAAAATGAAAAAGC
>JAUBOG010000052.1:0-21410 GCA_036700105.1 Microcoleus occultus BM001215583
AGTGCCGTTTCTTGCGCAATGAATCGGGGTAGGGACACGGCACTGCCGTGTCCTCGCTTGTCATGTATGAGTGTTACCCGAATTGATATCAACAGTCAACAGTCAACAGTCAACTGTCAACTGTCAACTGTCAACTGTCAACTGACTAATCTGCCCAGAGAATCACGCCAACTTCATAGGGACTGCTGAGATTTTCGTGCTTCGGCAAAACGCGCAGCGACAAACCTTGCAAACCGCTAGAAGTATAAGTAATGTCAGCCGTATAAAGACTGGCATTGTGACCGTCTTCACCCAAATACTCCATCACCATCGGCACGCCGCCGACAATTTCTCCGTTAGCATCAACCGAACCTTGATAAAGTTCGACTTGCACGTCAGCGGGCGTTAATCCCATCAGATTAATCCGAGATTTAACTGCGATCGACTGATTGACTTTAACTTCCTTATCCTCGGAAATATCAACAGACTCAATCTTAATGTCGTACCACTTCGCCAGAACCTGCTTCTTCCACTGAGACAGCTCCTTAGCCGGAGTGCAGTTATCCGAAGTCATAGTAAAGAAACGATCGCTCACGGGGAAATAAGCCCGCCGCGCGTAATCCTTCACCATCCGAGCCGTATTGAAGAAAGGACAGTTCAAGGCAATAGAATCCTTCATTTTCGCCGTCCAACCGCGCGGAATTCCATCAGCATCCCGGTTGTAAAACAGCGGTACAACTTCCTTTTCCATCAACTCGTACAAGGCATTCGCCTCGACATCATCTTGATACTTAGTATCTTCGTAAAACTCGCCGTGTCCGATCGGCCAACCCGTGCGAACGTAATCCGCCTCATCCCACCAACCGTCGAGGATGCTCAGGTTTGGCAAACCGTTCATCGAAGCTTTCATCCCGGAAGTACCCGAAGCTTCGCGGGGGCGGCGCGGCGTATTCAGCCACACATCGCAGCCGGAAACCATCATCCGAGCCACGTTAATGTCGTAGTTCGGCAAAAACACCATCGAACTCATCGTGTCGTGTTCGCGGATGAAGTGAACGATATCCCGAATCAATTCCTTACCCGGAATATCCATCGGGTGAGCCTTCCCAGCAATCACAAACTGCACGGGGCGGTTTTTGTCCCGCATGATCCGCATAATTCGATCGACATCGCGCAAAAACAGCGTCGCCCGCTTGTAAGTAGCAAAACGGCGCGCAAACCCGATCGTCAGCACCTTCGGATCGAGAGCCTCGCGCGCGGGTTCGATTTCCGTTTGAGCCGCACCGCGTTCGCGCAGAGTCTTTTGCAGCCACTCGCGCGCGAACACCACCAACTCCGATCGGCAGCGTTCGTGATTGCGCCACAATTCCTCGTCAGGAATCGACGAAATCCTGTCCCAAAGGCGATCGTCCTTGCGAGTCATTTCCCAATCCGGGCCGAGGTATCGATCGTACAGTTCCTGAGTAGACTTCGCAACGCAACTGCGAGCGTGTACCCCGTTGGTAATCGAAGTAATCGGCACTTCTTCCTGGGGCAAACCCGGCCACAACCCCTGAAACATCGGGCGCGACACCACACCGTGCAAAGCCGCCACCCCGTTGACAAAACTCGACATTTTAATTGCCAAAATTGCCATATTCAGAGGTGCGGACAAATCGCCAGTATTCTCCCGGCCCAATCCCAAAAACTCATCTTGCGACAAGCCAAACATCTTGGGATACTGACCGAGATAGTGCATCACCATATCCGGCTCGAACAAGTCAAACCCAGCCGGCACCGGCGTGTGAGTCGTAAACATACTGCTGGAGATCACCACCTGTTCCGCTTCATCGAAAGTCAGGTGATATTCCTCCATCAGCATCCGTATGCGTTCCAAAGCCATGAAAGCCGCGTGGCCTTCATTCATGTGATAAGCAGTGACTGTCAAGCCCAGGGCCTTGAGCATTTTCACCCCGCCGATCCCCAGCATGATTTCTTGGTGCATCCGCAGAGTTTTATCGCCGCCGTACAGTTGGTCGGTAATATCTTGGTCGTAGCGGCTGTTAGGTTCAATATTTGTATCCATTAGGTACAGAGGGACAACACCCACCTGCACCCGCCAAATCCGGGCATACACCTTGCGGCCGGGATAGTCCACCTCGATCCGCAATTCCGAACCGTCGGGATTGCGTTCCAAGTGGAGCGGCATATTGTAGAAATCGTTGAGCGGATAGCGTTCTTGCTGCCAGCCGTCGGCATTGAGATACTGCGAAAAATAGCCTTCTTGGTAGAGGAGGCCCACGCCAGCTAAGGGCAAGCCCAAATCGCTAGCAGACTTGAGGTGGTCGCCTGCGAGCACGCCCAAACCGCCGGAATAAATGGGTAGGGCTTTGACTAAGCCAAATTCCATCGAAAAGTAAGCGTAGCATTCTTTTTGCTCTGTGCCGCGCTGTTTGCGGTACCAGGCGCGATTTTTGAGGTAATCATCTAACTGCTGGGCTGCTCGGTTCATTTGGGCGATGAAGCCTTCGTCTTCTGCCATTTCTTGCAGCCGCTCTTGAGATATGGTTCCCAGCATCAGCACCGGGTTTTGGTTGCTGGAGTCCCAGAGGTCTCGATCGAGCCGGCGGAATAAGTCTTTGGTATCAACGTTCCAATCCCAGTGCAAGTTATAGGCCAGCTTGCGCAGGGGTTCTAGGATTGGCGGTAGCGAGGGGGAAACGTTAAATGTGCGAATCGGCTGCATAGACAAAGCTTGTATATTGGAGTAGCGATATTTTCCTCTGTCTTTGGGCACAAGTCCGTCATTCTGCACACTATTTTAATTTTTAAGCTGCCGGGGCGATCGGCTGTTACCTTAACTGCGGTGGGCCGAGCTTTCTGCCGATCGCCCGCAAAACAGCTTTTCGCACTTCCCGATCGGATTTCTCAAGGCCGTTAGAGCTCAGATGCGATGTCAAATCCGGTTGCACCGCGATTAATATTACCCGCAATCAGGAGACGGCAGTGCCGTTTCTTGCGTCGCGATTAAGTGTAGGGAAACGGCATTGCCGCGTCCTGAGTTACTATGATTAGTTACCGAAATTGATAAAATCATGCAATTTTCACTTTCTTCAACAGAGAATTCACCAACAGTTTGCTAGCATCGCCGGCCGAAAGCGCAGGGCTGAAATAGTGACCTTGAATTTCTTGACAGTGGAGCGATCGCAAACACTCCAACTGCTCTTTAGTCTCTACTCCTTCGGCTACCACGCTCAAATTCAAATCTCGCCCCAGCGTCGCTACAGCATTGGCGATCGCCCGTTCGCACGGATCTGTCGTCAGTTCGCTGACAAAGGATTTGTCGATTTTCAAGACATTCAATGGAAACTTTTTGAGATAATTTAGAGAACAATAACCCGTGCCGAAATCGTCCAGCGCAATCTGCACTCCCATATCCTGCAACTCCCTCAAAACTTTTGTGGTATAGTCCGCATCTTGCATTGCTGTAGTCTCGGTAATTTCTAACTCTAAATACTTGGCTGCTAAACCTGTTTTTTCCAAGCAGTTCGCCACCATTTGCACTAAATTAAATTGCTGGAACTGCCGAGCCGAAAAGTTGACTGCTACCCGCAAATCTGGCTGCAAAGCATCCTGCCAAGCTTTATTTTGAGTGCAGGCAGTTTGCAGCACCCATTCGCCAATCGGTACAATTAGCCCGTTCTCTTCGGCGATCGGAATAAATGTACCGGGAGCAACTAAACCTAATTCTGGATGTTTCCAGCGCAGCAAAGCTTCCATCCCCTGGATTTTCCAAGTAGTGATGTTGACTTTTGGCTGGTAAAAAACTTCAAATTCTCCTTGTTGTAGAGCCTCGTACAGCCTGTTTTCTAGAGTCAGCAACTGGCTGCCTTGGGGATTCATTGTGGAAATATATAACTGATAGTTATTTCTTCCCATTTCCTTTGCGCGGTACAAGGCGGCATCGGCATTTTTGACTAAAGTTTCGGCATCTTCGCCGTCGTCGGGATAAAGGGCAATGCCGATACTGGTGCTGACGTGAAACGGCTGTTGTTCTAGTTTAAATGCTGGCTTTAAATTGTCGAGTATTCTTTGAGCGGTTTTCACTGCATCTTCTAAGCAATTGATGTCGGGAAGCAGTACGGTAAATTCGTCGCCTCCCCAGCGGGCTACCGTATCAGTCGATCGCAAAGTGTCGCTGATGCGTCCGGCAAAACCTTCTAACAGGCGATCGCCCGCAGCGTGACCTAGTGTATCGTTAATCTTTTTGAATCTGTCCAAGTCTAAAAACATCACAGCTAGCATTCTTTTGTTCTTTTTAACTTCTTTTAATGATGCCAGCAGCCGATCGTTAAAAAGTATCCGGTTCGGCAAACCGGTGAGTTGATCGTAAACAGCTTGATAGCGAATAATTTCTTCAGCTTGCTTGCGCTGAGTGATGTCCATCATCGTGCCGATCGCCCGCACTGCTTCCCCGCTGGAATTGCGGATGATGTACCCGCGATCGAGCACAAAAACATATCCCCCGTCAGCACGGCGAAAGCTGTATTCCTCCGACCAACATTGAGCCTCTGAGTTCATTGTTTCGTTGAAGCTTGATTTTACTCTTTCCCGTTCTTCTGGATGAATATTCAGCCACCACGATTCTAATTCTATCGTTTGAGTAGCATTGAGTTTGTATCCAAAAACTTTTTCAAACTCTTCGCTCAACCAATACTCATTTTTGAATAAGTTAAAATCCCAAACTGCATCATTTGTTGCCCGCGTCAGCAGGTGAAAGCGTTCTTCGCTTTTGCGGAGTTTTTCGTCGGATTGCAGGCGTTCCGTTACATCCCGAAAGCTGAATACTCGACCAGTAATTTTGCCTCCCGTGTGCTGCGGTAGCGAGTAGCGCTCGAAGATTCTGCCGTCTTTAAACTCGATGATATCGTAACTTTCTGCCGCCGGGCGATCGGATAATTCTTTAGCGCGGCTGAGGAAGATTTCCGGGTGTTTTAACTGGTTGATTCCGAAGCCCAAAATTTGGTTGCTATCTCTCGAATCGAGCAAAAAATCCGGCAACTGCCACATTTGGGCAAACTTGCGGTTAAAGCTGACAACTTTACCACCGCCGTCAACCGCCAGAATGCCGTCAGCAGTAGATTCAATGGTTGCTTGAAGCAAGGAAAGAGAGGTTTCTAATTCTAACTCTGCTAATTTGCGATCGCTGATGTCAAAAGCGGTGACTAATATTGACGCTTTTCTCTCAAATTTGATAATATCTACAGTTGCTTCAATCCAGCGTGATTCTCCGGTTTTGGTGAGAATTACCACTTCATATTTTGAGCCGGCACTCGATCGCGGCTGGCTGGATTTACCCCATTTTTTAACTGTTGCTCGAAAATCGGGATGAATCAAATCGTATAAATCCAACGCTAGCAATTCTTCCCGCGTATATCCAGTCAAATCTTCTGTCTGAGAATTGACATAGCGCAACTGTCGGCGCTGATAGATCAATGCAGCAGCATTAACAGTTTCTACCAGTTGCCGAAACTTTTTTTCGCTGCGGCGCAAATCTCTTTCAGCCCGCTTGCTGTCGGTAATATCTTGTGCTAAATACAACTTGCCGCTCACTTCGCCTTTCCCGTTGCGAATAGTTGAAATAGACAGCAGTACAATTATTTTTTTACCTTGTTTGGAAAGATAGACTTGTTCGACGTTGCGGACAGAACCTTCTGTTTTTAACTTTACTGATTCTAACTCGGATGCAGGTGATTCAGATTTCTTAAAAAGTCCCCCTATTTGTTTGCCTAACAGCTCTTTTTTAGAGTATCCTAAAAGTTGACAGGTAGCTTCGTTTAACGACAAGATATGACCGCCCGGGGTAGTCGCAATTATCGAGACATTCATTTCCTCGCAAATATCCAGGGCATATTCGGCAGTTTGCTGCAAATCTTGGGTCATTTTGGCAATAGTATCGCCGATATCCTGTTCTTTTTTTGGCGCCAACACCTTTTTTCCTTCTGCTAGCTTGTCCTTCCCTGTTTCAGACTTCGGTTTGATTAACCCGATCGCCTTTGATAAGATACCGACTGTATTCGTCCTGATTAATAAGGAGATTAGTACAGAAACAAAAGCCAGATAAGAACCGATTATTTCTAAACTAAAACTGCGCTCTTTTTCGGGAGTTCCCTGGGATTGTATAAAATTGTTGGTTGGTACATTTACTGATTTTATTGGAGATGATTTATCCGCAAACAAGTCGGCGCTGGCAGAAGTAGCGCCAGATGCCGATCGCAAATAGCTAAGTTTCCGATCCGGTACCAAAATCTTTTCTGCAGAACTATCGCTGTCTCCACCCCCAAAACTTGCCGGCAATATTTTTGCAGTAATGCAGCATTCCGCACCAAAAATAGCAGCAGTTAAATATCCCAACATTAATTGATAACTAATTTTCATTTTTTCCACTTCCTGATTTTAAATAGATGCTTGCCCGCCTAAAAAAATTTTGAAAATATTAAGCACAATTTGAGGTGTGTTTGACAAATGAATCGAGCCGGAATTTATAGTAATTTGGTAAAGTGATTTTTGAGAACAAATAAACTATTCCCACAACTAATTATAATTCTAATCTTAATTTAAAATCTGTCATCGGCCATTGTGCCACAAATTATCCGCCATTATGCCTAGACAGCGGCTGGGATCGCCCTAAAATTAGATAATTCCCCAAAAAGGCGGCGGGGATTTGTTAGAAAAATAAACAATTAGCTTAAGATCGATGCAGAAGTCCACTAATTTAACCAATGAGTCAGACGCTCCCAGAACTCCAAACAGAAGTCCGCGCGCTGCAAGCAGAAGTTGCCATGCTGCAAGAGTCGCTAGAAAAACTTCGCGTACAGCGCTCAGAGTGCCGAGTGGCAGTCAGTTTTCCCAAGAATAATACTCCTGAAGCCATTGCCGAGTTCCACCAGCAAAATACTGCTTTTGGGGAGCAGTGGTTGCAGCAAATCCAGGAGATTGACCGAGAAACTAAAATTATTGAAAAGCAACTCCAAGAAAAACAGGCTGTACTGAATTACAAACAAGGTGAACTCGACAAATTGCTGGCCGGACAACACTGGCAAGAAGTAGAAAAGCACGTTCAAACGGGGGAAAAGCGCTTGCAAGCACAAGCTCGCAGAATCAATCAAGCAGCAGCGCAGCTAGAGGCAGAGATCCAAGCTTTAAAAGCACTGTACGATCAACTCAATCCCAGTTATTCGGAGTGGTTTCAACAACCAACTGAAATAGTCGATTTTGCTGCAAAAACTATTCCTTACGCTTTCCCAGGCAGCAGCGGGTTGATATTGGGAAACAAAGAGATTGAGTGGGATAAAAAGTAGCTTTCAACAGTTGACACTTGGCATTTTGACAGCGACCTCTACCTAGAAGGAAGAGGATTGGAGTAATGAATAGGGGCGTAGGGTGCGTCGCCACAAGTAACTCCCGCTCCTGGCGACTATCGAGGGAGCGACGCACCCTACCACTGCTGTTTTAGGGGGGAAATAACAAGCTGACCCTGCCGCAGGTAAGGTTAGGAGTTGTGAGTTTCATTTTTGGAAACTGGTTTATTTTTGACTTTGATGTCAATGTAAAATTTAAAAGATAACAGTCTAAAATCTCAAATAGACTTACTGATGAAACAATTGATTTGGATAGCGCTATTTATACTGGTTGCGGTGGCGGCTGCGGGTTGGGGTTCTGACTCGTGGCAGCGGTTGCCCGGTGTACCGGAAGTTTCGATGGATCGCAAAATCAACATTTCCCAAAACCCGTCTCCTTCAGCTTTTCCTGCGCAAAAACAGCCCGCTGATTTGCCCAAAATAAACCAGTCCAGTTTGTGGAAACACGTTGAGACTTTAGCAGGAGAACGCGAGGGAGAACGATCTCGCAATTTCGCCAGAGACTATATTTCCAAACAACTGCAAATCTCGGGACTTTCACCGCAATTGCAGCCATTTGATGGAGGAATCAACGTCTTCGCCGAGAGAAAAGGTACGGACTCAAAAGCAGGTGCAATTCTGATCGCCGCCCACTACGATACCGTACCAAAATCCCCTGGTGCTGATGACAATGCGACGGGAGTTGCAGTAGTTTTAGAAGCAGCAAGATTGCTGGCTTCTCGTCCCACGCCTCGCACTTTGCAAGTGGCATTTTTCGACCGAGAAGAAATCGGACTTTTAGGCAGTTTAGCATTCACCGGCAGTGCGGCGCGGCTAAAAGATTTGCAAGGAGCGATCGTCCTGGATATGGTAGGTTATGCTTGCCGTACTCCGGGATGCCAGCAGTATCCCGAAGGGCTGACAGCAGCACCTTTTTTAGAAGCTGCGGGGGTGACTTCTCCCGATAAAGGCGAGTTTATCGCAGTGGTTGGCGATGCGGAACATCCGCTGCTACTGGGAACTTTTGCGGAGTCTGGAACTGCTAATTTACCTGCGGTTGTGGCGTTGCCGGTTCCTCTGAAAGGGTTGCTGACTCCCGATGTTTTGCGCAGCGATCATGCGCCTTTTTGGTATAAGGGAATTGGTGCGGTTTTGGTGACTGATACGGCTAATTTGCGATCGCCCCACTATCACCAATCTAGCGATACTATCGCAAATCTCGATCGACCTTTTTTCACCGGTTCTGCTCAAATTGTGGTCAATGCTGCTGCTAAATTATTGGAAAATCGGTAATTGGCGATCGGGTAAGGTGCGCAATGCGCACCCTACGATTAGATGTTTTGCATAAGTTATAAAATAAATCAATGGATTGTTACCCTACTTTTGATATGCTGAAAAAGTGAGTGCAAAAACCGCAATTATCAGTATGACAGGCAATATAGGACAACCGACAGCTTTAAGCGATCGACCTTATTTAGTATTAAGCAGTCAAGGACAAGTTTTACAGTTAGAGTTAAAACAGCAGCAGCACGTCTTGGGGCGCGATCGCACTCGTGTCGATTTAATCCTTCCCGAAGCTTGGCGCGCGGTTTCCGGCGTTCACGCGGTTTTGCGCCAAAAAGGCGATAATTACTGGATTTACGACGGAGACGGGCAGAAACCGAGCACTAATGGCTTATTTGCCGATCGCACGCGCATCACTCCCAATGACGGTTATTGTCTGCAAAACGGTACAGAACTTAAAATCGGTCTCGACCCGAAAAATCAAGTTTTGCTCACTTATTTTAATCCGATCGCAAATCAAGCTGTTTTACCAAACAAGCAGTCAATTGCTATCAAAAATAGATCGGTTTTATTGGGCCGCGATCCAAACGCTTCGCTGCAATTAGATGCGCCGCTGGTTTCTCGTCGCCACGCCACAATTGACCAAGATAGTCGCGGCAATTATATCTTGAGTGACCACAGCGTTAACGGGGTGTTTGTTAACGGTCAGCGAGTTACAAATTCGGTGCAATTGTCCGAAGGAGATGCAATTCGGATCGGGCCATTTACTCTAACTTACCTCAGCGGTATGTTAGAAATGCAAGACCGAGGCGCTCAAATTCGCTTGGATGCTGACTCTCTGGTGATTCCGAAGCGTTTGGACCGGATTACTTTGGCGATCGAACCCGGGCAATTTGTGGCCTTAGTCGGCGGTAGCGGCGCGGGAAAATCTACTTTAATGCGGACGCTTTTAGGCATCGAAAAAACTACTAACGGCGCTGTGTTTCTCAACGGCGACAACCTGCGCCAAAACTTTAATATTTACCGCAATCAAATCGGTTACGTGCCTCAAGATGATATTGTACACGCCGATTTAACAGTAGAAGAAGTATTGAGTTATGCAGCTAAATTGCGCTTACCTCCCGATACAAATGTCAAGCAAGTAGTCGCCAAAACTTTAGAAGATATTGAAATGAGTCACCGCCGCACTGCTTTAGTAAAACAGCTTAGCGGCGGACAGCGGAAAAGAGTTAGTATCGGAGTCGAACTGTTAGCAGACCCGAAACTTTTCTTTTTAGACGAACCGACTTCAGGACTCGATCCGGGTTTGGATAAAAAGATGATGCAACTGCTGCGAAAGTTGGCAAGTCAAGGCCGGACGGTGATTTTAGTGACTCACGCGACGGCGAATATCACGATGTGCGATCGGATCGTGTTTATGGGTCGCGGCGGGCGCCTTTGTTACTTCGGCCCGCCTGCGGAAGCGCTCGATTTTTTCGATGTCAAAACAAGCGATTTCGCGGACATTTACAACGAATTAGAAACAGGAGAAACTAACGTTCAAAGCTGGGCAGAAAAGTTTAACAAATCTCCCTACTATCAGCGCTATATTGTCAATCACTTCAGCACCGGCAACCCCAGCGGGCAAAAATCCGCTGCGCCTCCCCAGCCAAAATCTGTATCTTTTTTCAAACAACTCGTGCTGCTATCTCAGCGTTATTTTCAACTAATTTCCCGCGATTTAGTTAATTTAAGCTTAGCTTTGTTAACAGCGCCGATCGGCATTAGTTTGCTGCGGCTGGCCGTGCGAGATAAAGACCCGTTAATTGGCGCGCCCGAAGCAACTTTAGCACCTTTGGCTTTGCGAGTTTTGTTTGTATTTACCTGTGCCGCTATTTGGGTGGGATTGGCAACTTCTCTGCAAGAAATCGTCAAAGAATCGGCTATTTATCTGCGGGAACGTTTGGTAAATTTAGGATTGTTTGCTTATTTGGGCTCAAAGTTTTTCATCCTTTCTGGATTGGCTGTCGTGCAAACTATCTTAATGGTAGGAGTAATTTTGATTGCTTTTAAAGACCCCGAACCGAGTTTGATTTCTTGGCCTGCGGGAGTCAGCATTACCACTTTTCTGACTTTGCTGAGTTGCGTCAGTCTCGGATTGGTCGTTTCGGCGATCGTCAAAAATGGCTCGCAAGCTAATAGCGCTTTACCTCTTTTATTGCTACCTCAGATTATCTTTTCCGGCGTTTTGTTTAAGATGGAAGGTGCGGCGAGCAAGTTTTCTTGGCTGATGTTAAGCCGCTGGTCTGTGGGTGCTTACGGCTCTTTGGTTAATGTAAATGCGATGGTTCCCGCACCGACTGCATTACCCGACGGGAGCATACTTCCTCAGCCGTTTGAGCCTACTCCTGTGTACGATGCAACCTGGGAGAATTTGAGTTTAAATTGGGCGATTTTGTGCGTGCATATTTTGGTTTATTTGATGTTGACTTTGTGGTTGCAAAAGCGGAAAGATATTTTATAGTTAGTGGTTAGTTGTTATTAGTTATTTTAGAAATAACGCACAAACTCTAATTGTAGGGTGCGCACTGCGCACCTTACTTAGTTGTGAGTTGTTGCTTCTAATTATCAATGCCCTGTTTGGCCAATGCCCTGTTTGGCCCATTCCCCATTCCCAATTACATGAATTATTGGCTGATGAAGTCGGAACCTGATGTTTACAGTATTGCGGATTTGAAGTTAGATAAAATTTCCATTTGGGACGGTGTTCGCAACTATCAAGCTCGCAATTTTATGCGAGAAATGAGTTCGGGAGATTTAGTATTTTTTTATCATTCCAATACTAAGATACCTGGAATTGTCGGCTTGATGCGTGTTGTTGAAAGTAATATTCCTGACCCGACTCAGTTCGATATCAACAGCGAATATTATGATGCTAAATCGCTGCTTGACGCGCCTCGCTGGCAAACTGTGAAAGTCGAGTTTGTTGAGGAATTTGCGAAATTAATATCTCTGGATGAACTGAAAGAAAAGTTTAGTGCTGATGAGATTTTGGTGGTGAGGAAAGGCAATCGGTTATCGGTGATGCCGATATCTGAAGGTGCGGCACAGAAGATTTTGAAGATGAGATAATCTAATGATTAAACCGCAGAGAACGCAGAGAGCACAGAGTCAGAAAAGAGAGCGAGGAGGACACGGCAGTGCCGTTTCCCTACCCCGATTAATTGTAGGGACACGGCAGTGCCGTGTCCTGATTGTGGATAGCTGGAGATCCCGCCCAAACTATTTAAAATTCCCCTAAAGACCGGCCGCGCAAACTGCGGCGCCAATTAACCCTACATTGTCATTCAAAACCAGACGAACTGGTATCATTTCCAATAGCGAATCCATCCGCCCTTTGTGGGTAAAAGCCCGCATAAAACTGCCTTCTTGAATCAGCGGCAAAATTTTTGCAGCAATGCCGCCTGCTACGTACAAACCGCCGTAAGGTAGAAGGGTGACAGCCATGTTTCCCGCGACAGCGCCGTAAGCTTCTAGAAACATTTGCATTGTTTGTTCCGAAAGCCGATCGCACTTTTCCAAAGCTGCTTTGGCAATTGTCGCCCCCGGATCGACAGTCTTTTCAGTTTTCCCGATTTCTGATTCCCATTGTTTGATAACTCCCCCTACCTCCGCTGATTCAGGCGCAAATTTTCGATCGCGCAAAAACTGGTAAATTGACACAATTCCCTGTCCCGACACTACACGCTCGATCGAGATTCTGGCAATGTCGTGTTTTGCGAGCAAATATTTCAGCAGTTGAAACTCCAACTCCGATCGCGGCGCAAAGTCACCGTGTCCCCCTTCGGAAGAAAATACTCTTAAACCGTTAGCTTCGGGAATTGCAAAACAATTTCCCAAGCCAGTACCCGCGCCGATCACGGCAATCGGATCGTGTTCTCGCGGTTTTCCTACTTGCAAAACGTGCAAATCTGTATCGTCCAAACCCCACACGCCGTAGCCAACGGCGACAAAATCATTGATTAAACTAACGTGCGATATTGCTAATTCCTGTTCCAGACGCTTCGCATCCAGCAGCCAAGGCAAATTAGTCAGTTTTGCAGTATTGTTGACTACCGGGCCTGCGATCGCAAAACAAGCTTTTTCAGGCACTGGTGCAAAATTTAATTTAATAGCAGCTTCCGCCAAAAACTGCTGCACCATCGGTACTAAATCGGGAAATTCACCGCTCGGATAGCGAAATTCGTAAAGTGCATTCATTTCACCCTTAACATTCCTTTCCACTAAGCGCAAAATTGTCTTAGTTCCGCCAATGTCACCCGCTAATAATAATGCCATAAACCTCCGATCAAACAGTTGATAGTTGACAGTTGACAGTTGACAGTTGTGTCTACTGTTAAACCAATATTTTTTAGGTTTGACGGATCGAAGCGTAGGGTTCACTTCCTTCTACCCAACCCACTTATTAACAAATATTGTCGCACCGCCATTCAACAAGAGAAGTCTCACAAATGACAGATAATATTGCCAATTTAACCGTCCGTCCTCTGAATTGCCAACCAAGCCCGCAGCACCTCGGCCACTGTCCAAGCTTGCGCGGTGCAGCCCCGGGGCGAGTGAGGCGCGTCGCCCTCAAAAATTTCGCCCAAACTGCCGACTCCGCCGGCCAATAGATGATGTGCCATCGGTGCGAGGAATTCGCGCGCTTGTGCTGGGTTTTTGTATACATCTAAGTGAGCTAAAACAAAGGCCCCGATCGGCCAGCCCCAAACTGTGCCCTGGTGATAAGCCCGATCGCGCTGCAATTGGTCGCCTCCGTATTCCCCCCGATACTGCGGGTGTTCCGGCGACAGGCTGCGGAGCCCAAAAGAAGTCAGAAGTTGCTGAGCGCAGGAGTCTACTACGCCCCGACGCCGATACTGCGCGAGCAACGGTGTATAGCGGTGGGTTTCCTTGACCCGCAATTCCCCTGCTGATAAGGATTTTGCCGACAAATCACAGGGCAGCGACACCGCGAATATCTGGTTGGGCCGCAGGGAGCTGTCGTGTCCGTCTGGGCCGTCCAGAACGTCGTAGCAGTAACCGGTTGAGTCGTTCCAGAAACGGGTGAATCCGGCTGCCGTCCGATCGGCCAATCGATCGTATTCATTGTGAGATTTGCCCAGTTTTCGAGCAAAACTTGCCATTGCTTGTATAGCATTGTACCAAAGCGCGCTGAGTTCGATCGGCTTGCCAATCCGGGGAGTCACCACCCAATCCCCGATTTTCGCGTCCATCCAAGTTAGCTGCACCCCCGCTTCGCCGGCGTAGATCAAACCGTCATCGGGATCGAGGCGGATGTTATACCGAGTTCCCTTGATGTGCCGGTCGGCAATCTCACATAAAGTCGGCCAGAGTTCGCTCAAAAGTTCGTCATCCCCGGTGGCATCGATATAAGCGCGAATTGCCTCAACGTACCACAGCGTGGCGTCTGCAGTGTTGTATTCTGGTGCGCCGCCGGCATCCGGGAAGCGGTTCGGCAGCATCCCGCGATCGACATACCGGGCAAAAGTCCGCAGGATCGATCGCGCAATCTCCGATCGCCCGGTACTGATTGTGAGGCCCGGCAAGCTAATCATCGTATCCCGCCCCCAGTCGCTGAACCAGGGATATCCGGCGACGATCGTTTTGCCCTCCGGTTCGTCTGGTGACGGGCGGTTGACGATAAATTGGTCGGCTGCTAGCACTAACTGATTTATCCAGTCGGGAGATGCGCCCGCTTTTGACCATTTTTCCAGCAATTCTCCCTCGTAAGCGCGGCGGGATTCTAAAGCTGCATCGCCGACCAATTGAGGGTTTTTCTCGCTGCTGGCTATCAAAGTGAGAGACTGTCCCGGTTCGATCGTCAAATGGAAAGTCGCCGCGTGCAGGTGATCTTCGCAGCAGTCCAATCCGCGCCGTCTTTCGGCTGCGAGGTCAAATCCGTAGTGCCAATTGTATAAAGGTGTAGACACTCGAAATTTAGCCTCTGCTGTCACATCTGTCAGCAGGTACAGGGGCGCAGACTTGGGAAATGCCGTCACGCAAACCCCTCTCTCTAAGGTTTCCAAGCTAATGGGCCAGTCGCCGGCGCTGGTGGTGCGGTGGTAGTCGCGGTAGTTGACTAGGGCCTTGACAGCGAGGGCGATCGCTTGTGAGGCGCGGTGCAGGCGATATTGAATATACGTTGTGTTAGCACCTTGCTGCATCCAAATCCGCTTTTCGAGGATGGCGTCGGCGAGGGCAAACCTCCACACAGGCGTCGTCCCTTCGAGGTGAAAGCTTTCGATATATTTGTAGCCGTGGGGTTCGATCGTCCCGTCGGCCCAGCGGTTGGTATAAAGCGGGTAGGGGCGATCGCCGTACACCGCCGTCTCGTCCAGCTTCGCGAGCATCAAAGTGCGTCCCAGCGGGGGTTTGAGGGCGGCCACCAGCAGCCCGTGATAGCGGCGGGCGAGCAGATTGGCGATCGTCCCGCTAGCATAACCGCCGATGCCGTTGGTGACCAACCACTCGCGAGACTCCGCCGAGTCGAGATTGCAGCAAATTTCCCGTCCAAAAGCAATAACCATAAATGCACGCTCGCGATGAATTGCGGTCTACCTTTGGGTAGATTTTATACAGGATCTGAACCAGAAATCTGAATCCAAGAGGCGGCTAATTGCGCGATCGGGCGTCGCAGATTCATGGTTTAATTTAGATCGAGCCTACCGCTAATTTTGCCTGTTTGCGACAATTCTAACCGCTGCTCTGTCTAAAGTTAGTTGTTTGTTACTTTTTTAACTGATATTAGTTTTTCAACAGGCTTATTTGGCGATCGGCACTCAACAGACCCCTTGCCAAAATAGCATTTTCAGTCACACCGCAAACCTATTTTATCAGGAGAACAATTCAAAGTGAAGATAGGAGCAAATTACCTCGGCAACAACCAATGTGAATTTACCGTTTGGGCCCCCACCCTCAACCAAGTAGCAGTCCAAATTGCTCACCCAGACAAACGCCTGCTACCCATGCAAAAAACCGCCGCAGGTTATTGGCAAACTACAGCAGCAGACATCCCGCCCGGAACCCTTTACACCTACCAACTAGAAGCAAAAGGCGATCGGCCAGACCCCGCCTCAAAATATCAGCCCCAAGGCGTGCACGGCCCTTCCCAAGTAATAGATGAAAGCGCCTTTACCTGGAAAGATACAGATTGGCAAGGCGTGCCATTACCAGAAATGGTCATCTACGAACTGCACGCCGGCACATTCACCCAAGCCGGAACATTTGAAGCCATCATTCCCCAACTAAAGCAACTCAAAGAACTGGGAATCAACGCCATAGAAATCATGCCCGTCGCCCAATTTCCCGGCGAGCGAAACTGGGGCTACGACGGCGTATATCCCTACGCAGTTCAAAACTCCTACGGCGGCCCCGAAGGCTTCAAAAAACTGATCGACGCCTGCCACCAACAAGGCTTCTCAGTAATACTCGATGTCGTTTTCAACCACCTCGGCCCCGAAGGAAACTATCTCCGCGAATTCGGCCCCTACTTTACCTCAAAATACGGCTCAATTTGGGGAGACCCCCTCAACTTCGACGACGCATACAGCGATGAAGTGCGCAACTACTTTATTGAAAACGCCTTATACTGGTTTCGAGACTATCACATCGACGCCCTGAGACTCGACGCAATTCAAGCCATATTTGAAGTAGGCGCCCGACCATTTTTGCAACAACTCGCAGATGAAACTGCCGAGCTTTCTCAACAGCTAGGAAGGCAACTTTATCTAATCGCAGAAAGTGACTTAAACGATGTCCGCGTTTTGCGTCCCAAAGAACTCGGCGGCTTCGGACTAGACGCCCAGTGGTGCGACGATTTCCACCACGCACTCCACGCCTTGCTCACGGGAGAAAACGACAGGTATTACCAAGACTTCGGCAAGTGCGAACACCTCGAAAAAGCCTTCAGAGAAAGCTTTGTTTACTCCGGCCAATACGCCCCCCACAGAAAGCGAAAACACGGCAGTTGTGCCCAGGAGCAACCAGCCCATCAATTCGTCGTATTTTCCCAAACCCACGACCAAATCGGCAACCGCATTTTGGGAGACAGACTCTCGCAAATAGTTGATTTTGAAGCACTCAAACTTGCCGCAGGCACTGTTTTAATTTCTCCTTACATTCCCTTCCTCTTTATGGGAGAAGAATATGGAGAATCAGCACCGTTTTTTTACTTCGTTTCCCACTCAGACGAAAACTTGATAGAAGCTATCCGCAAAGACAAACAGCAAGAATTTAAAATCTTTGAAGGCAGAGGCGAATTTCAAGACCCCCAGAGTCCAGACACTTTCCAAAAATGCAAATTAAACTGGGAAAAACAAACAGAAGGAAAACACAAAATCCTCTGGGAATGGCACCAACATTTAATTCAACTGCGGCGCACCGTACCCGCACTTAAAAAACTAGACAAAAATAGCTTAGAAGTATCCAGCATCGAAAGCGAAAAAATCCTATTTCTACGCAGGTGGACGGATGACAGTCAGATATTCTGCATTCTCAACTTCAACAAAAAACAAGTTACTTTTAACGCTGCACTTCCTCAAGGAAATTGGCAAAAGATTTTAGACTCTGCCGAGCCAAAATGGATGGGCGCAGGTTCAACATTGCCAGAAAAAATAACTTCTGAGCCAGAATTGACCGTCAAACCGCAGAGTTTTGCAGTTTATGAAGTATAATGCTTAAAACTAGAGGCAGAGCCTCTCGATATGCCTTCCCAGGCAGAGATCATTCCTGACAACTTAAAGACTGCAACTCATCATAAATGTCGCTTTTAGGCGACTGCGAGCCGCCCTATATCCCTCTTGATAGGGGGAGGAAAGAGTAATACTCTTGTCCCCCCCTTATTAAGGGGGGTTAGGGGGGATCTAGACTTCGATACAAAAAAGAGAAACCAGCTAAACTAATTAGGAGTAAGATTAACATGATGCGAATTCCCACAGCAACTTATCGGATTCAATTTCATGCAGGTTTTAACTTTGAAGCTGCCAAACAAATACTTAGCTATCTCGAAGAATTAGGAATTACTGACCTTTATGCTTCACCGATATTTAAAGCCCGAAAAGGCAGCAGTCACGGATACGATGTCGTTGACTCAAATCAGCTCAATCCCGAATTGGGAACTTCCGAAAATTTTGAAGCGCTCACAGATGAAATCAAGAAGCGGAACATGGGATGGCTGCAAGATATTGTTCCGAATCACATGGCTTACGACACTCAAAACTTGTTGCTGTTAGACGTATTGGAACACGGCCCGGATTCCGACTATTTCGATTACTTCGATATTGAATGGAATCACGCTTACGAACATCTCAGGGGTCGAGTGCTGGCGCCGCTGCTGGGCAATTTTTATGGAGAGTGTCTGGAAAATGGCGAGATTCAACTCAAGTACAGCGAAATCGGGCTGACTATTAATTACTACAGCTTGAAATTGCCTGTAAAAATAGAATCTTATGCTAATTTTATCAGTCATAATTTAGGACATTTAGGCAGGGAATTAGGTCGCCGCCATCCTGATTTTATCAAGTTTCTAGGAATTCTTTATTTGATTAAAAATACCCCTTCTGAAACTACAGGTAAAGCCCGATACGATCAGATCGCTTTTGTCAAAGGACTGCTGTGGGAGCTGTACAATCAAAATCCCATCGTGCAGGAATTCATCGATGAAAATATCAATTTTTTCAACGGAGATAAAGGCAATTCCGAAAGCTTTAATTTGCTAGATGGCTTGCTTTCCGAGCAGTTTTACCGTCTTGCCTTCTGGAAAGTCGGCGCCGAAGAAATCAACTACCGAAGATTTTTTACAGTCAACGAACTGATTTCGGTAAAAGTAGAAGAAATTAAAGTTTTTCACAAAAATCATGCTCTGATCTTCGACATGGTTGAAGAGGAAAAGTTTACCGGATTGAGAATCGATCACATCGACGGACTTTACGACCCCACAGAATATTTGAAACGGCTCCGGGAGAGAACCGGAGACACTTACATTACTGTGGAAAAAATTCTGGAACACGAAGAAGATTTGCCGTCATATTGGCCGATTGAGGGAACGAGCGGCTACGACTTTTTGAATTATGTAAACGGCGTTTTCTGTCGGTGCGATCGCGAACAGCAATTTACCGAAATCTATCAGAGGTTTACTCGCTTAAACGTTCCCTACGAACAGTTATTTTTAGATAAAAAAGGGCTGATTGTTGAGAAGAATTTGGCCGGAGATGTAGACAATTTGGCTCAACTTTTGAAGAATATCTCTGGTCAATCCAGACAGGGGAACGACTTTACTCGTCCCGGTTTGGAAAAAGCACTTGCCGCTGTTTTGACGATTTTTCCAGTGTACCGAACTTACATCAATCAAGACGGTTTGAGAGAGTCCGATCGCACTTACGTCAAATATGCGATCGCCCACGCTAAAGAACAAGCGCCGCGACTGCTCAAAGAACTTAAATTTATCGAAACGGTGCTGCTGCTGGAAGAAGAAGAAACCCTAACAGCAGAACAAAAAGAGCAGCGCCGGCACTTTGTGATGAAACTCCAGCAGTTGACAGGCCCGTTGATGGCTAAAGGCGTTGAAGATACGCTTTTATACGTCTACTACCGGCTTTTATCCCTCAACGAAGTGGGAGGAAATCCGAGTCAGTTCGGCGTTCGGCTGGCAGATTTTCACGAGTTCAACAAGCAGCAGCAAGCAGCTTGGCCGCACAAAATGAATGCTACAGCTACCCACGATACCAAACGCGGCGAAGATGTGCGAGCCCGAATTAACATTTTGTCAGAAATTCCCGATGAATGGGAACAGCAAGTCAGGTCTTGGAGAGAGTTAAACTCTTCTAAGAAAGTCAACTTTGTGAATCGAATGGTTCCCGATACTAATGACGAATACTTCTTGTACCAAACTCTGATCGGCAGTTTTCCGTTTGAGGGGATTGAAAACACTGATTATGTCGATCGCCTCAAAGATTATGCGATCAAAGCCGTGCGCGAAGCCAAAGTTTATACAGCTTGGCTGAGACCGGACAACGACTACGAAACTGCTTTTATGACCTTCATAGATAGCGTTCTCGAACCTTCGGAACAGAATCAATTCCTCAATAAGTTTACGCCTTTCTGGAAAAAAGTAGCTGATTACGGAATTTTTAATTCTTTATCTCAAACACTGCTAAAAATAGCTGCTCCGGGCGTTCCAGACATTTATCAAGGCACGGAATTTTGGGATTTAAGCCACGTCGATCCAGACAACCGCCGTCCCGTTGACTTTGACCGCCGAATCGAGGTTTTGCGGTCAATTAAACAGCAAGTTCAGACGGATATTCTGCAACTAATTGAAGATTTGATAGCGACGCGGGAAGATGCTAGAATTAAACTGTTTTTGACAGCAAGAGCCCTAGAAGCGAGAAAAAAATACTTGCAAGTTTTTGAATCGGGCGACTATCAGCCCCTGCAAGTAGCGGGTACATTTAAAGATAATATTGTTGCTTTTGCCCGAAAATTTGAAGATACGACAGCGATCGCGATCGCGCCTCGGTTTTTGACGGGAGTTATCAAACAGCAAGAAATTCCGATCGGCCAACAAATCTGGCAAGATACTAATCTGGAATTGTCCGAGCAAATGCCGTCGGTTTGGAAAGATGCGATTACAAATCAGGTGGTAAAAACTAACGGCACCCTGGCAATTGGTGAAGCTCTCAATTACTTTCCCGCAGCTTTGCTGATCGGTGAAAAATAGCAATTAAAGTTATGGGGTGCGTCAGGCATTGATTCTTTGGATTTCACAAGGTTTTTTGGCTCCGGGCCACCCTACCGCCTGCTGGGCTTTTTTAGTTATAATCACAGCAGGAAAGCAACCTTAGTAGCGCCAGGAATAGCAAAATGCGATCGCTCGTCAAAACCGAAACCAGTACCGAAACCAGACTCTTTTGGTGGGCTTACCTATTTGTCCTCGACGAATTCATTGCCGAAGCAGATGCGACGATTAACGGCCCAGCAGCCTACAATAATACACCTCCAGCACTGTCCGATCGCGATCGAGCCTTTTTACTGTCAGTCATGGAAAACCCGCCAGCACCGTCTGAAGGATTGCTCGCATTATTTGCAGATTATTAAACAAAACAGTCAAGCGAGTGAATTGGACTATTAGCCGTCTAGAAGATATAAACCGAAGTACGAGCAGTCTTAGAAAAGACCCATTTAATTCGGGAAATACAGAATTAGATGCTTATCTCAAACGATATGCAAAGCAGAACGATCGGCTGGGTACTGCTAGAACTTTTGTGGCTTTAGTAGGTGAAGATAACTACACAATAGCAGGCTCGGGATGCTTGCAGCGCTAATTTACTCGATCGCACCCAGCTACCACCTAACTTGCGAGAAAATCTCCCCAACTATCCCCCTCCTGCTATGCTGGTTGGGAAGCTTGCAGTCGATCGCTCAATGCAAGGTAGAGGCTTAGGAAAGCGATTACTGCGCCATGCCTTGGAGAATGCACTGAATTTATCCCAAAATATGGGAATTTATGCCGTCAGGGTAGATGCTATTGACGAACAAGCTAAAGAATTTTACAAAAAGTGCGGTTTCTTGGAGTACCAAGATACTCCTTGGGTGCATCTCACTTTTGCAGATACATCAAGTGGAAAGTTGACCATTGAGATAAGCACAGCGAAGCGAAAGGATAGAGGAAACACTCTCGATATTCCACTGCGCTCCCGATAGTTTCACCCTTAGTCCAATTCGTTTAAT
>JAUBOG010000525.1:0-4534 GCA_036700105.1 Microcoleus occultus BM001215583
TGTCCCTACCACGAGATTGATTGTAGGGACACTCCAAAAGCCGTGTCCTCTATATTATTCCGGTGCAGCCGGAATTGATATTATTGGTAAAACCCGCCTCTACTGAGTTTAAAATCGATTACCAATGCCCGAAAGATTATTCTTCGTCTAAGTGTTCGGCGACGGCTCGGTAAAGTTCCAAAACGTGCCGATCGAGTAAACTATAAAAAACCTGTCTCCCAACCTTGCGGTAACTTACCAACCGCATCGCCCGCAACGCCCGCAACTGGTGCGAGACTGCCGATTCGCTCATGTTCAAAGCGGCCGCCAAATCGCACACGCACAGTTCTTGATTTGCCAATACAGACACCAGCCGCAGTCGGTTCGCATCTCCCAAAAGGCTGAAAAACTCTGCCATCCGCTGGGCTTTTGCAGTGTTTAGAACTTGTGTTTGGATGTCCCCGGCCCGCAAACTGTCAACTAGGTGCGGTCGATCGCACGTTGGTGTATCGTTGTGTTGGTGAGGCTGAGCGATCGCTCCGTTAACAGCAGAGTTTGGTGACATCTCGATCCAGGCTGGTTTTAATTCTCATTGTCATTTTAGCGCTATTCCCCCACCTTTTGTTACAAGTTTTTTACATTCCCTTGACTTATACCTGAATATATGTTCAGATATATATAGTGAAATCAATCGATCGGGAGAATGTCAAATGACCACCGTCACCCAAATGAAATGCGCCTGTCCTTCTTGTCTGTGCGTTGTCAACCTCAGCGAAGCCATCGAAAAAAGCGGCAAATCTTACTGTTCCAGTGCTTGCGCTGACGGCCACCCCAGCGGCAGCGGCTGCGGCCACACCGGCTGCGAGTGCCACAAATAAATATTCGACCTCATAAAAGGTTAAGCAACGACTCTAAAGTCTATCTAAAGGGAGATGTGGTGTCCGCATCTCCCAATTTTTTGCGTTAAGGTTAAAGAAAAGTTAAAATATAGGTAATTTTAGGTTAAAACTGCATTAATATACTAAGTACAGAGCCACAAAGCACAATTACTAATTGCGTAATACAATAAAAGTAAGTTAGCGTCGCGATACAAAGTACAAATAGTGCTATTAACAGCAGAGATACAACTAAAAGTTGAACACCAAAACTTAAATTAGGAAGGGGCAATGAGAGAACGAGAAGATTTTTTACATCCTCGCCATCGCTACTACGGTGATTTTACGCCAGAAAACTTGGCGTTTAATGCCAACTTGCAGGAGTTTGCTCAGAAAATAACCTACATTTGCTCGCTAGAAACTGGCGGCAAAATTACTGCTGAGAAAGCCTATAAAGATATTAAGGCGCTTTGGAAAGACTTAAAATCCTCTAAAAAGCAGTTGGGCATCGGTCAAAAACCCCCCAATACCGATGAGGAAAATTCACCTTAAAATCATCGCAGCAAATATAGCTTAACCGTAGGGTGCGCACTGCGCACAAAGCTTAACCGTAAGGTGCGCACTGCGCACCCTACATTCAGAGAATGTAAAGCGTGCGCTCAGCAAATGTAAGGTGTGCACCCTACAATCATTAGGGTTTGGGAGTTGGTGTTGCTTCAGGTGCAAAGGGAGTACAATTGCCGCCGAGGCCAGAAGCAATCGCGCAAGTATTGGTTTTCAGCATTCCCTTGTAGGTATCAGCACCTGTGCCCGCGCCGCCCAACTCGTCGCTGTAAAGTTCCTTGTCCGAAATTTTGACATTAGCCTCCCTCGCCACAGTCTCCATCAATTTCGGATTTGTCGTGGTTTCCGCAAAAATTGTCGGCACTCCTGCGGTCTTAATTTCTGATGACAATTCGGCTATTCTTGCTGCTGTTGGCTGTTCCTCTGTGGTCACGCCCTGCAAAGCTCCAGCTACCTCCAAACCGTAAGCATCTGCATAATAACTCAGAGCATCGTGAGTGGTGACTAATTTGCGTTTGTCCGCCGGAATTGTCGCGATTTGAGCCTTGATCCAAGCATCTACTTTTTGCAAATCGCCTGTTAATTTAGCGGCATTGCTGGTATAAAGTTCGGCATTGTTGGGAGCAATTTTTTTCAATTCATCGCGAATAGTTTCTACCATGCGGATGCCATTTTGAGCATTGTGCCAAACGTGAGGGTCGGCAACTTTTTCGCCTTCTGCGTGGGGTTTATTTTCCGCTTTTTCTTCGTGGTCGTGGTCGTGTTCGCCCATCAGCGGTTTGGGAACGGCGAGTTCGTGTACGGCAATTTTTGGTGCGGTGTTGGTACTGGATTTAATTAATTTAATGATGCTGGGTTCGTGGTCGTAGCCGGCGTATAAAATCAGATTGGCCGTTTCAATGGCTTTGCGGTCTTCTGGCTTGGTTTGGTACGCGTGGGGATCTTCTCCGGGCTTAATCAGACAGGTGGTGTCGATCGAACTTTGAGCGATTTCTTTAGTAATGTCGCAGATAACGCCAGTCGTGGCGACGACTTTCGGCAAGTTGGCCGCAGGGCTGGCTTGAGTTTGAGTGGCGGCGGGGCTCTCTGGCGCCGGATTGCTAGCCTGCTGTCCTCCACTGCACCCAACCAGTCCGCAGCCAATAGCCAAAACAGCCGCACCGCACAATCTGCGGGTTTTTCCAGACAAGTTCTTTAACATTTCCGTTTTTGTAACGATAATCGTTATTGCTTTTTAGAGTTATCCTATTGTAGTAGCTAGCAACAAGAATCGTTCTCAAAATCTCAAATCATGTTAGAAGTGCAAGACTTGGCGGTCAATTATCGAGGAATTTCTGTCCTTTCGGGCGTGAATTTTCAGTTAGATCCCGGACAGTTAACCGGTGTGTTCGGGCCCAACGGCGCGGGGAAAAGCACGATGGTGAAAGCGATGCTGGGATTGATCCCGGCTTGTCGCGGTTTGGTGAAATATCAAGGGCGGTTGTTGAAAGAACAGTTATCGCGGGTGGCTTACGTGCCGCAGCGATCGCAAATTGACTGGGATTATCCGATTACTGTGTGGAATGCGGTGATGATGGCGCGAACCGTGCAGACTGGCTGGTTTCGCAGCCCCTCGAAGCAGTCGCGGGAATTGGTGACAACTGCTTTGCGGAGGGTGGGAATGTGGGATTTGCGCGATCGGCAAATTGGCGAACTTTCCGGCGGCCAGCAGCAGCGGATTTTCTTAGCAAGGTCGATCGCCCAACAAGCCGATTTATTCTTCTTCGACGAGCCTTTTAACGCTATTGACAAATCCACAGAAGAGATTATTTTCGATATTTTTGCCGAATTCAAAGCCGAAAACAAAACATTGCTAGTAATCAGCCACGATTTAGGCGAAACTTTAAAACAGTATGACAATTTATTGTTGCTCAACAAGCAGTTAATTGCGATCGGTTCCTGCCGGGAAGTCCTGACGGCTGCTAATATTCAAAAAGCCTATGGATACGATTTAAGCTTAGTTTCCGCCTAAGCAAAATGGGACTATTTTAATTTTCAGGTGTGCAAAATTTCTAAATTTAATCTTCAGTCCGCGGAGGCGGACTTCGTTTGTGTAGGCGCGGTTTCAACCGCCGGCTTTTATGTCGTTTGTGTAGGCGCGGTTTCAACCGCAGACTGTTATCAAGGAAATTAAATGTTAAACTTGCTAATTGAGCCGCTAAAATTCGAGTTCATGCGAAATGCGATCGCGATCGGCGTTTTGCTAGGAGTTATCTGCGCCGTTGTCGGCTCCTATCTAATTGTACAGCAAATGGGAATGATGGTAGACATGATTGCCCATTCCGTATTAGCAGGACTACCCGTTGCATTTTATTTAGGCTTCAATATTGCGATCGGCGCGTTTATATCAGGAATTATCAGCGCGGTAATTATGGCGTGGATTCAATCGCAATCGCGCCTTAAAATAGATGCAGTTATGGCATTAATTTTGTCTACATTTTTAGCAATTAGCGTCACGCTAATTAGCCTGTTGCGGACGACAAAATTAGACTTAGACGGGTTTTTGTTCGGCAATATCCTGTCAGTTGCACCCGCTGACGTACAGCAGACTTTCGCCATAACTTTGATTATTTTGGTGGCGGTTAAAGTCTTTTACAAAGAACTGCTGTTCTATACTTTTGACCCGCTGGGAGCCCAGGCTAGCGGTTTGCCTGTAAACTGGATTTATTTGGGGATGATTTCGGCGATTACGCTGACGATTGTGGCGAGTTTGCAAACTGTGGGGGCGCTGTTAGTAATTTCGCTGTTAATCGGGCCGGGAATTACGGCGTATTTGTTGGTAAAAGAGCTGCATTTAATGATGGGATTGGGGGCAATTATTGGGATTGCAGCGAGCGTGACAGGGATGTATCTCAGCTATTATTTTAATATGCCGTCTGGTGCGGCAATTGTGTTAGTTGTTTTTGGCTTATTTTTAGTAGCTTTGCTGTTGAGTCCCAGTCAAGGGATTTTGACGAGAAAGAGAGGATAGTTACCCGTAGGGACACGGCAATGCCGTTTCCCTACAAGGGCTGCTTATACCAATTTCAAACGAAATAACAGTATTCTTGTCCCCCCCCTTTGCAAGGGGGGGCTAG
>JAUBOG010000526.1:0-4533 GCA_036700105.1 Microcoleus occultus BM001215583
GCTCAGATTCATCCCCTCTGAATATACCGAGGGACTTCCCGGCTGGTAGTTAAAAAAAATAGCCTGTTTCCAGTTGCATCGGAATGATAGGAGAGGACACGGCAGTGCCGTGTCCCTACCCCATTAATTGTAGGGACACGGGACTCCCGTGTCCTCCGTTTAGATCATTCCAATGCTAACGGACTTGATATCAAAGAGGATTGCTATATCAAGCTATAGCAATCCCGATCGCTTCACAATTGCAGGACTTACACAGAAACCCTCTTTGTAGGGTGTACAATGCACACCTTACTACTACGAGCAGTGTAAAAATTTAAAATTTGCGTAATTCCTGAATCAGACGAATTTTACATCTAACTAAAGGTAGATTAATATTATATTAGTTTTAAAAAGTTACCGCGATCGCCATACAATAACCGAGCTATCAAACAGCTAATCAGAAATTCCGGCATTGCGAGATTGCATAGCGGGCGACAGCCAAACCAACTCTGGCCTGTTCTATCTCCGACAATTCGGCCCAAGGTCTTTGAGCCGCCATAACTAATTCCACCCCTTCGGGATCGGCATCTCGCATTGCATAAGCCAAAGGACGCGCCAACACGTGCAAATCTTCCTGGGCCCACTGAGGCAAAATATCTAACACGCACTCAACCATTTGGTCAGCTAAAGATTGATACTTAACAGTTGCGTTTTGGACGCTTTGAGCGATGCGGGCCAGAAAATCTTGAGGAACTCGAGCAAATTTCTCGCCTAAAGATTTTTGCAGAGCAGTAGCCAGCCAAACTTGTTCTAATTGCGCGAATAAAACTTGCGACTTCTCGGC
The DNA here is from genome assembly GCA_036700105.1 of Microcoleus occultus BM001215583. Lineage (GTDB taxonomy): Bacteria > Cyanobacteriota > Cyanobacteriia > Cyanobacteriales > Microcoleaceae > Microcoleus. The sequence continues at coordinate 824 of JAUBOG010000526.1, forward strand.
GATATCGCTGTCGCTAAAGGAATCCAACAGTGCAAATTCCTGCTCTAAGGCACTCAAATAAGATTCTGATTCAAGCTGTGCCGGATTCCAGGGATAAGCAACATCAGTCTGAACAATTGTAGCGAGCAGTTCCATCTGGGTCTGAGTTTGCGAGTCGCGAAAATGTTGAGAATCAGGAGATTGGGTAGCCATGATGTAATACCTAAGTGGGAAAAGGAAAATACAGAAGGTGGACTCTGCCAAGTGCGAGCTGTCTTCAGATTTGAGACACCGGCGCCGAGAATTTGGCTTAAACGATCGCCGATCGCCGACCTTAGCTACACCAGCACCTTAATTCGTTCCGCAATCAGTCTCACTGTAGCCCGAAGTTTTTGCAACCTCAATAGTGAACTCAAAAACCTGACCTTGAGAACTGCCAAATTTTAGCTGAGTACCGCTGCGCAGCAGCAATTCTTGGTGGTGAACTCTCACCCATCCTTCCGGCCCCAAAACTAAAGTCCCATAGCGAGAAAAATCGCGCAGGAAGTAGCTAGGTTCGCCCCGGCTATCTCCGATACTGTTGCGGCAGAAAATCTCGGCGTGTTTTTGAGAAACCCACTGTTCTCGAATCACCACGTCGTTTTCTTCCCAGCGTCCGACTCGAACCATACCGGCGCGGATCGGCCAAACCTGATTCGGCGATTCGGTGGATTTGACATTGGGTCGATCGCGCCCCCGCAAATAAGCACAAGAAGGCAAGCGTCCCAGCCAAGTAGAAGAATTTAAAGGCAATTCAGTTTTCAGGTCATCTACCGGCTCAGTCAGTTGACCGTCAAACTCAGGGTGCATATACAGCACAGGCAGCGTCCAAGCCGGTTGATTGAACTTGTAGAGCGTCAGTAGCTGCTGTCTGGCGACGGCGACGGCCCGATCGACCGACATCCGCCCGGCCAAAGCCCGGGCAAAAGTTTCGATAAAACTCAGGGCCTCGCGATCGGCGATCGAATCCCGCATCCCCAACACCGCCGGCACCCCGTGATGGATCAGTACCTCAGCCAAACTGCTGCGGGCGATCGCCTGTTGCTGGCCGTTAGTTGAGTGCAGCCTCTCCACCGCCGGCTGAGCTCCCCAACAGGCATTAAACACCGCCAGAGTCACGCGGCACCGAACCAAAACCTGAGCCAGTTCAGTACCGTTAATCGCAGTATCTGGCCCCAAAAACAGCAAACCGCCGTCCGGGCCCGGTATCCCGTGGCCGGCGTAAAACAGAATGTTATGAGTTTGCGTTTCCAGCCGAGCAATTAGTTCCGCCGGAGTCGGTTCGATCAGAGTATCAACGCGAGTCGGAACGCTGATGTCGAAATATTTGTCGCTGTCGTCGGTTTGAAAAGCACTTTCGAGAACGCCAGCTAGGGCGAGCGCTTCGGCTTCCAACTGCAAATGGCGGTGATTGCTGGAAAATTCAGAATTAGCACCCAGGCCGGGTTCTGCTTGTCCCAAAACTAGCAAAATATTCAGGGATTCCGCAGGACGCAGCGGCGGCAAAGGCTCAACATTGCTCGTCGTGCGGCTGAAAAGCAGTTGCTGGGACAGGGAAATTGCCGGTTGACCGGCTTGAGGCTGCATAATTTCCCAAGGCAAAGCAATTAAATACGGTTCGCGCAAGTCTATCCGCACTCGCAGGGGTAGATTTTGTCCGATCGCGATACCTTTACTTTCCTGGAGACTGCCCTGAATCGGCCCCTCAAACAGCCACTGCCAAAGATTAATTCCCAACTGCTGCATCAGGCGGCTGCTGTAGCTAGCTGGTGGCTGCGGATTCTGCTCTCCCCTGTTTGCCCACCCCTCTCGACCGAGGTGGAGCGGCACAGAGGGCGTCGCTGGAGGCATCTGTAGCTGTTCAGTTTCTGCCAGTATATTCTGGTTGTTTTGATGCGAGACGAAACTGCCATCTGGATTGAGGGGCAATTCGTGAATTGTCCCGGAGGGCGAAAACATTTCCTGCCAAGCTTTCCATGATTGGGATAGGGTATGCGGCCACATACAGTCGTGGTGAACGTACCCGCTGGGATATGGAGCTTGTAGAACCCAAGTGGCAAAATGGTTTGCCCCAGCGGTTCTCAGGCGAGCGATCGCTATACTGAGGCAAGGACTTTCAGGGCGCGCCATTCACAACTACCGACTCTGAATATAGGGTTGGATCGAGTTTCTCTATTAGTAGTTTATCGGGTTTGGTGTGCGATCGACTGCGAGAGATTGCTTTCGGAGTTTTTCGCCGCCAAGAGCGCTACTAGACTAAAGTCAAAGAAACCCGGTTTCTAGGTCAAATATCGCGTTTGACAGCTACACGCGCAGTCAGAAACCGGGTTTCTGGCCGGTTGCGAGTGTTTACTTTTATCTGCCGCCCAAAAATTTCTCTAAATTCGGTACATCTACCCAAGTTCCCGTAGCATTCGACTCCTGAGTCAGATCCATCAACAACTGCGAGTAAACCCCTTCTCTCAGGGACGGTATCAACGATTTACCCGCATCAATTGCTTCTACCCACCTATCTACTACTCGAATAAACGGTGCAATTCTCCCGTCTGGATAAACTTGAGGAAACTCCAATCTTTGAGGAATTTTGATTTCAGTCAAAGGTTCTCCACCTTGGGAACCCCACAAGCGAAATCCGTGGACGTAATCTTGCTGGTTGTCGCTTCCCAACACCAGCGTACCCTTACTGCCGTATATTTCCACCCAATGTCCCCGCCCTTGATAAGTAACGGAACTCAAACAAACTTGACAAGGATTTCCCCCAGCCAATTCCAACATCAAGGTGCAAGAATCATCTGCATCAACTAATTTTAAATTTCCCGAATCATTCGGGTCTGGTCGCGCCGAAATTCCTGTAATCAATTGCCCCGAAAGCCTCTGCACCGGGCCGAACAGCCAGCTAATATAATCGAAAACGTGAGAACCCGTCGCGCCCAAAACTCCGCCGCCTCGCTCTTTCTGCGCGTACCAATTCCAAGGGCGAGTCGCATCAGCGCGGCCAGACACCAACCAATCAATTTTAATTAAACGCTTTTCTCCTACATATCCTGCTGCTAATAATTCTGCTAGCATTTGCCATGCGGGGATGAACCTAAACTCAAAGTCCATTGTGGCAATTGCTTGGGTTTGAGATTCGCTATTTGTTAATCGGTAAAGTTCCCTAGCTTCATTAGCTGTCAGGGCTGTGGGTTTTTCTAATAATAAATGTTTGCCTGCTTCTAAGACGGTTTTTGCCATTTCAAAATGCAAAAATGGCGGCGTGGAAATGCTGACGCCCGCTACTTCCGGGATGGCTACTATATCTGCGATCGAGCTGCACGCGTAGGGGATGTTGTGGGTAGCGGCGATCGCTTTTGCTTTGTCTAAATTCCGGTGGTAAACAGCTACAACCTCTGTCCGGTGATGTGCCTGAAATCCGGGAAGGTGTACTTTTTGACCGAAACCTGTACCGACTACTGCAACGCCAATTTTTGACATAATTTAATAATTGGGGATTGGATTGGGAATTCAGCCTTTGATTGAGAACTCAACCGCAGATTGAAGGTAGATTAACGCAGATAATTTTAAGATAGGAAAGCTTCGGAGTGCAATGTTGTCTGCTCGTACACAAGCTGGCCTACATACAGCATATGACCTGTATCGGTACACACGATCGCGGGCGATATCTCGTCGCCCGGTGCGTCGCCACCTGTAAA
>JAUBOG010000527.1:0-4531 GCA_036700105.1 Microcoleus occultus BM001215583
AAGACTCTTTCCCCCCTTCTTAAGGGGGGCTAGGGGGGATCTGGGCCTAATCGTCAAACAGTAGTCTATGAAGGGGTTTGGCGTTAAGTTGACACCTATGGGCACTGCCGTCTCCTGATTTCACCTAATATTAATTCCGATGCAATCGGAATTGATATAATTCGTAACATCGATCGGCTGAAAGCTTTACGGTTTCGGGTAAATAATTGTAGCATTCCCAAAATCGACGAGTCGTGTTGTGCATCAAACTTCCCGATAGCGCCCCGCCTCAAAATCTGCGATCGCCTCCTGGGCTAAATCTTCCAACTTACCGGTAGCAATATCTTGTTCTAACTGCTCGTCCCAACGCCGATAATCCAACTCCGAAAACCATTCCAGAAGTTGATGAAACTTATCTGGTGGTAGTTCGAGGATAGCGGCTTCAATTTGCTCGATCGTCAACATAGAGCTTATGACCTGTAGCTACCTATATCTATCAAAACTGCTATAAAGCTGGTGACAAGACTCGAACTTGCGACAGGCTGATTACAAATCAGCTACTCTACCAACTGAGTTACACCAGCAGTGAAAATTAATATAGCAAACATACAGCCTTTAGCGCAACCCCCCCAGCAAAGTTTTTTTCAAATACGCCCAAAAGCCCTCACCGCAAGGGCAAAACCAAAATTATCTTCGTCCAACCAATGCCCGATGCCCCATGCCCCATGCCCGATGCCCCATGCCCACTAACTAATCGCAGCGCCAAATCTTGATCGTCTCATCCGCACTGCCGCTGGCGAGCAAATTGCCCTGTGGGGCGATCGCCACCGAATACACAGTACCCGAATGCCCCTTAAGAGTGCTCAACAACTCCCCGGTCTGGAAATTCCAAATATTAATCGTATTGTCATCGCAGCCGCTAACCAAAGTCAAACCGTCCCCACTGATCGCAACCGAATCGCCCCGACTCACATAATTCTGCAAAATGTGCATGGCCTTATTCATGCCTAAATTAGCGACACCCTTTCCTTTGGCAGAATTAGAATTTAAAATCCGCAGCAAACTGCCGGTCTGCAAATTCCGCAGCTTAATCGTATAATCATTGCTGACGCTAGCCAGAGTCTGACCGTCCGGCGCGATCGCCACCGAATTCACCCCAACATTCAACCCCGAAAGAGTCCGCAGCAACTTGCCGCTTTCCACATCCCAAATTTTGCTCGTCGCATCCGAACTGCCGCTCGCCAATATTTTACCATCCGGACTAAAAACCACCGCATTCACATTATCAGAATGACCCCTCAAAGTCCGCAGCAACTCGCCCGTCCGCAAATTCCAAAGCTTAATCGTATTATCAGCCCCGCCGCAGCTAGCAATTACCTGTCCCTTCGGGTTAATCGCCACCGAGTTCACCTCCATAGAATGTCCCGGAAAAGTACACAGCAAATCGCCATTGTACAAATTCCAAAACTTAATTGTTTCGTCCGAACTGCCGCTGACCAACATTTTTCCGTCATAGCTAATCGCCACCGAATTTACGCGATCGGAATGTCCCGTCAGAGTGCCAATTAATTCCCCAGTTTCTAAATTCCAAATCTTAATAGTTTTATCCCAACTGCCGCTAGCCAGAATTTTGCCGTCAGGACTAATCGCCAGAGAATTCACAAACGATGAATGTCCCGGAAGCGTGTAGACGCACCGCCATTTCAGATTTTTAAATTTGTGAGCTAATTCCTTCGCCCGCACGGATGCCGCCGTTTCTTCCTCTTTCCGCTTGAGTTCTACCTCCTCCAAACGCTTGCGTTCCGCCCTAGCTTTCGCCTCTCGCAGCGCCAGCCGCCGCATTTCCCCCTTATAAACTATTCGCTGCTGCTCCTGAATTTCTTTAAGAGTTTGCATATACGGTAGGGCCCAATCTTTAGAAAACCATTCCTGAGCAAATTCCGCTTCTAAATTAAATAGCTGAGGTTCGTGAGTAAAATCAATATTTAAATAATACAAATCAGCTAAAAATGCCGCCAATAACTTGTGAATCGTCACAATTATTTGCCGGATAATCCGCAGGCTCAGCTTTTCATCTTTTCCCTCAGCTTCCAACTGGTGGTAAACCTCTTCCCAATTCCAAGGCTGCATCGCCACTAGAGAAACGCTCTGATTGATGATTCCCCAAAAACCAACATGAAAATTCACTTCATAATCGCTGATATCGCTGTAGAGTATCGCCGTCGGTACGGGAGACAAAACAGTCTGCAACCGCTCTACATCTATATCTGAAATCGCTTTTTTGAAATAGTCTCCGTAAAACTGAACCGGACACAAATCTCCGTGCTGGGGATAGTGCTGGTTCAAAAAAGCTCTCAACTTAGCCGGCAGCTCGATATTCAGATTGTGGCGAAACGAATCCGGGCAATCTTGGCTGATTTTTGCCGGAGCAACTAACAGCAGCAATCGGTGCTGCTGCTGCTGCAAAATCTGTTCGGTTTCCTGCCTGCTCAAATTGGAAAACCAGTTATCTCTGTCCCAAATAGTTTGAATTTCGTTCAGCTTAACTCGAATTGCTTCTGATTGAAATTCCCGCATTAACTCGCGGGAAAGCCGGCTAATTGCCCGCTTATCTCTCAATTCTTCTGCCTTAATTCGATTAGCGCGTTCTTCCTTTACCCATTCTTGTTCAGAACTCGCGATCGCGATTAATTCTTGTTCTCGACGCTGCTGGCGCTGCAAATATTTTATTTGTGCTTTAATCCAGCGGGGGTCTTTTTTGATTTGCTGGTTCAAAGCTGAAGAACCAGACGGCTCAATTTCTGCATAGCGTTCGTTGATAGCGCTTGCTCCTAATCTTTCTCCCAATTCGCAGGCTACAGGCTTCAACAGTTCGATTAGCGTGTCTGAGACGGGGCGGGGTAAGGACATACCAGTTAAAACTTTTTCTTAAGTTAAGGGCTAGAAGCTGGGTAGACATTAAGGAGCGGCTAGCGCTTAGTCTGGCGTATTCCGCGCTTGGCGACGGCTCACAGGCTCGATCGGACAAAAGGGCGATCGAACAGCGTATCGTGCAGCCGCACCAGCGCCGGCACCTTGACTCGATCGCAGTATTTATACCGTTTGCATTTTACCGCGAATCTGAATCGAAAACACCGATGGAAAAGGCTTCACCGTATTCGATCGACCCTGAGTTCCCCCAATTCATTTTTTTCTTGCCATTTCTACTCGCTCTTGTCTATAATCGTACTTCACAACCATAATTACGGTATTCCGACCTAATAACCGTACTTTTACGCTTAGGAACAGATATATGAACCCGTGGCAACGCCTAACTCAACAGCTTCACCGGTCGCAACAGCCACCATTCGGCACAAATCAATCATTGAGTTCGCTTAAAAGATTCGTGTCGCTATTTTTAGTAGGAATAACTTTAAGTCTGGCCGTGGCATCCTGCGGTTCGGGAACCGCCAACAAAGGCGTAGAATTAACCCTAGTTTCCTTCGCCGTCACCAAAGCCGCCCACGAAGCGATAATTCCCAAATTTGCAGAACAGTGGCAAAAAGAAAAAGGCCAAACCGTCACCTTCAACCAAAGCTACGGCGGTTCCGGTTCCCAAACGCGGGCGGTAATTGACGGATTAGAAGCCGACATCGTACACCTCGCCCTCGCCCTCGACACGCAAAAAATCGAAAAAGCCGGACTCATCCAACCGGGGTGGGAAAAAGAAGCCCCCAACGGTGGCATCGTCAGCAAATCCGTAGGAGCAATCGTCACCCGCGAAGGCAATCCCAAAAACATCAAAACCTGGGAAGATTTAAGCAAAGACGGAGTGAAATTAATTACCGCCGATCCCAAAACATCAGGAGTCGCCCGCTGGAATTTCCTAGCACTTTGGGGCTCGGTTCTCAAAACCGGAGGCGGCGAAGCCAAAGCATTAGATTTTACTAGCAAAGTCTACAAAAACGTCCCGATTCTGACTAGAGATGCCCGCGAAGCCAGCGATGTATTTTTCAAACAAGGCCAAGGCGACGCCTTAATCAATTACGAAAATGAGATTATTTTGGCCGGTCAGAAAGGCGAAAAACCGACTTATACTATTCCAGATGTGAATGTGTCGATCGACAATCCGATCGCCCTTGTCGATAAAAACGTTGACAAACACGGCACCCGCGAAGTCGCCGAAGCATTTGTCAAATTTCTGTACACCCCAGAAGCTCAGCGAGAATTTGCCAAAGCCGGATTCCGCCCAGTCGATGCGACAGTAGCAGCAGAACCGGAATTTGCCCAAAAATATCCCCCCGTCAAAACTTTATTTACAGCTCAAGACTTAGGAGGCTGGGGAGAAATTCAGCAAAAATTCTTCGATGACGGAGCCGCATTTGACAAAATCCAAGGTTCAATTAAACGGTAGAACAATCAGGACACGGCAGTGCCCATTAATGTCAACAACCAGCCTAAAAGCCTTGATAAATAGCGTTTTTACCTGAGTCCAGATCCCCCTAAATCCCCCTGATTGTTGGGGGACGAAAGAAAAGATTCCTGTCCCCCCCTTCTTAAGGGGGGCTAGGGG
>JAUBOG010000528.1:0-4518 GCA_036700105.1 Microcoleus occultus BM001215583
CGCAATGCGCACCGGTGCGCATTGCGCACCCTACTGAATTAGGGTTTTAAGATAGGACTAAAGTCCTGACTAGGAACGAGTTATATTTAACTGATTTAGGAGTGCTATATGTAGGGTACGCAATGCGCACCCTACTAGGAACGAGTTATATTTAACTTATTTGTGAGGTACTATTTGCAGGTATAAATCCTAGTTTTTCCTGGCAGCGGTTGATATAAAAACTGACTACTGTATCAGCAGGGTTTTGTTCGATTAGTTGCTGAAAATATCCCAAGGCGGCGACAAATCTTTCGGATTGCCATCCTTGAATTCCTTTGTCAAATAACACCTGGGTATGCTGTTTTGCTTCTGAGTCGGGACTGGAAGCGGCCCAGATTTCGTAGATTTCAATGGCTTGCTGCTTGCCGCGCGGGGTGACTCGATCGATCCAGCGATAGTAATAGTTGCTGCTGGGCGAATGGTTGTTTGTAACAGTCGTCTCAGAAGTAGAAATCATACTATCTTGTGTTTCTATTTCCAAGTCGCACTTTAATAAGAGGTTTTCTTTTGAGTTTGAGTTCGGATTTATGCTATTTAGAAATTCTCTCGCATGAACGATCGCACTTTCGCTAATAATAATTTGGCAACCGTATATTTTAGTTAAATTTTCTAACCGAGAAGCTGTATTGACTACATCGCCAATCACTGTAGAATCCATGCGGCGATCTGAACCCAAGGTGCCGATCATGCCGATGCCCGTGTTAATTCCCGTACCGATATTGACTGGAAATTCTAAATTGTATTTGTGGCGATCGGCATTAAATTCCTGCAAACTTTCCTGCATTGCTACTGCCGCTTGGATCGCATCCATAGCGTGAGAATTCGGCTTGTCAAATACTGCCATGATTGCATCGCCGAGGTATTTGTCAATAAACCCGCTGTGGGAGGTGATGCAATCGTTCATTTTGGTAAAAAAAGCATTCAGCCATTCAAAAGTCTCGCGGGCTGCTTGAGATTCTGCGATCGCCGTAAAGCCCCGAATGTCGCAAAATAAAATAGTCAACTCTTCTTCTGTGACGTTGCCCAACTGAATCGATTCTATTCCTTTGGGTGCAATTCGTCCGAGCAACTGTTCGGGTACAAATAGATGAAACTTTTCGGAAAGATATTCGTTGGCTTCCCAAGCTGCGGCGATTTGGCGTTTGCTTTGCTCTTTTACCTGCTGGTTGAATTGGGAAGAGACAGCTTGCGATCGCATTTTGCTCAACTGCAAAATATTTTCAACTTTCGCCAGCAGCAAGCGACTGTTAAAAGGCTTTGTCAAATAATCATCGGCCATCATTTCTAACCCTCTGAGGCGGGAGGTATCGTCATCGAGGGCAGTTAAAAAAATCACCGGTACTGTTTGCAATGCCGTATCGTTCCGCAGGCGATCGCACACATCAAAACCGTCCATCTCCGGCATCATAATATCCAGCAAAATTAAATCGGGTCGAGATGTGCGGGCGAGGGATAGCGCTCGATCGCCAGATAGGGCAGATACTGTGGCGTATCCTTTCAGTTGCAGTAACTCTTCTAGTAAAATCAGATTAGCTGGCTCGTCATCAACCAACATGATGCAGGGCGACTTGTTTGACATGGAATATGATATAATAGCACATTGAATTTAGCTGGGGACTGGCGCGCGGGGAAACTCAAAAACCGGTTGATTCGTATATTTCTGGTGATTAAATGCGATATTTTTGGCAGGAACCGGGTTTCTGAGGTAAGTGCGCGCAAGTCCTATAGATATTTATCTACTATTGAGTTTAACCTTTCTGGTTATGAATGGTAATAAATGGCAGTGCAGGAACTGCAAATAATTATTGTTAGCTTAGAAAAGAACGGATAGTCGCGATCGCCGCATTCAGATCCAGGGGCTTGCTCAAATAACCAGAAGCGCCAGCTTCCAAACACCGATCGCGATCGCCCGGCATCGCCATCGCCGTCACCGCAATCATCGGTACCGAATCCCAGACAGGATCGGCTTTTACTCGGCGCATCAACTCAAAACCGTCAACATCCGGCAACTGAATGTCCATCAAAATCAAATCCGGCAGCAACTCCGGCGCAGTAGAGGCGGCAAGAATCCGATCGAGCATCGCCGAACCATCCGCGAGTATTTCTACTCCGTACCCTTCCAATTCCATCACCTCAGAAATTAACATTTGATTGAAAGGCTGGTCTTCGACAACCAAAATCCGCTTGCTGCCAATTGGTAAAGCAATCGCAGAAGCACGAACTAACTTAGAGTCCAAGTCGCAAACAGCAAAGGTTCCCAACTCTTGACGCATTTCGGTCAAAGGCAGCCAAACCCGGAAAAGACTGCCGCGATCGCAAACAGATTGAAAAGAAACAGTCCCCCCGTGCAATTCCGCCAGCCGCTTAGTCAAAGCCAAACCCAAACCAGTACCTTCGTGCCGCCTCGTCAGGGAAGAATCCACCTGTTGAAAAGGTCGAAACAGCAAGTGCCAGCGGTCTTCAGGAATGCCGATGCCCGAGTCTTTCACCTCCAAACAAAAATAAGGAGTGCTGGCATTTACAGGAGAACAATCCGGCCGATAATCGCCCTTCATTTCGCTGCCGTAGGCCAGACGCCCGCTGAGTTTAACTTGTCCCCGTTCTGGGGTAAATTTGATAGCATTGGAAAGTAAATTAATCACAATTTGCCGCACTCGCCGTTCGTCGAGCAAAACTTTAGTAATGCGGTAATCCAGTTCTAAAGACAAAGCGATCCGCTTTTTCTCGGCCCGGGGCTGAATCATTTTCAGACAGTCTGTGGCGAGCTCGTGAACGCGAACAGGCAGTAAATTGAGTTCTACTTTCCCCGCTTCAATTTTAGAAAGGTCGAGAATATCGTTGATTAGCTGCAATAAGTGCTGGCCGCTTTTTTCGATCAGTTCTACGTAGTTGACTTGCCGATCGCTCAACTGTCCGGCTGTTTGCCGCAGCAGCAAGTCAGAAAACCCGAGAATGCTGTTGAGAGGCGTCCGCAATTCGTGGGACATCGAGGCCAAAAACTCGGATTTCAACTGAGAAGAATACTCTAACTGTTCGTTAACTTGGCGCAGGTTTTCTTGTGTCTGAGCGCGCTCGATCGCCGCCCCCAGAGTCCGACAAGCAGCCGTGAGCACTTCTTGGTGGAGGGAAGCTTGCAGTTTTTTGACGTTGCGGGACTCCAGCGTCAGCACTCCGATGATTGTACCGTCAGTAGATGCGATCGGGAAAATGCCCAGTTGTCCGATTCCCGGATGTCGAAATTGCGGCACGGCATTGGGATGTTGGGCATAATCCTCGACAAACAAAGGTAAACCTGTTTCCACCACTTTCCACAGCAAACCGGTGCCGTAGGGAATGCCTTTGTCGAGCAATTCTTGCATTCCAGCAGCCACCGGTTCCCCGTAACTAGCCAGAAATTGAGTAGAAACTTGATTGGAAATCGCCGCCGCTTGTCGGTCGTTTCCCTTGCCGCTAATCACTTTCACATCTCCGAAAGCAGCATTCGTCGCCTCTACCAGATAGGTGAGGGCAAAGTGACCTATTTCTTGCAAACTGTGAGAGTTTTGGAGGCGTTCGGTTAAACCTAAAAGAAATGTCAGCCGCCTGACTTCTGCGTTCAAACTAGCTTGGGACTTTTGGTATACCGTAACGTCTCGAAAGGTAAACAGCCGCCCCCCGCTGTTGGTAATGGCGGCGCACACTTCCAAACAAACCCCATTGGATTGCTCGAAATAAAACGATAAACTTCGATCCTGAGATTTTTGCAGTGCTTGCTGAAACTGTTCCCACTGCTGAACTGACCAGTAACCCCGATCGACAACTTCGGCAAACAGCAAGTCGCGCTTGGGCTTTGCGGCGAGCCATTCTGCGGAAATTCCCCAGGTGGCGGCCAATTTTTGGTTAAACAATACTAAGCACTCAGACGAGTCGAACAGAGCGATCGCATTGTCTACTTGGTTGAGAATCAGTTCTTGGTCTGCCCTCAACTGCTGCAAGTCTATCTCCATTTTTTCTGGGTCTGTAGCTCTTAGTTTTGTTGTCATAACTTTCGACGGATATGGCAAGAGTTGTTTGATAACCCCTGCTTTAATTTGACATAATTTTCGGTTTTTTGGCAGTGAGGGCGATCGATCGGCTTTGTGATCTGAGACACTTGCTGGGTTGGGACGGGGAGGGGAGCGCCTTTTCGACATTGCTTAAATTGCTCCATTATCAGGTAAGAAGAAGGACTAAAGCCCTCACTGCAAACCTCAGTATCAACCCGAAAAACCCGGCGGTTGGAAACCGCCGAGGATTTTAATTGTGTAGGGCAATCCTTGCAGGAGTCGTGAATTTTTCACCCCACCCCAAACCTCCCCGCGAGTTCGGGAGGGAGTAATATCAAATTCGTTTGCATCGAAACGATCTAAACGGAGAATACGGAGAAGACGGAGGAGACGGCAGTGCCGTTTCCCTACAATTGATTGCGGTAGGGAAACGGCACTGCCGTCTCCTCTATAT
>JAUBOG010000529.1:0-4514 GCA_036700105.1 Microcoleus occultus BM001215583
CAAAAATACCATTTCAGCCTCCGACCTGTCAATCCCCTATTTTTACTTTATTCCTCAAACCCTTGTCAGATAAAGGATTCAGCATTTGCGTCTGCCGTTTTACCCGGGAATCGGCATCAAACCCTTACACCAATTGCATTACAGCCCCAAAATTTAATCCCTCGATTTTTACACCTAGCAACAGACGCAATTTTACAAAAAAACATCGCCCGATCGCCCTTACCACCCGCACACACCAACAATTCTCTCCATAATTATAAGCTGTCGAGCAAAATAGATCAGAACCCTTTAACTTCCAACCATGACCAAAACCTTAATTCCCGTAATCCTCGCCGGCGGTAAAGGCGAACGCTTCTGGCCCCTCAGCCGCAAGCAGCGCCCCAAACAGTTTCTCAGTCTCGACGGTAGCGGCAAAAGCTTGCTGCAAGCCACAGCAGAAAGACTATTAACATTAGGTAACGGCTGGGAAGATTTGTGGGTGGTAACGTCGGAGATGCTGGCTGCGGGAGTGCGCGAACAGTTACCGCTGCTACCTCCTGAGAACTTGCTGGCGGAACCGGAAGGCCGGGATACAGCGCCCGCTGTGGCTTGGACTGCTATAGAAACGGCTAAGCGTTACGGTGAGGATGCGGTTGTCGGGTTTTTCCCGGCGGATCACTGGATTGGGGAACCCGAGGAGTTTGTCAAGACTTTGGAAGCGGCGGCGGAATTGGCGAGAAATCAAAGTGCGATCGCCACTTTGGGAGTAAAACCGAGTTACGCTTCCACCGGCTACGGCTACATCGAACAAGGCGAGGAAATTGGCAAGTTTGGCGGTTTTCCAGCCTATCGCGTCGCTAGATTTACCGAAAAGCCCGATCGCACCACCGCCGAGGAATTTGTCAGCAGCGGTAAGTTTAGCTGGAACGGCGGAATATTCGTATTTCGAGTCGGCACTGTCTTGACAGAATTGCGGAATTATGTACCGGAAATGATGGCAGCTTTAGAAGCAAAAGGCGCTGCTGCTTACTCCGAATTACCCAAAATTAGCATCGATTACGCGCTGATGGAAAAGACGCAAAAAGCCTGTGTTTTGCCTGTAGGCTTTAGTTGGGACGATTTGGGTGACTGGAATGCGATCGCCCGTTTGCTGCAAGGAGACAAGCCGAATGTGGAGTTAGCAAAACACATCGGAATTGATACCAAAGACGCTATTTTCTATGCAGCGGATGAGAACGAAGTCATCGTCACCATCGGTTTAGAAGATGTCGTCGTTGTCAGAGATGGGAATGTGACTTTGATTGTGAAGAAAGACAGGACGCAGGAGATAAAACAGGTCATCAAGGTGTTGGGAGAAGATGAAAAATTGAAAGGTTTATTGTAACTAATTCTCTGCGGGTGCGCCGAAGCGCACCTTACCGCTACTGTCAGTAATTCTGTAGTTATACCTATTTTAAACGAAATAACATTATTCTTGTTCCCCCCCTTGTAGGGGCGGTGCCCCCGTGCCCGCCCTGGCTAGGGGGGGTCGAAGACTGTGGCACGATTTTAGAGAAATGGTATTACATAATTTCTGCTAAATCCAACACAAAACCCGGCAATACATCTTCCCCCGACAGAGTAGCAGGATTTTGGATAATTTCAACTTCGCGATCGGGGCGATAAATTTCAACCCGCCGATTTTGTCTGTCAATTAACCAACCCAATCTCGCACCGTTATCTATATATTCTTGCATTTTATCTTGCAGCTTTTTCAACGAATCAGTCTTGGATCGCAATTCGACCACAAAATCGGGACACAAAGGAGCAAAACTATCTTTTTGTTCCGGTGTTAAAGCATCCCAGCGTTCTTTTTTGACCCAAGAAGCGTCGGGAGAGCGATCGGCACCATTCGGAAGTGTAAAACCTCCTGAAGAGTCGAAAACAACTCCCTGTTTAGTTTCACTGTTCCAGACTCGGACTTGAGATGTTAAGTCAGCATTACGTCTGCTAGTTTCGCTGCCTGTCGGTGCCATAATAATTAATTCCCCTGATGCTGTACGTTCAAATTGATAATCGCGGTTGTTCTGACAAAGCTCAAAAAATTGCTCGTCAGTTAAGTTGATGGATAATTCGATCGAGGTTGCAGGAGATTGGATGGCAATCATGTTGTTTATAGGGTTTGAAACACATTGAAAATTTGGCTTGTAATAACTTACTCATTCAAGTTTTTGACACAACTTTTTAACTCAATAAATTTAATCATAAAAATATCGTGTCTCGTTTAACTGTAATATTAGCATGAGGATTAATACCACAGCAAAAAAACCGATCGCCCTCCCCCACACCCCAAAGTACGCGCGGCGCAGCTATCCCCAGCAGGAATTGCACCCATTCCCGCTATTTCTGGCAAAGTTATTCCTGAAGACCAAGGTCAGCTTGGTTAACAGCGCTATCCTAGTAGTTATATAGCCCTTAAACCCGATCGACCCGGAGGCCCCGTGTTCAGCCTAGTTCAAAACACTTCTCGCAAAGGAGAAATTCTAGAGGTCGTCTTCCGCAACGGTTGGGACTACATGAAAAGCCTCCTAACCGGCCGCAAAACCGACGCGCCCAGTCTCCCAACTCCCGCAGTTCTCCGCAACATCCTCGTCGAATTAGGCCCGGTTTTTGTTAAATTGGGACAATTGCTGAGTACCCGTCCCGATTTGTTGCCGGCTAGCTACATCGAAATCCTCTCCACCCTACAAGCGGAAGTACCGCCCGTACCGTGGTCGCAAGTAGAAGCCATCGTGCGCCTGGAACTCAAACAGTCTCTCGAAGATACCTTCTCCAAATTTAACACTGAAGCGATCGCCGCAGGTTCGATCGCCCAAACCCACAAAGCTACCTTAAAAGACGGCCGCGAAGTCGCCCTGAAAGTCCAGCGCCCCGGGATTGATATTGTCATCGAACAAGACATCGCCGTGCTCCGAGGTTTGGCAGAACTTGTCATGCTCACAGACTTCGGTCAACAATACGATATTGTGGCCTTAGCTGAAGAATTTGCGATCGCCCTGCGTGCAGAATTAGACTTCATTCAAGAAGCCAGCTACACCGACGAACTGCGCCGCAATTTATCTAAAAGTAAATGGTTTGACCCAACACAAGTTGTCCTCCCAGAAATTAACTGGGAGTTGACGACAAAAAAACTGTTAGTAATGGAATGGCTGAACGGAGTCCCGATTTTGTTAGGCGACTTGCAAGGACTTAGCCACAAAGGAGATATAAATGCCGAACGCGAAGAAATTACAACATTGCTTTGCCGCGTTTTCTTCCAGCAGTTGTATATCGACGGATTCTTCCACGCCGACCCGCATCCCGGGAACTTATTTTATCTCAAAGACGGCCGAATTGCCCTGCTAGACTGCGGCATGGTCGGCAGATTAGACCCGCGCACGCAGCAAAATCTGACAGAAATGCTGCTGGCAATTGTCGATTTAGACGCCCAGCGCTGCGCTCAATTAACTTTAGAAATGGCAGAATTTGCTCAGCCTGCGAGTTTGGCTAATTTAGAGAACGATTTGGCTCGAATGCTGCGCAAGTATTACAATGTCAGCTTGTCGCAAATGAACCTGTCGGAAATCTTTTATGAAGTGCTGGAAATCACCCGCAAAAATAAAATAAGACTCCCCAGCAACCTCGGTTTGTATGCAAAAACTCTCGCTAATTTGGAAGGACTGGCGCGCTCTTTCAATCCCCGATTTAATATTGTAGAGCAAGTCAAACCGCTGATGACCGATATGTTTCGCCGTCAGTTATTGGGAGACGATCCGGTGCAAGCTCTGCTGAGAACTGCTTTGGATCTCAAAAACTTATCTTTGCAATCTCCGCGACAAGTGGAAGTGCTTTTAGAGCGAGTTACTTCCGAGACTTTGAAGTGGAATTTGACGCTAAAAGAACTCGATCCGCTGCGCCGCACCTTGGGGGATTCGGCGAACCGACTTTCTTTTAGTATTGTGGTGGGTTCGCTGATTGTGGGGGCGGCAATTATTTCTTCTAACGCGCAAACTGCTCAGCTATCTTTTTTGAGCAACGGTTTGTTTGGGGCGGCGAGTTTTCTGGGTTTTTGGTTGATTATTAGCATTTTGCGATCGGGCCGTTTGCGGAGTTGATGGGAAAGGGGAGTGCTATAGCATCCTCAAGTATTAAGCCGCATCTCTGACTTCAGATAGGCGATCGCCCGCAGCAGCTAAGTCTAAGCTAGAAATTGTTCGATCGACCTAATTGAGGAAAAACAGATGAGCAGCGGTCACGCCAGCCATAAAGGCTCTTCCACAAAACCCAATACCAACACTAACGGTCAAATTACATCCCCTGACGACCAACCCGCCGATCCCCTAAATCAAGAAACATCCGGTTATCCGTTCCATAACGAAGCAATGGAAAATCCTGCTGCTACCGCGCGGCCAGGCGAAGAGGCTGAGTCTGGCGAAGAACAGCAGTAGTTATACCAATTTAAAAAAAGAATGCAACAGTATTCTTTTCCCCCCTTTTACAAGGGGGGGCTAGGGGGG
>JAUBOG010000530.1:0-4509 GCA_036700105.1 Microcoleus occultus BM001215583
TTTCCCTACAAGGAATCGGGGTAGGGAAACGGCACTGCCGTCTCCTGATTTCGGGTAATGTTAATTCCGATCCTACCGGAATTGAGATAGTTCAAATTCCTGTAGGTGCGATCGGCTCAATATTTGGATCGAATCCACCAACTTGATTTGTGCGAATTATCCACAAAAATGCTCCTTGTTTTAATAAAACTTTGGCTATTTCATCTTGGGTGCGCCTCGGAAGCATCGTGCGGTAACTAATAGCAGCTTTGATCGAGTTCGCTATACCGCCAAAAAAAGTTTTTTTCAGTTCAGCATCAATCCCCGCCAATCTCGAATTCTTGCGCCAATCCGGCCGGACAACGCCGAGGGGAATTAATACTTTTTCTAAACTCTGTCCTAAGTCTACTAACTGGTGAAATCTTTGGGTTTGTGCGTGGGCGGGATTTGTTTTCAGCCAGTCTTGAATCTGAGGATTTGACTCGATTTCGGAAGTGATTTTTTTAATTGTAGCGTAAATTGCCTGACTGGAATCTTGGACGCAAGAAGTTGCTGGCGTGACTGAACTTGCGCCGGTGCCGTCTCCGCTGCGGTAGCGGGCCATCATGATATCGAGTTGCTGGTTTAATTCGGTTAAGGGCGACAAGATGATGCCGTCAAAATCGTAGTCGCAACACACGCAATCTAATTTACAAATGATATCGCAAACCGGGCGAGTTCCCAACCAGCCGCGCTGCAAGTCTCCCGTGTAACTTTGCCATTTGCTCGAACCGGCAACGATTCCGTCGGGATTGTGGGCGTATACTTGTTTGTATTCTATGTCAAAACGCTGTTCGCCGGTAAATCGATCGCGCACCACTTTTGCGACTCCGAAAGCAAAATGTCCGGTGACAATTCCCAGCGGTGCGGATTCGCCGCCTTTGCCGCCGATACCGCCGAAACAGTGAATCGCGATGCCGGTATCTCCTTCTTGCCAAGGAGAGATTGAAGCGTTTTCGGCAGCGTCATTCGGCGTTAACAATACTCTTTTTACTTGTCCTTTTTGGGCTGGCGTATTGCGCCAGTTTTCGCTGCTTAAATAAGCCAGACATTTTTTCAGTCCGAAATGCGTTTCATCTGCTGTTAATTGGGCAATTCTGCGCGGTTCGATTGCCTGCACTGCAAAAATATTGTCTCCGTCTCTTTCGCCGTAAATGTACCAGCCATCTGGATTTAATGGCGATTGTTCGATCCGGTGATTGGTAGACCTCGCTATGCCATTTTTGTCTGGCTGTACTTGCGGAATCCGAATCATTTCGGCGGCGCCGTCAAATTGTTGGGATGTTTTGTTGAAATGCCGGACAATAAATTTGTCGCTTTCGGGTTCTTTTCGCTGTAAAATTGAGACTAAGGCGCACAAACGTCCGATTATTTGTACTGGTTCGCGATCGATAATTAGTTCCTGGCGATCGCTGCTGCTGTGGTTGATGACAATCACCGGCCTGCGCAGCATCACAGTCACGCTGTCTTCGGGCCTGCTGCCTGCTAGAGTTTCTAAAGGCCCGACATTTCGCCAGCCGTTCAATCTATCTGGATGGATGTTGCCAGATTTTTGACTTTTTTTAGTTTGTTTGGTGAAGTTGATATCTTGACTGACTGCGTGTACAAAAAACTGTACTTCGCGATTTGTACTCCATTTTAAAAATGCTGTTTTGCCAATAAAATTCCGATATTTTTGGGGGGCATTTATCACTTCAAAAAAAACAGAACCGTAAAGCTGGCGCTGTTCGTTTGAGGGCAAAATCAAGCGCCCGTGCCAAAGAGCGATCGGCTTGTAGAGATGGGCAACTGCTGCTGGATCTTCGCAGATAATCTCCGGCTCAATCGCTTCGGCAATTGGACTGTTATTGCCAAAAATAGCAGCCGTTAAATTGCCGTCAGTTTCTACGAATATGGGTTCTAAAAAAGCCTTTTCATGTTCCAAAAAATTAGCGGTTGAATTGCCACTCTTTATTTTGAAGTGCTGCCTCAAAAAATGGGGGTTTTGTTCCAATTTTCCCTGCAACCAATTGAGGAAAATCCGCACAAAAATAAAAGCTGTCAAACCGAAAATAACAGCTAAAACTATCAGCCCCAGAGTCAAAATTAATTGCTCGAAAGATTGACCGGCCAATAAAATAATTGTGGGTGCGATCGCATAAAATACTGCCATAAGTAAGTCCACCTAATAAAACGCAAGATATAGATGGCTAAAAAGTTTGCTGTATCAGCATTCTTCCTTCTTCCTTCTTCACATCGATCCTCTATCCGTTACATCCGTTACATCCGTTGCAAAATCCGCTGCCGAACTGCCTTCTACTTAATATCTAAAAACGAGTTTTAGGTTCGATCCAGTCGGTGCTGGCTTGAGTGCCGAAAACTAGGGGTTTGTCTTCGCTGACAGCTACCGTTTGGCCGGCCGTATCGACTGCGCAAAGAGGCCAATACCGATCGCCCAAATGGCCGGCGCGGAACAGAACTTGTCCGGGACAAACTTGACTCCAACCCAACAATACAGCATGAGTGTAAAGACTGCGAGCCGGAGCAACGGTGTAAGTGTAGCGATCGTTTTTGTCCCAAATGACAGCGTAGTCGGACATATCGGAAGAGTTGAAAAGCGCTTCAAATTCGCGGGCGAGAACGCGGGAACCCTCTTGATTCCAAGAAACAGGCACTAAAATCGCGATCGTCCCGGACATATCTGTATCATCGCTAGCATACATCCCGCTTTCGGCCAGGGGCGAAGCAGCCGCCACTGTTTGCAGTTCCCCAGTTTTGAGATTTTCCACAAACATGACGCTGCTAACCCGACACCGGGCCAATTCCGGCTGTACTTGCAACTCAATTCGACTGTAAGCCGCGTATTGGCCGTTAGTTGAAACTAGGGAAGGGCTGCGGTAGTAGCGGAGGCCTGCGCCCGCAGTAGAACTGACTTTAGCGTGAGTGTCGCTAATCCATTCCCAAGGAACGGGATAAGGGCTATTTAAAGGGTCGGTCATCGGGTTTTTTCCAAAAGTTATACAGCATTATCTAACACATTCAGGACTTGGGTTCCGGGGACGAGAAACCCGGTTTCTGCTTCAATGCTTCGCCGCCAAACCCCTGATTTGGAGAAACCGGGTTTCTTGTTTAGATTTTTAGATTGCAGGACAAATCTCAAATCTAAAATCTAAAATCTAAAATCTCAAATCGATCGCCTTTGGCGGCAAGGTCTGCTAACTTAATTTAGTTGGTAACAGAACTTAACTCAAGTCCTATAAAAACCCGACAGGTAAGATAGTATCGAAATTAATCAGGTATGTGTACCGAGAGGCCGGAACAATGACGCCATCTTTTAACCAAAAACCTTCAATCCCCCCGGTTCGCGTCTCCAAGTCCCGGGGAAAAGGTTTGCTTGTACTGTCGCTGATATTTCGACTGCTGCTGCTGGGAGTAGGCAGCGGTTTTGCCTGGGTTTTGGGGATGGCGATCGCTCAAATCTATCCCTCTAACAGCGCCCAGATGCCGTTTGCCGAGAGATTGCTGCGCTTGACTCAAAATTTGACCCCCAGCCCGACCCGCGCGCCAGCAACGCCAATTCCACCGCTCCCGGTACCGACGGCTGCACCGACTCCCCAGTCAAAAGTCAGTCCGGCGCAGAGAGAGAAATTGCAGTTGGAGTTGAGACAGTTGCAGGGCGAACTCAACTTGCTAATCGGGCGCACGGCTGCTTTGGAGAGTCAGTTGGGTAGCAGCCGCCCGACGGAAACTTTGGAAAAGCGGTTGCAGTTGATGTCGCGGGAATTGGCTGCGCCGGAAACGGCGGCAAGTCCTACTCCTGCTTTACCCGCGATCGGCACCAGCCCGACTCTGAACCCTGAAACCGCCAATCCTGCGCCGCAGAATGCGAATAATCCGGTGTTTGGGGGGGACGGGCTGATGGTAACTTTACCCAGCGATGTTTTGTTTGATACTGGCAGTATTTCTTTGCGCGCCGGAACTAATGCGATTTTGGACAATTTGGTGGCGGATTTGCGCAATTACGAGGGGGCGACGGTGCGGGTTGCCGGTCACACTGACGATGCTGGGGAAGCGGCGGACAATCGCAAGGTGTCGTTTGCGCGGGCTCAGGCTGTGGTGCAGTATTTGTCGGGCGTGCTCGGCCAGAAGTATCATTGGGTGGCGATCGGCTACGGGGAAAGCCGCCCTTCGGTGGATAATAGTTCTGATGCCAATCGCCAGCGCAACCGCCGCATTGAAGTTGCAATTAATCCTTAGTGATTGGTCATTGGTCAGTAGTCATTGGTCATTGGTCATTGGGCTTGTAGATACTAGACTTAGGATTGATAGAGAAACCGCAGCAGAATTTGTAGGGTGTGTCGCCGTCAACCATCTTTAAATTTAACAAATAATCGATCGGGCGACGCACCCGATTATTTGTAGGGTGTGTCGCCGTCAACCATCTCTAATACCATTTTTCTAAAATCGTGCAACACTCGAAGACCCCCCGGCGCCCCCCCATGCTAAGGGGGG
>JAUBOG010000531.1:0-4489 GCA_036700105.1 Microcoleus occultus BM001215583
AGTGCCGTTTCTTGCGCAATGAATCGGGGTAGGGACACGGCACTGCCGTGTCCTCTGGATTTAGTCTTAAACTCTCAATACAGGCCTTTCGGGGTTTTCGGGATTGGGAACTAGACGCTGATTCTTGCAATCTACCAGCAAATCTAATGTTTCTAACACAGTTTGACCGATTAGCACCATATCGCCTAAAACCATCGCTGCCTCAATCGTCTCGCGCCCTTCCAGTTCAATCAGAATAGGCCCAGTCAATCCCACAGTTTCTTGTCGGCCATCAGCATATTTTGCTATTTCCTGACTCCGAATTCTTAAACCGAGGTGTTCGCAGACTTCTAGGGGAATTGCTGTGCGTACTGCACCAGTATTTATGAGTGCTTCTGCTTCGTACACGCGCACAAGATTCGGTTTGAGCAATCCTCGATTAACCAAGCCTTCATCAATTGCATTCGTGAGCTTGACTTTGACTCGAACTGCACCCATATTTTTGCTGATTTGAATTCGCTCGCGATCGCAATTTATCATAAAAATCGCCTCTCTTTTCGTCTACAAAGTCTACCTTTTATTCTAGCTTTAATTTATGGTAGTAAGGTGCGCAGTGCGCACCCTACAATTCGAGTCAGTGCCTAAGTCTTAATTACTCATCTTCAGCATAGATATAACGATACAATTCGCTCGGATCTGGCTCGGGGCTTTTCTCCGCAAACTCTACCGCATCATCAATTACCGCTTCAATCTTTTTATCGATCGCCTTTAATTCTTCAGCAGTAGCCAAAGTGCGATCGATCAAATCAGCAGCCAACTTCTTAATCGGATCGCGGGGGAACCAATATTCCTTCTCTTCCTTAGAACGCAATTCGTCGGGATCTGCCAAGGAATGGCCGCGAAAACGATAAGTCAAAGCCTCGATCACAGTCGGCCCTTCGCCGGCCCGCGCCCGCGCCACAGCTTCCTTCGCGACTTCCCGCACCGCCAAAACATCCATCCCGTCAACTTCGACTCCGGCCATGCCAAAAGCATGAGCTTTCTTGTAAATTAGCGGGTCAGAAGTAGCTCGCTCGTGGGCCATGCCGATCGCCCATTTGTTGTTTTCCACAACATAAAGAATCGGCAACTTCCACAAAGCCGCCATATTCAAACACTCGAAAAACTGACCGTTATTTGCAGCGCCGTCGCCAAAGAAACAAGCAGTCACGCCATCGGAACTTTCATCTCCCAAAGCTTCGCGCCGGTACTTCGATTGAAAAGCCGCGCCAGTAGCTACAGGAATTCCCTCAGCCACAAAAGCATAGCCGCCCAACAGCCGGTGTTCTGCCGAAAACATATGCATCGAACCGCCGCGGCCCTTCGAGCAACCAGTTTCCTTTCCGAACAACTCCGCCATCACCTCCCGCGCCGGTACGCCCGCGCTCAAAGCGTGAACGTGATCGCGGTAGGTGCTGCTGACGTAATCCGTACTATCGCGGCGCATCGATCGAATTACCCCGGTAGAGACAGCTTCCTGTCCGTTGTACAAGTGGACAAAACCAAACATTTTGCCCCGGTAGTACATTTCAGCGCACTTGTCTTCAAAAAAGCGCCCCAACACCATATCCTCGTAGAGCATCAAACCCTCATCCCGAGAAATGCTGACGGTTTGCGCGTCAAAAACTGGTAAAGTCCGTTCCTGAACCATAAATAATTAATACCCGATCGGCTTCTTAGACAGGTGATATCTTGCAATACTCAACTCAATGTAAACCGAGAGTGGACACAACCGCAGCAGAAAATGGGCGAACATTTTCCCAGCAGCAGTTCGCAAATTGTTAAAATCAGGGAGATAGGGGGCCAAATGCCCGGACTGGCAGAACCGACTCCCGATCGATCCGCGACTAAGTTGTCACTAATGCTTTTGTTACAAACCAACCTTAGCTAAGATAGGCTAATTCAGTTGCTAGCGCTTTGGGGAAGTGGACGCAGTGTTAATTCCACTAGATTACTACCGGATTTTGGGTCTACCGATTCAAGCTACTGCCGAACAGTTGCAGCAGGCTCATCGAGATCGTACTTTACAGCTCCCGCGCCGGGAGTATTCCGAAGTTGCGATCGTCGCCCGCAAACAACTGCTCGATGAAGCCTGCGCCGTTCTGTCAGACCCAGACGGGCGCAAAGCTTACGATGCCAGTTTTTTAGCCAAAACTTACGATCGAGAGTCAGAAGCGGCAATTTTCGCCAAGCAGAGGTCGAAAAGCTCAGCTCAATCGGCTACAGTTTTGCAAGACGATGCCGGAGAAACCGCTCCAGCAGAATCCAAAGCTTTAGACGCCGCTCCCGACCCCCACACTCCAAGTATTGAAATCGAGGACAACCAATTCGTAGGAGCCCTGCTCGTACTGCAAGAACTGGGAGAATACGAACTCGTACAGAAGCTGGGTCGCCCGTATCTCAACAATGGCAGCAGCGCGATCGCCGAAGGTCGTTTCGGAGACAAAGAACTCGTGCGGCCAGATATAGTTTTAACAGTAAGCCTTGCCTGTCTAGAACTCGGCCGCGAACAGTGGCAGCAAGGTCAATACGAAAATGCCGCCAAATCATTAGAAGCAGGCCAAGAACTGCTGCTGCGCGAAAGCCTATTTTCTAGCGTGAGGGGTGAAATGCAAGCCGACATATACAAACTACGTCCGTACAACATTTTAGAGTTACTATCCCTACCCGAAGAAAAAGTAGCCGAGCGCCGCCAGGGACTGCAAATCCTGCGAGAAATGCTCCAAGAACGGGGAGGAATCGACGGATCGGGAGACGACCGATCGGGTTTGGGAATAGAAGACTTCCTGCGCTTCGTCCAGCAACTGCGGAAACACCTAACCAGCAGCGAGCAGCAGACCCTATTTGAAGCCGAAGCCGCCCGCCCCTCCGCAGTCGCCACTTACCTCTCGGTCTACACCCTGTTAGCCCAAGGATTTGCAGCCAGACAGCCATCGGCGATCCGCCGCGCCAAGCTGATGCTGATGCAGCTCGGCCGCCGCCAAGACGTTCACCTCGAAAAAGCCGTGTGTTCCCTGCTGCTGGGCCAAACAGAAGAAGCCAGCAGAGCCCTCGAACTCAGTTCGGAAAAAGAACCCCTCGCCTTCATTCGCGAACATTCTCAAGATTCTCCCGATTTGTTGCCAGGGCTGTGCTTGTACGCCGAACACTGGCTGCAAGAAGAAGTGTTTCCCCACTTCCGCGACTTGGCTTCCCAGTCAGTTTCCTTGAAAGATTACTTTGCCGACCCGAAAGTACAAGCTTACCTAGAAGCTCTGCCCCAAGATGCAGAAACCGCCAACGAATGGGTAGTCGTCCAGCCCCGATCGGGCAAGCCCCAAGGAAGGCTGCAACCAACAGCCGATCGCCCGATCGCTCCCACAGGGCCCCCAGCAGTCAAGCAGGGAGCCAGCACCGTCACCTTGACCCCCGTACCGGCCGACACCGCCAAGGCAGCCGATCGCCCGAAATACCAGTCAAAGGCGGCAGAATTAGGCGCGGTCTCCGCTGTTTCTAACCCGACAGCTACGGCGGAACGCGCGCCCTCGACTGCGAAACTGCGGCGGAGTCCAAATGACCGCCGGCGCAGCGGAGGCACAGGCGATTTGACCGATCGAGCGCGCGCCGCCGCAGCACAAATTTCCGAGAAAGTCAAGTCCGTGCCTCGAAACAGGCTGGCCCTGTTTATCGTCGCAGGAGTCTTGAGCCTGTTAATCCTGTGGTGGATATTCAGTCTCTTGGCTAGCGCCATACAATCTTTGTCGGGCCCATCCCTCCAAGGAGAGCAAGCATCCATCAGCCTGGAAGAACCGCCCCTAGAAATCCCCGCCCTTTCAGCCGCCGCCCCAGCAGAACCAGGCACCGCTGTCCCAGTTTCGGGAGCAATCACAGACGAAGCAGCGGCGCAAATCGTTCAAGGCTGGCTGTCAGCGAAAGCAGCGGCATTGGGCCCCAACCACGCTGTCGAAGAATTAAAGCAAGTTCTCACCGAACCGGCTTTGTCTCGCTGGCAGTTGATGGCAGAGGCCCAACAGCGAAATAACGCCCACCAGCGTTACGTACACAGCCTGCAAGTCAAAGGAGTCAAGACGAATCCGACTAATCCCGATCGCGCCGAAGTAGAAGCGCAAGTAACCGAAAAAGCCGAAGTGTTCGATGCCGACAGGCTGGTGACTTCCCGCAACGAAAACCTGCGCGTCCGCTACGACTTGATCCGCCAAGATGGACAGTGGCGGATTATGGATTGGCAAGTGATGAAGTAGGGAATTGGGAATTGGGAATTGGGCATTCGCAGCCCCAAGCAAGTTTGGACGCGGCAATGCCCATAGGTGTCAACTTAAGCTCAAACGTAGTCAGAGATTGCTGTTTGATTATAAAACTTAGATCCCCCCTAGCGCCCCTTAGGTCGGGGGGGACAAGAAATTACTCAAAGTCCCCCTTCTTAAGGGGGATTTAGGGGGATCTGGACTCGGATATAAACGAGATTTCTCAA
>JAUBOG010000532.1:0-4456 GCA_036700105.1 Microcoleus occultus BM001215583
GACAAAGACAAAGCCTTCAACCAAAAAGCCCTAGTCTCCACCCTCAAACAAATCCACGACGAACTGGATACCGCCGTATTTGCCGCCTACGGTTGGGAACCCACTCTCACCAACGACCAAATCCTCGAAAACCTCGTCACCCTCAACGCCCAACGCGCCGAGGAAGAACGCAACGGACTGATTCGCTGGCTGCGTCCCGACTACCAAGCCCCCGGCGAAACCTACGTGCAACAAGCCCTTCCAGGGATCGCTACCGCAACCGAAATCGCGATCGTCCCCACGGAACAACAACCTTTCCCCAAAGCCCTGAAAGAGCAACTTTCGGCCATCCGCGACTTGTTCCGCACCCAAAGCGGCGAATGGACAGCCACCCAAGTCACCGCCCATTTCAAAGGCGCAAATCGCAAACAAAAAGTGATTTTGGACTGTTTGGAAAGCTTGGAAGATTTGGGGATTTTGCTCAGTCATGCGGAAAATGGGATGACGTTCTGGCATTTGGCGGAAGTTGGAAGCGATCGGTAAGTTTCGGTTTGCAATTGTTATCATAATTTTATCCAGCAAGAGGCGATCTAATGCTAGAAACCACAATCCTAGAAACCTTAGTCAAATTGCCAGATTCCCTGAAACAGGAAGTGCTGCACTATGTAGAATTCTTAGCGGCAAAATATGCAAATAACGAGGTTGCCGTAAATCCTCCTCAAAAGAAACGTCAAGCCGGGATGATGAAAGGCACCTTTGTCTTACCCCTTCCTGATGATTTTGATGCACCATTAGAGGATTTCCAGGAGTATATAGAATGAGTGCATTGCTCCTCGATACTCACACTTTTATTTGGTTTTCAGAAAATGCTCCTAACCTATCAGTTGCATTGAAAGAGCAGATTGAATCCGCCGATAGAGTCTATTTGAGTATTGCCAGTCTTTGGGAAATTGCCATCAAAATCAGCATTGGTAAACTGACACTGCAAGCAGACTATGCAGAAATCGAAGCTCAGTTACCTGCTGCTGGCATCTTGTTACTGCCAATTTCATTTGCGGATACTGTACGGGTTCGCAACCTACCATTCCATCATCGCGATCCATTCGATCGCATTTTAATTGCTCAATCCATTAATCATTCTTTAGTTTTAGTCAGCCGTGATGAAATGTTTGATGCTTATGCTGTTCAAAGACTCTGGGAATAAACTAGATTATTATCGCCAGTGCATCGAAAAGTTACTGATCGAATCGGGTGAAGACCCGCCGGTTAATGGTGAGATAGAAGTAGAATTTGTTTTTGACAAAGAACGATCTCGCTATCTGGTTATCGATTTAGGATGGAATGAACATCACCGTATTTATAACTGCTTCATTCACTTAGATATCAAAGATGGAAAAATTTGGATTCAGCGCAATCAAACCGATCGAAGTTTGGCTGATGAATTAGTACAAATGGGGATTCCCAAAGAAGAGATCGTGTTAGGAGTTCAGCCTCCCTATGCGCGAGAGTATACAGGGTTTGGAGTTGCATAGGAAATTGCCTCTCCATTAAATTTTAGGTATCGAGAATATATTGAGTCATAGGGTCTCAGACTCAGGAAAATCGCTCTCGGCATTTCGATCGCGGCGATAAGCTGTAACATATTCCGTGACTTCATTCAACAACGGATTACATCTCAAAAGAGGCGAAACATTCAACATCGGACGCGCCTCGTACCAAGCAATCCGATCGTCAATTTCTGGCTGATTATCCAGATAAAAGCTAATCGCATCAAACACTTGAGCCGCCGTCACGAGTTGAAGTAACTTCTGTGGGATTTCTTCAGGCTTTATTCCTGATTTCCAAAACACCACAATATCCCGTACAGTAACTTTAGTGTCTGCAATAATCGGTTCCCCCTGCAAAACTTCAGGATTGCGGGTGACATAGCGAGAAAGGCTTGTAGATGATAGCGAACTGGTCATAACAACCTCATAAGACAATGTAAACCTGTCTTCATCTTAGCGTAGTGGACAGAAGATGCCCGCGTTCATTATTGTTTGGTTCATTACGAACCTTTTTTATTATGGTAATCGCCCGGACATGATATTACGACAAAGAGCCAGGAAACGGCGAAATAGTCTCGCAAAATGTCCTGACTGTGATTTTCCTACCTAAATCTTGAGCTAATAAATCGATACCGTCAATAACTCGATCTGGTTCTGCAATACTTAAAATATCATAGCATTTTTCCCGATAATCGGGACGCTCTTGGAAATACTGAATCGCTCGTTTTAGCGGTTCCATAACTTGATAAGCTGCTTCAGCTTTGTCGATCGCCTCTTGGGGAATCGGACTCGCTAACCTTTGAATTGCCAAGTCGATTAAATCTCTAGAGTTTACCCGATCGCTCGGCCATCGATCGGCATTTGCTAACAGCTTTTCTGCTATAATATCGATTTGATTCAAGCAAGGAACAGGCGACCAATTGGGATAATTTGGTTCGCAAAACTGAATTCGCCCTTCACAAACCATCTCGAATTTAATTGCAGTGCCATCCACAATAACTGGAAATCTGATGCCGTATTGGTTTGATTGAATATCGTTGGGGAGAAAAATGCCCTCGCGATTAGCAAAAATCGCATCATAGCCTGCTGCTGCAACTTTTCGGCGCAGGAGACTGTAGCCACCATCCATCGGACACATAAAGTCAATATCCTGGCTTAACCGATATTCCTCATGTTCCATACTTATCAGGGTTCCGCCGCCAAAATAAGCGCGACATTCCTGCAAAAACTCGACATTTAAGTGGCTGAGTACAGTTAATATTTTTTGATGAATTTCGCGTTTAAACATTGGTTGCAAATTTACCTGTTTTTCTGTTTTTTGGGGCTGGTCAATGTTTCCCAGTTCCGCTACCAGCCAAGATTGATAGTGTTGGCTAATTTGTTGAATAAAAGCCAGTTCCTCAGAGTTGGGTTCTCCCAATACTCCCCAATAATGCCAGCCTGATTCGTAGCGACATAGCATTTCCGGGAAAGTCAGATTTTTGATATTAGCAATTTGCCAGCATATAGCCTGAAGAAATGGCATTTTTGCGGGAATTTTAAATCCGGTTGCTAGTTTTTCCTCGTTCATCTCTCTCATCTCTTCCTCTGTGTTCTCTGCGCTCTCTGTGGTTAAATCATTCCTATTTAATCGGAATTACCCCTTAACAACCGCCCACTGAGTCACCGGTGCAAGCGGCTTCCAACCCTGAAAAGAACCGATCGCCCCCAGTCGCTGAATCCCAATTCTAATTAATTCCCCGCCGTGCAAAGAATGCCACTGCAAAACCTTAAATTCGCTCTCAACAGTCACCGCATTCACAACTAATCGGCCGCCCTCGCCCAAAGCATTCCAACAAGTTTCCAGCACAGATTCGGCGGTGACACCGCCACCGATGAAAATAGCATCCGGTTGCGGCAAATTTACCAAAGCAGCGGGCGCTTCTCCGTCAACGATTTTGAGTTCGGGAACACCCAAATTAGAGGCGTTTTCGGCGATGTATTCCAGTCTAGTTGGATGGCGCTCGATCGCGATCGCCCGACAATTCCGATGGCTGCGCATCCATTCGATCGCGATCGAACCGCAGCCCGCCCCCACATCCCACAGCAACTCCCCCGGAATCGGCGCTAATGCCGACAGCGTAACGGCTCTAACCTCCCGTTTCGTCAACTGTCCATCGTGGCGATAGGCTGCATCCGGTAAGCCGGAGATGCGGGGAACGAGCAGAGTTTCGCGATCGGCTGCAACTGCAATGGCGATCGCATTCAAATCGGCTAAATCCGTCGCATTCCAAGCTGCTGCAACCCTCTCGATCCGCCGTTCCGCATCCCCGGACATCCGCTCGAACACGGTCATCAAACTGCTGCCAAACCCGCGCTGTGTCAACAATTGGGCAACTTTTCCCGGCGTGTGTCGATCGGCACTCAAGACTAGCAAGCGCGCGCCGGGAGACAAACCAAGTGCGATCGACGCGATCGGGCGATTGGTCAAACTGAAAGTTTCAACATCCGCCAGCGCCCAACCCAAACGGGCGCAAATTAAGCTAAAAGCCGATGCTGCGGGAATTACAGTCATTTCTGAAATGGAAATCCGGCGCGACAAAGTGACGCCGATCCCGTGACACATCGGATCGCCGCTGGCTAGCACGCAGACAGGCTGTCCCCGACGGCGCACGATTTCATCGACTGTTGCTTGTAGCGGCGAAGCCCAAAGCAATTGTTCGCGGGTGTCTTCCGGCGGTAGCATGGCTAAATGGCGGGCACCGCCGACAATGATTTGGGATCGATCGAGTAGGGCACGGGCGATCGCGCTCAATCCCGATAATCCGTCTTCGCCAATTCCTACCACCGAAAGCCATTTGTCCATTGAATCTTTACTGTTAATTCTGTTTAGTTTTATTGAACCGCGAAGACGCGAAGGACACGAAGGAAGAAGGAAGAAGGAAGAAGGA
>JAUBOG010000533.1:0-4456 GCA_036700105.1 Microcoleus occultus BM001215583
TCAAAGTCCCCCTTCTTAAGGGGGATTTAGGGGGATCTAGACTTGGCGTAAAACCTAGATTTATCAATGGTTTCAGGCTTAAGTTGACACCAATGGGCGGTGCCGTTTCCCTACACATATAATCTGCAATTAACTGATATCTGGTGAAATACAGATATTTTGTAGGGACACAACATTGTTGTGTCCTGATTTTTATGACAGCCAATGCTGCCAACCCTTACCCCTATGGCCAAAATCGAAGATTTCAGGATGGAGAATTTCTGCTAAAATTTCTAACGAATCAACCAATCTCGGCCCCGGCCGATTAAAGTAAGCATTGCCATCAGTTACATAAACTTTACCCGTTTTTACTGCTTGCAAATTAAGCCACTCTGCGTGTTTAGTTATCTGCACTGCTTCGCTGCGAGTGCGGTTTAAATCAAAACCGCAAGGCATAAAAATAATTACATCGGGATTAGCTTCTACTAGCGATTCCCATTTCAACCAAGGCGAATGTTCCCCAACAATTCCAAACAGCGAATTCCCTCCCGCCATTCCAACTAATTCGGGTATCCAGTTACCCGCAGCCATCAAAGGTTCGATCCATTCGATGCAGGCTACTTTGGGTTTAACGGTTAATGTTTGGGTTTCTAAGATAATAGCATCGATCCGGGATTGCAAAAGTGCGATCGCGCTTTTGCCATCGACGCCCAAAGCAGCAGCAACTCGCTCAATATCCGCCCAGATTTCTGCTAGCAAATTCGGCTGCAAAGAAATAATTTGCGGCTTGCTGTTTACCAGCGTGCTTGCTGCTTGTTCGACATCTGCTAAAGAACAAGCGCAGACTTCGCATTGAGCTTGAGTGATGATGTGAGTCGGCTGCAATTTTTCCAAAGTATCTATTTCTACTTTATAGACACTCAGCGCATTTTGCAACAATTCTGTCACGCGGTTGTGAATTTCGCTGCTAGTTCCTTCGGGATTGAATTTAGGCTGAGTGCAAACTGGTAAATTTTGGATTTCTGGGGGATAGTCGCATTCGTGGGAACGGCCCACAATGGCATCTGTCAATCCTAAAACTGCTACAATTTCGGTGGCGCTGGGAATTAGGGAGACTATTCTGAGTTGGTTCATTAGGAAGTTCGGCAACGGATTGTGTAAGGGGTTTAACGAATTAAAATTATTCGTCTACTTATAGGGTCAGGTGCGCATTGCGCACCCTACGTATAGATGCTTTGTAATTTTTAGTAAGGTGCGCATTGCGCACCCTACGTATAGATGCTTTGTAATTGTTAAATTTTTAGTTGTTTCAAGTATTGCAAATCTTGCCATGCTTGAATGAGATTGCCTTGCAAGAGTGCGGCTACACCGTTTAAAACTCTAATTTCCGGTAGGTTGGGATTGAGGGCGAGAGCGGGTTTTAAGGCTGTCTGAGCGGATGAGGGATGCCAAGCGTACAGGTGTACGAAAGCGAGATAGGCGTAGGCGTAAGGGTTTTTTGAGTCGAGTTGGGTGACTTTTTCTAAGGCGGCGATCGCACTTTTGACATTCTGCTGCAATACGCGAGAAAATGCCAAAGCATAAGCGAATTCTAGATTGTTAGGTTCTTGCTTCAGCCGATATTCTAACGCTTGTTCCGCTTGCACGGTATAATCTTGAATTGGATCGTACTGATTGATGCGGCCAATCTGCTCGAACACCGGTGCTAAACCGGGCAATCCTTTCGGTAAATTAACCGCCATCGCCCGCAATTGAGTCACTAAATCCAACTCCGGCCGCTCCTGGTTCCCAGCCTGCTCATTTCCACCAATAGCCTCAATTTTAACACTAACTGCCGGCACATTCATCGGATAAGTTTCGCCAGTTTTTCGGTTGAGATAAGTCGCTTGCAGATTGTAATTTCCCGGTGCAATATTAGCAGGAGGAAGCATCGCCGTGCGATCGACAATTTGAAACCCCACAGCAAATTTATCAGCCCCCAGAATCCCCGGATGCAAAGTCGCCTGGGCGATCGCGCGATCGTGTAAAATCCTGAAAGTCTGCCCCGCTCGAATATCGCCCGACTGCTGATTTTCCCACGTTACCAACACTAAACCAGACTGCAACTGCTGCCAAGGCCCAGACCAAGTATAAGTCACCGGCAGCGCAACGCCCGGAGCTGAAGCAGCAGCAACAGTAACCCGATCTAACTGTACTTGCGATCGCGCTTCATTCAAAGCCTCTACCTCGATCGGCTGCAACCGCTTGCGGTAAAGATTCAAATTAGTATTGTCAGGCAAAACCCAAGTTTTTTGCAACAGGAACTTATCGCCTTTTTCAATCGCCGCCACCGCTGCATTTTGAGCTTTTTTAATCCGTTCGCGAATCGAACCTTGTGCCCCAGTTTTAGTTACGAACCAAGAGAGCGATCGCACATCTTGCGGCACTTCTTTTAAATTCGTTCCCACCTGCCGCCCGTACACCTGAAAATCCGCCAAAGCACCGTAAAAATTCAAATTGTGCTGGTTGATTTCCGGCGTCGAAGGCAACACGCCTAAAGTCGATCGCAAATAAGGTTCCGTATCAATAATTTCGGCAATTACCTCTCGGTGCGGCCACTCTTTCCCCAAGTAAGGATAGCTAGAATTTCCGGGACTGATAATTTGAACTAAGTTATGTCCGAAAGAACCTCCCAAAGGCCACATATGCAACAGCATCGCCGCAATTGCCAAGCCAATTGTACCCCAGCGAATTTGCGGCCCCCACTTGCGGGGCCACAGCGTCAAACAGTAGGCTAAAAAGATTGCTAAAACTGGCAAATAAGGCAAAACGTATCGATCGTCTTTATTGATATTTAGCGAATTGATTAAATAAGCTCCCACCCAAAAAACAGCCAGCCACCGACAGGAGTTGATGTGAGAAATTGACGAACTATCTTGGCGGCGACGCCAATAAAGGATCAATCCAACTGAGGGAATAAGTAACAGAGGCCAAGAAACGTGTTTGGGTAAATGCTGAGCGTAGTAAATCCAAGCGCCGATCGTATTGAGTGCCGGATCTCCTTCGGCGATCGCCGAATCGAAAGTAGCCCGTTTTCCCCCAGTCAAAATTAACAGCCAATTCGTTCTCGCCCAAGGCCCAAATACGGCTACCGACAGCAGCAAACTACCTGCTAATTGAGCTAATCTTCCCCAAGCTTTTTGCCGCACAGCACCAACAGCCAACCACACAATCGGGGCAAACATAAATAAGACTGTAGTGTGTTTGACTAATATTGATAAACCGAGAGAAATTCCAAAGGCGATCGCCCAAAAGAAAGATAATCGAGTCGTAGGGACAGGGCATTGCCGTGTCCCTACTGGGATATATCCATCCGCTACATCCGCTACAAAATCCGCTGCCGAACTTTCTGCTTCCTGCTTCCACATTGTCAAACAGTAGAAACAAAAAGTAATCGCAGCAGTTAGGGGAAAGTCGAGCAAAAATTGCAAGCGGAAGCGATAAAGTCCCGGCAGCAAAACGCAAATTGCAGCGGCCCACAAACCCACTTGCCGGTTAAATAATTGCACGCCCAGACTGTAGACTGAGGCGAGGAGAATTGCACTAAATAATAGATGAACGAGGGTTGCCCGATCGCCCCCAGTACCGAAAACCTGAAGAAACGGAACCGTTAACACGTACGCCAAGGGCGGAATTTTCGTCGAAAGCAGCCAGAAATTCGTCCACCACTCCCCGGAAAACCACTGAGGATGCTGCAGCGCCTGCAAGTAATTCAGCGTACTCGTGAGGTATTCTGCCTGATCCCAGGCGGGGATGGAGCGATCGAGGGCAAACCAGAGGCGATCGCTAATTGCCCCCAACAGCCAAATTGTGCCCAAGACAAACAGACTCTTGCCCGCGCTGCGATGTTGCTGTGTCATTGCGATTTTTGGATTTTAGGCGTGCAGCTTTTAGCTTACAGGCGGGCGGTTCCGGGCGAACTAAAAATTATTTGAGAAAAGTGCTTGCTAAATTCAGCATATGTCTGCTAAGGTAGTTAAGCGTAAAAAAACAAGCCGAGATAGCTCAGTTGGTAGAGCAGTGGACTGAAAATCCACGTGTCCGGAGTTCAAATCTCCGTCTTGGCATCGCAAAGCCCTCACAAAGTTGAGGGCTTTTTATTTGGGAAACTTTTCCTGCAATTGCTCGATCGCACTCTCTAAGGGAATTCCCTCACCCCGCGATAGTTCCGCCTCCGCTTCCTCCACGCCCTCGCGCACCTCCTCCACCCACTCCCAATAATGCTTCCGCGTTTGCGTCAAAGTCTGGAGGGCTTTGGTAATCACCTCTTCCGGCGAGCTAAACTGACAAGAGTGCCAATTGCGCCTCGATCAATTTCACCTGCTCAGGACTTAAAGTAATATTCATTACGTCACCTTGCTGACAAAAATCCCTTTTTCAAGAATAGCGCTACTTTCACCCGGAAGTGGGGGGGGGGGGGGGGGGGGGGGGGGGGGGG
>JAUBOG010000534.1:0-4454 GCA_036700105.1 Microcoleus occultus BM001215583
AGGGGGGTTAGGGGGGATCAGATTCTATGCAGCCTCATAAAAAATTGGTATAACGGCTATCTTATCACTTATCGAAGCAGCCCGCTTTCTACGATAAATAACAGGTTGGAAGACAGGGATTTAGCAAGAAGCCCGGTTGCCGCAGGCTAAGAGCGTACAAGTTCTGCGCCGCTTTTGGCACACCAGTCAGGTAAAATACGATACAGATTTTGGCGCTGCCAGAGTTGAAAAATACGACTGCGGAGCTGCGATGTTTATGATTTTTGGTAATTTGTGTAGATATAGTATACTGATGAGGTCAAGTTGGCAACGATTTACCTGCGATCGCCCGATCGCGAAGCTTGCAGAAGGGAATCGCGACGAATACTGACTGGGGCGCACTACAGTTTTTAACTATTCAATAATTTATTTTAACGCAGCGTAAAATACGTGAAAAAGGAACCGACTCGATGGAAATTGATGAAGACGTAAGGGAATTCCTGATTGAAGGCTACGAATACTTGAACCAAATTGAGGAGGATTTAGTAGCTTTAGAACAAAGCGATTCCGATCCGGAGGTGATGAACCGGATTTACCGCAGCTTGCACACGATTAAGGGAAATAGCGGTTTTTTGGGGGTGGAAAAACTCGAATCAGTAGCCCACGCGGGAGAAAATTTGCTCAGCCGCTTGCGCGATCGCACGATTGCGATGACTCCCGAAATTACTAGCGCTTTGCTATCGACAATCGACGCGGTGCGATCGCACATGGAAGCCCTGGAAACCACGGGCGAAGAAAGCCCGATCGCACATACCGAATTGCTCGATCGGCTGCATCAACTCCAAGCATCCGGGGGAGCGATCGCACCTTTATCCACCGCAGCAACTCCAGAAATTGTCACCCGGGAACCGGAAAAATCGGAGTTGACACCAGAACTTTTGGCTGTTGACGCTGCTTTATTGCCGATCGACCAATTGCAAATTCCCGCCGCTACCAATACTCCCGCAGAACAGTTAACTGCGGCGGATACCGAAGGCGATAAATTCAAAATTTCCGACGCTGCAATTCGAGTAGATGTCGGCTTGCTAGACAAACTAATGAACTTAGTAGGCGAACTCGTTTTGTGCCGCAACCAAATCTTAGAATTTGCCAATACACAAACAGCCAACGCCGAAACAGACGATACATTAAAATCAGTATCCGGTCGCTTAAACTTAGTTACTTCCGAATTGCAAGAAGGAGTAATGAAGACCCGAATGCAGCCAATTAAGACTATTTGGAACAAGTTTCCCCGCGTAGTGCGCGACACAGCTTTTGCCTTGGGAAAACAAGTACAATTAGAGATGGAAGGCGAAGAAACAGAACTAGACAAAACTTTAATTGAGGCGATCGCCAATCCGCTAACTCACTTAGTCCGCAACTGTCTGGATCACGGCATCGAAACCTCAGAAGTGCGCGCCGCTAAAGGCAAGCCCGCCGCCGGCCGACTGCTGCTGCGAGCCTATCACGAAAGCGGCCAGGTAAACATTGAAATCTCCGATGACGGCGGGGGAATCGACCCCGATCGCATTAGAAATAAGGCGGTGCAAAAAGGAATGTTTTCTGCTGTTGACGCCGCGAAAATGAGCGATCGCGAGGCACTGAATTTAATTTTTATGCCCAGTTTCTCGACAGCAGAAAAAATCACCAATATCTCCGGTAGGGGAGTCGGGATGGACGTGGTGCAGACAAATATTGAAAAAATTAGCGGCACGATCGACGTTCACAGTCAAGTCGGTAAAGGTACAACTTTTAAGCTAAAAATTCCTTTAACCCTGGCGATTATTCCGACATTAATTATTACTACCGGAGGATCCCGCTACGCGATTCCTCAAGTCAATTTGCTAGAGCTGATGCGCTTGGAAGGAGAACAAATTAAAAGCATCGAAATGTTTCACGGAACGCCCGTCTATCGGTTGCGCGGGCGACTGCTACCGCTGATTTATTTAAACCGGGAATTGCAGCTAGACGAGGGAAAGCTGGAAAACGGCAAAAAATCCCCATTCGCTCCCGATGAGGCTCTGAATATTGTTGTGGTGCAAGCTACGGACAAACCTTTTGGATTGGTGGTGGATGCCATCAACGACACGCAGGAAATTGTGGTTAAACCTTTAGGAAAACAGCTCAAATCTCTAGCTTGTTTTGCAGGAGCAACTATTATGGGCGACGGTAAAGTTGCTTTGATTTTGGACGTGCACGGAATTGCTCAGAAAACTCACATGACGGAGGCTCAGGAAAAGGCTATTTTAGCTGACGAAAACAGCCGGCGGGAATCTTCGGAACCTGCGCAGCAGTTGCTGGTATTTCAGGGCCCAGACTGTCGGCGGATGGCGATTCATTTATCGCGAGTTTGCCGCTTGGAAGAGTTTCCCCGCCATCTTTTAGAGCGAGTTGGGAAGCAGGATGTGGTGCAGTACCGCAGCCAAATTATGCCGGTGATTTATTTGTCGGCGGTGTTTGGTAGCAGCGATTGGGTGAATTCTCCCAACGGTCTCGGGGGTCGATCGCCCGCAGCAGATGATAAACTGCCGTTAGTCGTGGTGTCGATCGGCTCAGAACACCAAGTCGGTTTGGTAGTCGATCGCATCCTGGATATTGTAGAGCAGCCGATCGACATTAAAGGTGCAGCTACTCAAGCAGGAATTTCCTATTGTGCTGTGATTCAGGGTCAAGTTACTGAAATTCTCGATGTCGATGCAGTAATTAGCGACAATTTATTCGGAGTCAAGCAGATGTTGGCAACGGCAAGATAATGCCATTAAAGGAATAATTAAAATGCCTGAAGAAACTCTACTTTGTACTTTTTTCGTTGACGGCCTATTTTTGGGAATAGAAGTTGAGAAAGTTCAAGAAATCATCCGGTATCAGGAGATGACGCGAGTGCCGCTAGCACCCGCAGTAGTAGGCGGATTGATAAATCTCAGGGGGCAAATTGTCACGGCGATTGATTTGCGGAGGCGCTTGGATTTGTGCGATCGGGCTGCAGAACAACTTCCCTTAAACGTAATTGTCAGAACAGGCGATGAAACAGTCAGTTGGTTAGTCGATGATATTGGAGATGTCTTAGAAGTATCTCAAGCTGATTTTGAAACTCCTCCAGATACTTTTATCAGCACAATACGCCCGCTAATCCGAGGAGCTTACAAGCTACAAGGACAGTTGCTGCTATTTTTAGATGTTGATAAAGTTGTAGATTTCAGCAGTCAATAGTCATCAGTCATCAGTCATCAGTCATCAGTCGCAGATGCACGAATAACTGTTTTAGGAATTACGCAGAACCTCTATCTGTAGGGTGCGCAATGCGCACCTTACGGCGCAGA
Source organism: Microcoleus occultus BM001215583 (assembly GCA_036700105.1). Taxonomy (GTDB): domain Bacteria; phylum Cyanobacteriota; class Cyanobacteriia; order Cyanobacteriales; family Microcoleaceae; genus Microcoleus. The sequence continues at coordinate 3,339 of JAUBOG010000534.1, forward strand.
ACCTCTATCTGTTGGGTTTCGTTCCTCAACCCAACCTACGCACTGACATCCGTTACATCCGTTACAGAATCCGTTGCCGAACTTCCTTCTTCCTTCAATTATCATGCCGATAACTATTGCAGATTTTGATTACATCCGCAAACTCGTGTACGATCGCACCGGCGTATTCCTATCCGCAGAAAAAATGTACCTCGTTGAATCGCGTTTAGGGATGGTAGCTAAAGAATCCGGAGCAAATTCCGTCAGCGGGTTAGTTGCAGAATTAAAACAAATCAAACAACAGCGTTTTAACCCGCTTTACGAATTGACTGTCGAAGCAATGATGACGAACGAGACATTTTTTTTCCGAGATGTCAACCCTTTCGAGATGTTAAAAACATCAGTAGTGCCGGAATTGTTAAAACAGATCCAGGGCGATCGTACTTTGAATATTTGGTGTGCTGCTTGCTCCAGCGGCCAAGAACCCTACAGTATTGCGATGCTGCTGCGCGAATATTTTCCGCAGTTGGCTAGAAATCAAGTGCAGATAATTGCTAGCGACATCTCTACAGCAATGCTGAAGCGAGCAATTTCTGGATGCTACGCGCAGCACGAAGTGGTGCGGGGTTTACCGCCAGCCTTTTTGCAGAAATACTTTCACCGCTGCGACAAAGAATGGCTTCTTAAAGAAGAGATACGGAAGGCGATCGAATTTCGCCAGATTAACTTGACAGAACCCTTCGGATCGATACCTCAAATGGACATTATTTTTATGCGAAATGTCTTGATATATTTCGATATTCAAACCAAGCAATCGATTTTAACGAGAGTGCGGCGCGTGTTGCGACGTGACGGCTATTTATTTTTAGGAGGAGGAGAAACAACTGTTAATCTTGACAGCGCTTTTGAGCCGGTACAATTTGCAAAAGGTGTATGTTATCGGTTAAAGATATCTAGTTAACACAGCAATTTTATCAAACTAGATTTCCGACTTTTTAAAGAACATTTATCAACGCAAAAACTCTATCCGTAGGGTGCACACTGCGCACCTTATATCGATTTAGGCGAGCTTATATTATTTCCGGTTGCATCCGCATTATATAGTGCGAGCGTCTCGCTCGCGATCCATGTCGCGAG
>JAUBOG010000053.1:0-21038 GCA_036700105.1 Microcoleus occultus BM001215583
AAGGGGGGGGACAAGAATACTGTTATTTCGTTTCAAATCGGTATAAATAGGGAAACGGCACTGCTGTGTCCGGGGCTTCGGGTAATATCAATTCCGATGCTACCGGATTTGAGATCAAATGCCCAAAGCCCAATTAGCTAATTTGATTTGAGGGAAAACAGCATTTCCAATTGAGCAATTGAGGGATTTGGGGAAGTTGTGACAACGCTAACTCCTCGAATCGAATTGAGCACTTCGGCGGTGGGCGGCGAAACTAAAGTCGGTACTGCTTTAAGCAAGTATTGGTTGGCCCAAGACATGGTTTTGTTCATATCTAAATAAAAATAACCCCGATCGCCCGGCGAGACAGAAGTCGCGATCGCCCCAAAACTCGGACTGCTGCTAAACGGCTGCGGCGGCGCAGCACTAATTACATCCACTAAAGGTCCGCCGAAAGCGACAAACACGGTATTTTGATTCAGCCAGCCGTGCCCGAATAAAGTCCCTTGCTGCGGAATCGTCCACTCCGTAACCTCCTTTCCCTGCACTTGTCGGGGGGCGACGCTGACTGTAGGATTGCTTTTGGCGATCGCATCGAGTTTTTTCAGCGTTGCTTCCGCAGCGGGGCGATCGTCCGTTTCAAAAATCATCGTCGCGCCCATCCCAAACTGAGACAAAATACCTTCATTAGAAGCGATCGCCCCGATCGCAAATTCCCCATTCATCCAACCAAAAACATCTCGATCCGCATCCAAATCCAACCGCTTAAAACTATCCCGAACCTGCTGAATGCTGCTGCTAATCTCCGGGCTATCTTTCGCCTCGGCGGTGGCTTGCGACCAAATTTCGTTGAGTCCCTTACCGCCAACCAAAGCAATAGTTTCACCCGGAAATCTCGGCAACAACTTCGATGCAGCCTGCGGATTTTTTCCCGCCAATTTCGGGTCTAACTGAGCAATAGTTTTCACCCTCAATCCCGCACTATCCGCCCCAATTCCCGCAACCAAAGACTTAACTTGCTTGAACTGCCGCATCACTGTCAAAGGCAACTTCAGATCGGGCGGCAAATTAGCTTTCAATTGCTCGATTGCGGCCGGATAGTCAGCAATATAAACAGTGGCGATCGGATTTTCTACCCCTGCACTTTCCGAAAAAAACTTGCTCGTACTCTGCTGCGTGGCGAGGGAAGGCTGTCCTTTAAAAGTATCGATCGCCAATTCCACAGCCTTTTTGAAAGGAGCGATAACTAATTGATCGTCGAGCAAAGCTACACTGTAACTTTTCCCGCTCGGTTCTGCAATCTCAGAAATTTTAACTCCTTTATACTCGCTTTCCTGAATTTTTGCACCGGGCTGAGATTTTAATCGATTGGCAAAATTCCAAGCGCTAATTTTATCTTTCACGCTTACCACCAGCAGCAGCTTCGGCGGTTCCGTTTGGGCCTCGCCGTCAGGGGGAAGCAAAGCCACCATCACGCCGCCCAGCCAAGGCTTTAAATCTTTGTCGTAGTCAATTTCTGTGCCCGCCAAGCTTTGTTCTTGAAAGGCTTTCAAACCCTGGCCGATTAACTTTTGTGCCCCGGGCGTGCCAAATTGCTGCAACTGAGACAGCGCTTTGGGATTGGGGGAGACGAAGGCGGCCATCATTGCTTTGTCGGGTACAACTTTGGCACTTTCGAGAGGGTTGGATACTTTTTCGCTCAAACCCTTGAAGTAAAAGTATACCGCGGCGCTACCTGCTGCGACGATCGCGGCAGCAATTAGAAGCTTTGGTTTTTTTCCAGGCATTGTTTGTGATTCTTGCATCGCCTATCAGTTTAACGAGAATATAGAAAGCTTGTGGTTCGGCGATCGGGCGAACTCTAGTTTTGTATAATCAGAGACAAGTTTGTGCGATCGTCTAAAATACTAAAAATGTGCATTATTGGTAAAAGATGAAAGTAGCGATCGCGGGAGCAACGGGATTTGTAGGCAGCCGTTTGGTAGAGAGGCTGCAAAAGGAAGGGCATAACGTGCTGGTGTTAGCCCGATCCTCGGATCGAGCTCGGCGAGTCTTTCCCGCTTCAGCTTATCCGAATTTGGAAATTGTCGGCTACACTCCAGCCGAGTCTGGTGATTGGCAAAACTCGATCGCGGGCTGCGACGGCGTGGTAAATTTAGCCGGAGTGCCGATCGCCGAGGAAAGATGGACGGCGGCGAGACAGCAAGCAATTACGGACAGTCGCAAATTAACCACCGCAAAATTGGTCGAGGCGATCGCGAATGCTAATCCTAAACCATCGGTGTTGGTGAGTGCAAGCGCGATCGGCTACTACGGCACCAGCGAAACCGCCGAGTTTGACGAAACTAGCCCTGCGGGGGATGATTTTTTAGCAGCAGTTTGCAAAGACTGGGAAAGTGCGGCCGGGCCAGTGAAAAATGCAGGTACGCGGCTGGCAATTTTGCGGCTGGGGATAGTGTTGGGAAAGGGAGGAGCCCTGGCAAAAATGCTACCGCCTTTTAAATTATTTGCAGGCGGGCCGATCGGCACTGGGAAACAGTGGTTTTCTTGGATTCACCGCGATGATGCGGTTAATTTAATCTTGTACGCTTTGCAAAATCCGCAAATTGAAGGTGTTTTGAACGCCACAGCACCTAATCCAGTGCGGATGAATGAATTGTGCGAAACTTTAGGATCTGTTTTAAAGCGTCCCTCTTGGTTGCCGGTGCCAAGTTTTGCTTTGGAATTGCTGTTGGGAGACGGGGCAAAAGTTGTTTTGGAAGGTCAAAAAGTTTTGCCGAAACAAACTTTAGCTAGCGGTTTTCAGTATCAATATCCGAATTTGAAATCTGCACTCGAAGATATTTTATCGGGAAGTTAAGAACTTACCGAGTCCTGGTTGCGTTGTCCAAGAAACCGGGTTTCTATGAGAATTTACGCCTCTTCACGAGATTTTCGTGAGAAACCCGGTTTCTGACTCCCACGCAGATAATCCAAGAAACCGGGTTTCTGCGATTGTTTTGGCATCTTCACGATATTTTGCGAAGAAACCCGGTTTCTGACTCCCTGCGCATCCAAATTGTTACTTAGTTTGAAAGATATTCTGCACCATTTTTTTATCCGTACTCCCCGCCGCTTTATCCAATTCTGCAATCTCCCCCGAGTCCAACTCCCAGCCCAAAGCGCCGATATTTTCCCCCGCCTGTGCCGCAGATTTCGCCCCGGGAATCGGTATAGTTCCTTTGCAGATGCACCAGTTGATTGCTACCTGCGAAACAGTCTTGTTTCTGAATGCCGCTATTTCTCGCAAACAGTTCAAGAGCGATCGCATTCCCGGCAATATCTGCTTGCACGCCAAACCTCGAATACCTTTAGGAAACGCGCCGTTTTCCGAATATTTCCCAGTCAGCAATCCCAAGGCTAATGGACTGTAAGCAATTAATTTTATTCCCAATTCGTCGCAAACATCTTTCAATCCGAGTTCTGTCACCGGATAGGTGGAAAGTAGCGAATACTGCACTTGCAAAGTAACAATGGGAATTTGGCGCGAGCTAAACTTCTCATACACCCATTTTAAGCGTTTCGGCCCGTAATTAGACAAGCCCACTCCCTTGACCAATCCTTGCTCGTAAAGGTCGCCGAGACCGTCTAAAAGAGCGCTTTCTTGCCAAGGAGCGTAGTTAGCAGTAGACCAGTGCATCTGCACCAAATCTACATTTTTGCCGAGGCGTTCGGCAGAGGCTTTACCCGCCGATATCATAGATTTTCGCGTCAGCCTCCAAGGATAAGCAGCTAGCTTTGTCGCAATACAAATACTGTCTTGATTTGCACCTCGATATTGTTGGGAAAATTGCCCCAAAAGCTGCTCGCTGCGTCCGTTTAATTTCCCAGTTCCGTAAGAGTCGCCTGTATCGAATAAAGTCACGCCATTACCGACACAAATATTGAAAGTGGCTTGCAGTTCGCCGTCCATACTTTCATCGTAGCCCCACAGCAATCTGTTGCCCCAAGCCCAAGTGCCGCAGCCCATTTTTGGCAGTAAAAATTTTTGATTAGTTTGCATTTTTATTGAATGACTGACGATTGATCTCGCGGTAAGGTGCGCAGTGCGCACGGGTGCATCTCATTCTTGCAAATATATTCGTAGGGGCGAAGCATTCCGGCCGTAAATCTCTAGTTCTCACTAATAAATTGTTTGCCGGAATGCTTCGCCCTTACCAAATAGAGATGCACTCGTGCGCACCCTACTGTTTACTAGGTAAGGTGCGCAGTGCGCACCCTACTGATGACTTTTTACTTTTTTGATGTAGTAGGTACTGGAGAAGGTTTGCTGTTATTTCCCGGTTGATTTGGCTTAGCTTTCGGGTCTGGTTTGGGCGGCGGCGGCGGAGGGAAAGTCGCCGCGCGTCTCGGTATTTGCAGGGCTGTTCGGAATGCAGAAGACGGGAAGAAAGCGCTAAATTGAGAAAGCCGATCGGCAATTGGTTCGGGCGCATCTTCCCACAAGCTTTCGTAGTAGAAGAAAGCGGCACCTAAGCCGTATTCTTGGACTGCTTGCACTTGAGATTTGATTTGCTGCATCGCTACTGGGCGATTTCTTAAACCTGTCATAATCCCTACTCCAGTGGGAATTTTTTGCTGTGCTTCTCGCATTTCTGGGCGGCTAATCTTGTCCACAAACGATTCTAGATTGGGACGGTACACTTGCACGATCAGTTCGTCGGCAATATCCAAACGCACCCAAGCCAGCCAATCTTGCAGGTGATGTTTGTAAGCAAATTCGTAGTAATTGGGAGAAATCGAGAAAATTGCATTGGGTTTTACTGCTTTGACAGCTTGATTTAGCTGCGACATGAAAGCCGTAATTTTATCAGCTCGCCACTTCACCCATGCTGGATCTTGAGAATCTGTTGGCGGCGCTTTTTTGGTTTCTTTGGTATACAAAGCAACTGTGTAGCTGTCGTAGCCAAATTCTGATGGCAAACTCATGTGGTCGTCGAATTGAATGCCGTCGGCGCTGTATTGAGTGGTGATTTCTAGTACGAGTTCTGTAATAAACTTCTGCACTTCTGGATGAAAGGGATTGAGCCAAACTACTTCGCCGCCTGCGCCGTTTGATGTTTGGCTGCCGTCCTGTTTTTGGGTCAGCCAATCGGGATTGTTTAATGCTAATTCTGAGGTGGGAGGAGTCATGAAACCAAACTCAAACCAAGGAATTACTAGCAGGCCTTGACGGTGAGCTTGAGCGATTAAATCTCCCAGCATATCTTGTCCGTCTAAACCTCTGTAAACAAACGGTTGAATGTCTCTTTGCTGGGCGACTGAGCTGGGATACATTGCATAGCCAGAGTTCCAGACGACGGGATAGATCGTGTTGAAATTTAACCGCTTTAATTGACCGATCGCATCTCCCAATTTGCGGCGATCTCTGAGGATGTCTTTGTCGTTTGTAGTCATCCAAACTCCGCGAATTTCTTGGCGCGCTTCTTGGGCGCGCGCGGGAATCAAGTTGTTCGCCAGCAATACTGCAACGAATGATAATGCAAATAGAAGCGGGAGAAGACGTTTTATCGATCGCTGCCAACCGCGAGGAATGATGCGTAATGTCATAGTTTTGAATCGTGAGTTAGCTATCCAAACACACCCGGCATAATAAGAGTGATGAAATTTACTCGTTCTACAGTCTACAGGCATTTGTGCTGATTTGCGATCGCAACTCGACTAAGTATAATCTGTGATGCAGATAGTAGGTGAGAGTGTCTTGTAAAACTCTCGGCAATTATTGATTACGTGCTGCAAGCCTTTCTGACCGGACAGTGCAGCCCAATTAGGAGAGTGCTGTACAATATAGGTGCTGGAATATATCGATCGAACATCTGTAATTGTGAAAGATTTAGTTTTAATTGGCGGCGGTCACAGTCATGCTATCGTATTAAAAATGTTTGGCACTAAACCGCTGCCCGGTGTGCGTTTGACTCTGATTACCGATGTGCTGTACGCGCCTTATTCGGGGATGCTGCCGGGGCACGTGGCCGGGTTTTACGATTACGGTGAATGTCACATCGATTTGCGATCGCTCTGTGAATTTGCCGGATGTCAGATATTTGTCGATCGGGCGATCGCGATCGACCTTAGCAAAAATCTAGTTATTTGTCAAACTCGCCCTCCGGTTAATTTTGATTTGCTTTCTGTGGATATCGGCAGCACTCCCGCGACTTTATTAGTACCTGGTGCCGCAGAATATGCAATTCCAGCTAAACCCGTACCGGAGTTTTTAGCTAGCTGGAATCAGTTAATTTCCGCAAGGCAAAACCATCCCGAAAACCCCCTGCGGATTGCCATTGTCGGCGGCGGTGCAGGCGGCGTAGAATTGGCATTAAATATGCAGTCTCGTCTTGCGAAACAAGCAGGGTTGGGCAACGGATTTAACGCAGGTATCTTGGGGGAAGACGGAAGAGTCAAGGAAGAAAAATTAGAAATTCATTTGTTTCACAGCGGTGCCGAATTGATGTCGGGACATAACAAACGGGTGCGCCGCCGCCTGAAAGAAATTATGATTAGTCGCGGCATTCAACTGCATTTAATGGAAAAAGTCAGTGCCGTAGAAAAGCAAGAAATGAGGGAAATAACATCCGATGCCCGATGCCCGATGCCCAGTTATCAAATATCCTGCGAATCAGGTTTAAAATTGGAGTGCGAGATCGTTTTTTGGGTGACGCAAGCATCCGCAGCCAATTGGATAAGAGAATCGGGTTTAGCCACCGACTCAAACGGATTTATGCAAGTCAGCGATTGCCTGCAATCAGTCTCTCACCCCAACGTATTTGCGGCTGGAGATATCGCCGCGATGGTGAATTATCCCCGTCCCAAAGCAGGCGTTTTTGCCGTGCGTCAGGGCAAGCCGCTGTTTGAAAATTTGCAGCAATTTTTATTGAAAAAACCGCTGAAACCCTTTGCACCGCAGTCACAGTATTTAGCCTTAATCGGTACGGGAAATAAAAGGGCGATCGCCTCTCGCGGCAATTTCATGTGGGAATCACCGTTACTGTGGTACTGGAAAGATTGGATCGATCGCAAATTCATGCAAAAATTTAGCAATAGCACTCATATATAGCTCGAACATCGCTCTAAATGTAGGGTGCGCAATGCGCACCTTACGCGTTATAGTAGAAAAAGTATTGAGCCACAACTTATGTTTAGAAAAATTGGATTTTGGCTGCTTTGGATTGCATTCAGCACCTACGCCTTTGTATTTGCACCGCCCGACAGCCCAGAAACACTGACACTAATCACCAACCTTTCCACAGGCAAAATAGCAGACATCAACCCTTTAATTGTCGCCTTGTTCAATATCATGGGAGTGTGGCCTCTCATCTACAGTTGCGTCTTATTTGCTGACGGCAGGGGGCAAAAAATACCTGCATGGTTGTTTGCCACTTTATCCTTTGGCGTCGGCGCATTTGCGTTGCTGCCTTATTTAGCCCTGCGCGAACCTAATCCCGAATTTTCGGGCAATAAAAATGTCTTCTTAAAGATATTAGACTCCCGTTTTACTGCCATTGTCTTAACATTAGGCGCTGCGGCTTTAGTTGCCTTCGGCTTGACAAAAGGCGATTGGTCTGATTTTATTTGGCAGTGGCAAACCAGCCGTTTTATCCACGTCATGAGTTTAGATTTTTGTATGCTTTGCCTGCTATTTCCTGCCTTATTAGCCGACGATATGGCGCGCCGGGGAATGCAGAACTCTACAGCATTTTGGGCCGTAACATTAGTGCCGCTGTTCGGCCCGCTGGCTTATCTGTGCGCGCGCAAGTCGCTGCCGGAAAATGCTGCTCAAACTGTTACAAATTAGACAGCATAGTCGATAATTATCAGTTTACTGTAGGACTAAATCAAAAGTAATCATAGTAGAAACAGGCTTTCCGGCCTGTTCCACAATTGAGTAAATTTTATTTGATTGTGGGGTGGGCTTCTAGCCCGCCCATCTGTTCCAGAATTAATTATCTCCAGCCCTGTATAAAATGAAAAAATTTCCGATTGTTGGCATCACAACATACAACCGCTGTTCGGCCGGCGAATATCGCTTAAATGGAACTTATATTGATGCCGTCCAAGCCGCAGGAGGAATTCCGATTTTACTGCCGCCCAATCAATTAGATCCGGCTAGTATTTTTGATGCAGTAGACGGTTTGATTTTTTCCGGCGGTGGAGATATCAATCCAGAACTTTATGGCGGTTGTATTGAGAAAACAGTTTACTCGGTTGATGCAGAGCGGGATAATTTTGAACTAAGCTTAGCCAAGCTAGCTTTGAAGGCGGACATACCTGTGTTGGGGATTTGTCGGGGAATGCAAATGCTCAACGTAGCCAGCGGCGGCAGTTTGGTGATTCACGTACCGGATGCTTACGGTATGGAGGTGAGTCACGGGTCGGGAATTCCCCCGCGCGCGATCGAGCATACCATTGAAATTGAGCCAAACAGCCGGCTAGCAAAAATTATGGGGACAACTTCCACAACAGTTGTTTCTTGGCACCATCAAGCAGTGCGGAAAGTAACATCCGATTGGCGCATTGTAGCCGATGCACCTGACACTTTAGTAGAAGCAATGGAACACTGCTATCACCCTTGGATGATCGCAATTCAATGGCATCCGGAAATGTCGCCAAAATGTTCGATAAACTCTCGAATTTTTCAGGCTTTCGTGGAAACAGCCGCTGCAAAATTGATGAATTCTACCAAATCAGCTTCAAAATTGTCGGCGTGACTTTTGCACATTTAGTATCTCATACCAAATCCAGCTTAAATATCCCTTTGCTCTCTTAGCTGTAGGGGCAATCCCCCCGTGGTTGCCCGGTTTCAACCGCCTACTCTTGATAGTCAGTATCTATTTCAATATCGAGAGTATCTTCATCTATTCTGACATACAGAACATTCGGGCGACAGCAAACTTGACAATCTTCGATATAAGATTGCTCCATACCGCCGCTGATATCCACAAAAGTTGTACTCGGTTCGCCGCAAAAAGCACAGTAATATTCAGCCGTTGTTTGCATCTTTTTCGCACTCTCTTTTTGTGACTTCGTGGCGGTAGCGAAACATATCTGTCAGCCGCATTTCTACCCACCAACCTAACAGCAAATCGACAATCGGGCCGCCCGGTATCGAAAAGGCGATCGCATCCGTCAATCTAGTCTGACCATTTTCTGCGCTAAACTGATGTCGGTGAATCCAACTCGCCATCGGCCCCTCAGTTTGCTCGTCAACAAACAAGCGATACTCTTCGCATTCAATGTGAGTCGCCACCCATTTTACCGGAATCGGCCCCAATGAAAGGCGAAATTCAGATACAGCACCCACACCCAGTCCGCCCTCGCGGCGAATGATTTTCACAGGTTGCCAAGGCGGAGTCAAAAGTTGCAGAATATCCGGCCTTTCGTAAAAATTCCACACAGTTTCAACGGTCGAATTAATTAGCGATGAATATCGAAAGTTAGGCATTTTTTGAATAGGGCTAAACAGTTAATTGCTCGGTCATTTCAGCATTTGCAGTATTATCCTCTGTATCCGTACAAACAGCAACAGTTAATTTCAATCCCAAAGCTTTTAGCCAAGTTCCCAGATTGTAAATCGCATCACTTCCTTGGTGCGAGAGCAATTCATCCAATTTTTTTAAGTGCGATTCATATTGTTCTGGAGACATTTTTGGTTGACCGAGAGCTTCTGCTACATCGCCCATAGCAAGTTTCAGCAATCCTTCGTCAGGTTCTTCGCCTTCATCTAATTCAAAATGAGTTTCTAGATAGACTGCCGCATAACTGGGTTCTTTTAGCCGTGCTATCAACAAGTCATGATACGGTAAACTTTTAGGCATTTTTTTAACTCCTATAATTTGTCCAGTATTCTATTGCTTGGGGAATGTCTCGGTCTTGAGTGCTTTTATCTCCTCCGCACAGAAGAAGTATAATTGTTGTTCCTACTTGCCCAAAATAAATTCGGAAACCAGGGCCATAGTCTATCCTTAATTCAAAGACTCCTTCTCCAAGTGATTTACAATCTCCCAAATTCCCCAAAATAACTCGGTTAAGTCTTTTATTGATAATTGTTGAAATTTTGCTATCTCGGAGCGAATCAAACCAGTTATCAAACGGTACTTGACCGTCTGCGGCAACATAACGCTAAATTTCTTTCGGTTGGGCTTCCGGCATAATTATATTATAGTATGTCGCTCCTCGTCTTATCGCTTGGCTAGACAGTTAATTGCGATCGCGTTTCAGCATTTGCAGTATTATCCGGGAGCATCAGTACAAACAGCAACAGTTAGTTTCAATCCCAAAGCATTCAGCCAAGTTCCCAGATTGTAAATCGCATCGCTTCCTTGCTGCGACAGCAATTTATCCAGTTTTTTTAAGTGCAATTCATATTGTTCGGAAGACATTTTTGGTTGACCGAGAGCTTCTGCTACATCGCCCAGAGCTCGTTTCAGCAGTTCAGGTTCTGGCGCTTCTTCTTCTAAGGTCGCCGTTATATAAGCTGCTGCTAGTGCCGGATTTTTTGTGAGAGATTCAATCAAAAATGGATGATAAGGTAGGCTTTTAGGCATTGTCTTAAGTCCTATAATCTGTTTTAGCCTAGGGACAATTTCTCAAAATGACTCATCGCCTCTGCTAAATGTTTTTTCAAAGTCGCTTCCGGTAGCGGCCCTTTTATATGACTCCAAGGCAAAACTCGATCCAATTCCCACTCTTGAAAAACATAGAAATCCATTTCCGGTAACTGTCCCCGCAACTCCTTAAAAGCCCGCCGATAACTGCCCAAAGTATCGCCGTAATGCCGCACTAATTCCAACAGCTTTGACAACCGCCGATCGCCCTTCGAGAGCAAACCCTGAATCACAGACCAGTTATAGCTTTCAGGTCTAAATTCCAAACCCAACTTCCGCAATTCTTTATCCAAAAACTTCAGTCTCTTCTCCGCATCTTTATTAACTCCAAACCACTGAAAAGGAGTGTGAGATTTCGGAACAAACGTACTGCAACCAAAAGTTAACCGCAAACCGGGAGCCGCTTTTTTCACAGCCCGCAGCATCGCCACCGTCGCCTCTAAATCCTCCATTTTTTCGCCGGGAATTCCCGCCATTCCGTAGAGTTTAACTGCCTTCAATCCGCCAGCTTTAGCATTGATAGCAGCTTGAATAATTTCGTCGTTTGTGAGTTTTTTGTTGACAATTTTTCGGAGGTTCTCGCTGCCGCTTTCCACAGCAATTGTAATCGATTTGCTGTCTCTGTTCGTCAATATTTCTGCGAGTTTAACCGTTACCGTATTCGTCCGCACCGAAGAAAGACTCAGCCGCACGCCGTCGTATTTCGGATGATTCAAACGATCCAGCAGCGCTTCAAATTCCGGGTGCTGAGTCACAGAAGCACCCAATAAACCCAAGCGATTAGTCACAGCTAAACCGCGATCGATCGCCGGAATTAGCGAATCCTCCAAACTCGCAGTTCTAAAAGGCAAAGTCAGATAACTTGCCAAACAGAAACGGCACATTTCCGGACAACTGCGAACCACTTCCACCATGTAAATATTTTCCCACGCCGCTTTTTCCGTCACCACAGTAGAAGCAGATAAAGTATTGCCGCGATAAGTCTGTTTTTCAACCACACTCGGAATTGCAGAATCCACAGGCTGAATCGATTTAATCCCCTCCGCCGCATCCAGATAAGTTACTTCGTACAAACTGGGAACGTAAACCCCCGGAACTCGGGCTAAATGCCGCAATTTAGTTTGTCTGTCGGCGGTACGGACTTCTTTAAAAGCATCAATAAAATTATCAATCAGATGTTCGCCGTCTCCCAGCAAAATCGCATCAAAAAAATCGGCAAAAGGTTCGGGATTCGCCGTAAAAACCGGGCCGCCCCCAAATACGATCGGATGGCTATCTGTGCGTTGAGATGCCCAAATTGGCACTTCTAGAGATTCCAATAAATTGAGAATATTTACATAATCGAGTTCCCAAGAAAGCGAAAATCCCAGTAATTCTGGATGTCTCGGAAGTTGTTCGCGGATATCAGTAAATAAACGGCTTACTTCAACATCCGATCGCACAGCCAAAGTTGCCCACACGATCTGATAGCCGAGACTGGTAATACCAACCGTGTACTCGTTGGGAAAAGCAAAAATCGTCCCGATAGCATCAGCATCCGGGGTTGCGGGGCTAAATAGCAAGCGTTCTAGGGCAAATGGATTAGGACTCATCCGATTTTAAATTTTAGATTACAGATTATAGATTATAGAATTGAATTCTTCAAAGTTACTCTGAAATAGAATCGCCATCGTCCCGGTTTCTCGGCGGTGCACCGTGAAAAGTTGCAATCAGCAAACAGATAATCCCAGCATTAATAAACACATCGGCCAGATTAAATACCGGGAACCGAATTATCCGAAAATCGATAAAATCTACAACGTGGCCCAAAATAAATCGATCGATCCCGTTACCTAGTGCGCCGCCCAAAATCAAACCGTAGCCGGCTTGTTCCCAGCGGTTGATTCGCGGCCCGAACCAAGCCAAAATCACCAATCCCACACTCACGCCCAAAGACAGCCAGCGCAACCAAATCGCCCCGCCATTGCTGAACAGACTAAAAGCCGCACCGGTATTAACAACATAGGTGAAGTGAAACACGCCCGGTAACAGCGGCTGCGTCTGCGGAGGAACCGTCAACTCAAAATTTTGCACCACCCAAAATTTAGTCAAGTGGTCTAAAATTAAACTGATAACAGCCGCAACCCAGAACAAGGGATTTCTTTTAAAACGCATGGATTAGGGGATAGAAGATAGGGCATTGGGCATGGGATCATCTACTCAAATTTCGCGTCTCAGCAGTTTACCTGATCTTTCCCACCCGCAGCGAGATGACTTTCCCGTTGCAGAATGACAGTATAACCCAATTTTGCACAATTACCAATTCCCTATGCCCTATGCCCTATGCCCTATGCCCTATGCCCTATGCCCAATTAATAAAACATCAAGCGGCGCAAAGTAAATGACAGCAGTGCGATCGCACAAACTACCGCTAATTGTCCCGGCATAGGATAAACCGAATATTTAAGAATTTCATCCAATAAAGGTGTTTTTTTTGCCGGAGGTAGCAAGTAACTAAAAATTAGATAAATCAAGCCGATCGCGTGAACTGTGAACAAACCGCACAAACAGCTAAAAGCCATAGATTCCAGCCGCGAAGCCACCTTAAAAGCCACCCAGCCGCACACCCAAGCACCAGGTACAAAACCCAGCAAATACCCAAAACTCGCTTCTTTGAGATATCCGATGCCGCCGCCTTGAGCAAAAACCGGCCACAAAGTTAATCCTAAAACTAAATAGGCAATTTGTGAGAGAGCAGCAGCATTTTTCCCTCCCATGCAGCCTACTAGCAAAACTGCTCCTATTTGATAGGTAACACCTAAAGAGTACGCCTGAAGTCCGCGATCGTCCCACAACCCGATCCCAATTGTGACCGATGCAGGCAAAAAAGTGCCTCCTATCGTCAGGAGCAAGCCAATAAAAGCCCAGATTAATTCAATAGGAGCAGGCATTATAGCAGATGTTGAAGGAAGAAGGTATTCGCCGTTTTGGCCAGCTAGAGTGCCGGCAGCTTTTAAGTTCTTAATCGTAGCACCTCGTCAAAACAACCACCATTCTACGGTTTTCTGGTTCTCAAGCCTGGATGTTGCGATAATTTAATCGGGAATTTTTCGCGATGCGGGCGATCGAATACTTGCTTCCACAAAAATTAATTTTGCTTGTATCTTAGGAAGTTGCAATCGTCAAGCTCATCAATGAATTTTCGGGCATAACATTAATTAATGTTAAATTGCGCTCAACTGTAAAGATTCTTAACCAAAGCTTTACTTTTGCACGCTATGCTGGTTCGGGACACCCGTATAACGATCGCATCTTTTATACCTATGCTTTTTCGTCTCAACTTGATTAATCCGAATCGGCTGACTACTACAATTTCCGCAATGGCGATCGCCCTCAGCTTAGCAGCTTGCGGCGGCGGCGGCACAACCGCAGGCAGCAGCCCCAGCCCAGGCGACACCGCAGCATCCCCCGGCGCATCCCCCGGCGCATCCCCCGTGGCAGCCACCGGCACCTCCGCCAACACCAAACTCGCCCTAGCCTCAGACGTAGCCATCACCGCAGCCGGTGCCTCATTCCCCGCCCCCCTGTACCAGCGTTGGTTTCAAGACTTCAACACAATCAACCCCAAAGTACAAATTAACTATCAATCAGTAGGCAGCGGCGCCGGAGTCGAACAATTTACCAAAGGCACAGTAGACTTTGGGGCCAGCGATACCGGCATGAAGGACGAGGAAATCGCCCAAGTTCCAGCAGACAAAGGCGTCATCTTGCTGCCCATGACAGCAGGCAGCATCGTCATCGGCTACAACTTGGCAGACGTACCCGAACTCAAACTGCCCAGAGACGTTTACTCAGAAATATTCCAAGGTAAAATTACCAAGTGGAACGACCCCAAAATAGCAGCAGCCAATCCGGGCGCTAAATTGCCAGACCAAAATATCACCGTCGTCCACCGTTCCGACGGTAGCGGTACCACAGCCGTCTTCACCAAACACCTGAGTGCCATCAGCCCCGACTGGAAAGCAGCAGTAGGCGACGGCAAAACCGTACAGTGGCCCAAAACAGGTACTTTTCTCGGTGCAAAAGGCAACGAAGGCGTCACAGCCCAACTCCTGCAAACCGCAGGCAGCATCGGCTACATAGAATACGGCTACGCCAAAAACAACAACGTCAAATTTGCATCTTTGCAAAACAAAGCCGGCACATTTGTAGTACCTACCGACGAGTCAGCTTCAGCAGCTTTAGCCACTGCGCCCCTGCCAGAAGATTTGCGGGCATTTATCGAAGACCCAGAAGGCGCTTCTTCCTATCCAATTGTCACCTACACTTGGATGCTCGTCCCTAAAAAAGTTGCCGATCCCAGCAAAGCCAAAGCCATCGAGGCAATGGTTGAATACGGCTTGAATGAAGGTCAAAAAGTTAGTTCCGAATTGGGCTACGTTCCTCTGCCCCAAAATGTTAGAGAAAAAGTGGCTGCGGCTGCCGATGTGATTAGCCCCGACTACAAAATTGAGGTTGCCAAATAGTAATTAAAGGAAGAAGCAAGAGGGAAGAAAGATATTTCTGTAGGGGCGGGTTCACCAACCATAATTGCCTAAAACCCACAATCTCATAAACCCGCCCCCACCCAACGCTAAATCGCAATCTACGTCTTTCAAAATAAAATGGGCGGGTTGAACCAGAAATATTTGTTGAAAAGTCAGGAGATCAATCAACCCGCCCCTTTGATTTTATTTATGCTCTTTCTTTCTACTCCCTTCCAGCTAACTTTTTCCTAAAATTGTTTTTTTTGATGAACATTATTTGGTTGTTTTGTCTATGATTTCAGATAATAATAGCTCCCAACCCGATCGCCGATCGCGCTCTGGGGCAGAAAAGTCCTTAGACCAAGGCTTCATCTGGCTGACTCGGATTTTGGGAATAGGAGTTGGGGCAATTTTGCTGGTAATCGCCCTCACGGTTGCTTTCAGAGCTTTACCTGCAATTCAACAGTACGGTTTGGGATTTTTGTTTAGCAGTGAGTGGAATCCGGTTAAGGAAGAGTACGGTGCGCTGCCGATGATTTACGGGACGATCGTCAGTTCGGCGATCGCGCTCCTAATTGCTGTACCATTAGGAGTAGGGACTGCCATCTTTTTGAGCGAAGACTTTCTACCGCTACAAATCCGCACAGCTTTAGTTTTTTTAGTAGAACTTTTAGCCGCCATTCCCAGCGTAGTCTACGGTTTGTGGGGAATTGCTGTATTGATCCCCATTATTACCAGCGCCGGCCAGTTTCTCAACGCTAACTTCGGATGGCTGCCAATTTTTAGCACCCCGCCAGTTGGCCCGGGAATGCTACCAGCCGGAGTAATTTTAGGGATTATGACTTTACCCATTATTACTGCTATCTCCCGCGACTCTTTAGCAAGTCTCCCACCCGAATTGCGACAAGCATCTTTAGGTTTGGGAGCTACTCGCTGGACGACAATTTTTCGGGTTCTCGTACCTGCTGCTTTCTCCGGCATTGTCGGCGGAATTATGCTCGGACTCGGCCGCGCGATGGGAGAAACAATGGCTGCAACGCTGTTAATTGGCAATTCCAATCAGTTAAGTTTCTCGGTGCTAGCTCCTGCAAACACTATTGCTTCTCTGATGGCGAATCAATTTGCCGAAGCGTCGGGACTGCAAGTGGCCGCTCTGATGTACACGGGGCTAATTCTGTTTATTCTGACACTGATTGTTAATATTTTAGCAGAGTGGATTGTTTCTCAAGTAAGAGCGAAGTACAACTAAAAGTTTGCCGCAATTTCCTACCTATTTTTAGTTTATGTCAAATAGCGTCTCTGATGATAATCCTGTAATGTCGAAAACAGGCAGCTTAAAGAAGGTTAAAGGCAGCAAGCAATCGCTTTTCAATACCGCGATGACGGTCTTGGCAGGAGCCTGTTTGACAATTACTTTGTTGCCTTTATTTGCAGTGCTTTCCTATGTCACCGTACAAGGTTTCAATCGCCTGAATTTAGATTTGTTTACCAAGCTGCCGCCCCCGCCCGGACTGTCGGGCGGCGGTATTGCCAATGCAATTCTCGGTACATTGATGACCGTGGGAATTGCTTCTGTAATTGCTGTGCCTTTTGGTGTATTGGCCGCCGTTTATTTGTCGGAGTTCAGCAGCGGCAATATCGCTCGCTGGGTGCGCTTTGCTACTAATGTCCTCAGCGGTGTTCCTTCGATTATTGCTGGGGTATTTGCCTACGGTTTGTTTGTGGTAAATATGGGAGGATTTTCGGCAATTGCAGGGGGTGCGGCGCTGGCTGTGCTGATGTTGCCGACGATCGTGCGAACTACTGACGAAGCTTTGCAAATCGTCCCTCAAGATATCCGATGGGCGTCGGTTGGTGTGGGTGCTTCTAACTATCAAACGGTGTTGCAGGTGGTTTTGCCTGCGGCAATTCCGGCTATTTTAACCGGTGTGACGCTGGCAGTTGCCCGCGCTGCTGGAGAAACTGCTCCTTTGATTTTCACGGCGCTGAATTCGCCTTTTTGGCCGGGAGGATTTGATAAGCCAACTCCGAGTCTTTCGGTTTTGGTATACAACTTTGCAACGGTTCCTTTTAAGGCACAGAAAGAATTGGCTTGGGCTGCATCTTTAATTTTGGTGTTTATGGTTTTGCTGACGAGTATTCTTTCTCGCTGGGCTACTCGCCAAAAAGTTTATTAGTCAGTTGTCAGTTGACAGTTTTCAGATCGTTTCCGGTTAAACAAATATAATTATTGTAGGGGCGGGTTCGCCAAGATATTCAATATAAACCAGAGTTACAGTAAACCCGCCCCGGCCAAGATATTATAAGCAATCTACCGGAATTGAGATCCTTGTTAAGCGGTAATTTGTAAAATTTGAGAGGATAGTTACCTGTATGATGATGAACTTGGATAAGCAAACGGAAACAGTTTTGCGGACAGACAATATCAATATTTTTTACGGCGCTTTTCACGCGGTTAAAAATGTTTCGATGGAGATTCCCAAAAATCAGATTACTGCTTTGATCGGGCCGTCTGGCTGCGGTAAAAGTACAATTCTGCGATGTTTTAATCGCCTCAACGATTTAGTTAACGGTTTTCGTTTAGAGGGCAGAATTGATTACCAGGGTCAAAATCTTTACGATCCTGATATTGATGCTGTGGAAGTGCGCCGCAAAATTGGGATGGTGTTTCAAAAGCCGAATCCTTTCCCGAAGTCGATTTATGACAATATTGCTTACGGTGCGAGGGTGAATAATTATAAAGGCGATATGGATGAGCTGGTGGAAAAGTCGCTCAGCCAGGCTTATTTGTGGGATGAGGTTAAGGATAAGTTGAAGCAAAGCGGTTTTTCGCTTTCGGGCGGCCAGCAGCAGCGTTTGTGCATCGCCAGGGCGATCGCGATCAATCCCGATGTAGTGTTAATGGATGAACCTTGCGCTTCTCTAGACCCGATTTCTACGATTAAGGTTGAGGAGTTGATGCGGGAACTCAAGGAGAAGTATACCATCGTCATCGTGACTCACAATATGCAGCAGGCTTCTCGGGTTTCTGACTTGACTGCTTTTTTCAATGCTAAACTTTCTGATGATGGGAAGCGGTTTGGCTATCTTGTGGAGTGTGACAAAACTGAGGTGATTTTCCAAAATCCGAAGGAAGAGTCTACTTTGGATTATGTCAGCGGCCGTTTTGGTTGAGTTGTCAGAGTGGGAGAATTTCAGTAGGGTGTGTCGCCACTGTTAATCCCTAAATTTTCTCTAAAATTTCATGGCGACGCACCTGACTATTCGTAGGGTGTGTCGTCATTTTTAAGCCCTAAATTTTACTCTCAAATCTGATCGAGATGTGAATTATATGATTTCCGCAAATGATTGCCACAATATATTTGGGTTTTGTTTGCCATAGTTCTTGAATGGTGTCGGTGCGTCGCTCTGAGATTTTTGATTTTGATTCAGAGATTTTTAATGGCGACACACCCTACGGCTGACTTGAGAATCCCAGTTTCTTTGAGAAACTGGGATTCTGGGTTTTTTGTTTAAAAGCTCGATCGTACTTTTTGCAGATACAAGCCGCTGATTTTTTTGAAGAAATGCTCGAAGAAATCACATTTTCTTCATCCAATACTTTAATAGGTTTTCTTTGACCATGTTTTGCCGCATCACTTCGAGCAGGTATTCCTGAGCTTGGTCTTGGCTTAAAGTTTTAACTTGGTCGCGCAGCACTTGCAGTTTAAACTGCTGTTCCATGCTGAGGCTAGTTGTAGGCATATCCATAAATCGCTCCTCCAGTTTGGTACATGAGATCGATGCGAGATAGATCGGAATGACGTTTCGCAGGATTTGTTGTTGCTCCTACATTGTAAACTATCATAACATTCGCTTGACAATATGTCCAAAGTACACATTTTGAAACTCATTTGTGTAGCAAAAGTACATCTAAGTGGGGAGAGCTTTATCATAAAAAAACGTACAAACCGGGAAGCCTAAGCCAAAGGAGCTAGTTGTGATGGATGCAATGGAGTTTTTTGTGAGCAGTGCTGGACAGTGGCGATCGCAGCGCAGCACTCACCACCTCGCTTTTCGTCAAGCGGAGATTGGAGATTCAAATATTCAGGTAACGGCGCTGGGTGCGGATGACGCGCGAGTTGCCGAGATTTGCCAGATGCACTCTGTCGATCCGAGTCGGGCTGCTGGAGGAGCTTTTGTGACTTGGCACGGGACTATGGCGTGGGATAAGGAGGATGAGAACCATCAGGGGTCTACGGTATTCGCGATCGTCCCCGATCCTGAAAATCCGCGCCAGGGTTTGATGTTGCGGGAACGGGGCTATGCGGAAACGGCGCCGGTGGCGGGGCATTTTGAGATGGATGATGAGGATGCGCTGCTGCTGATTACCGAATACGAGACGATGAGTTCGATCGAGCGTTTTTGGTTTGCCAATCCGAATGTCCGGATGCGGACAAGTACGGTAAAGCGCTTTGGCGGCCCGAGCACAGCGACTTTTTGCACGGAAATTCGCGTGGAACCCGACGCGGATGCTGCGAAGCAAGCAGCGGGGGATAAAGCTCCTTCCAGCGAGTTTTACTCAGCTCTGGGCTGGTAATTTAGTCCGACGTCATTGGTCATTAGTCCTTAGTCATTACTTTGACTTCGTTTCCAGGCTCGAGTAGACGAAGCAGAGCCTCGCCTCTTAGTGTTCCCAGCCAGAGACTGGGAACGACAGTGACTGCTGACGTCGGACTAATGACCAATGACGTCGGACGAATGACTGCTGACGTCGGACTTCCCCAAAGTCAACAAATATTACAGATTGTTGCAAAAATTCAGGAAAATCAGATTTAGATTGCCCGAATCCCCTAATCTGTATGTTGGTTAGTTGTATCCGTTATGCTGGCAGCTCGCGGTGTCAACTATTTTTGAAATTTGAGATAACGGAGATTTTAACGTGGCGCTTCCTTTATTAAGCTACGCCCCCAAAAGCCAAAACCAGCGCGTTGCTGGTTATGAAATAGGGGGCGACGAGCAGCCGAGAATTTTCACAACTGAAAATGTGCTCTCGTCTGGAGACATGGAAAATTTGATTTGGGCTGGATATCGCCAGATTTACAGCGAACACCAAATCCTCAAGAGCAACCGCCAAACGTTTTTGGAGTCGCAACTCAAGTTCGGCCAAATTACGGTGCGGGATTTTATTCGCGGTTTGGCGACTTCGGCTCCTTTCCTAGAGCGGAATTATCAAACTAACAGCAACTACCGGTTTGTGGAAATGTGCGTGCAGCGCGTTTTGGGCCGGGATGTGTACAGCGAGCGCGAAAAGATTGCTTGGTCGATCGTCGTTGCGACTAAGGGGCCTCAAGGCTTTATTGACGAGTTGGTCAATAGCCAAGAGTACCTGGAAAAGTTCGGCTACGATACAGTGCCTTACCAGCAGCGCCGAATTTTGCCTCAGCGAGTTGGAGGGGAAACACCTTTCAACTTGAAGACGCCCCGCTACGGTGAGTACCACCGCTCGCAGCTCGGCTTCCCGCAAATCATCTGGCAAACGACTGTGCGCCGTTTTGTGCCTCAAGAGCAACAAGCAAGAGCTGGCGATCCGTCGAGCTATTTGGGTATGGCGCGCAATATGCCTAAGCCTGCTACTGCGCCACAGCGCGTTCCTCTGGCTAATATCAATATTGCCACGATGGTTCCCCGCCGCTAATTGATACTCCTGGTGCAATTACGTTGTGTCGGGCGTGAGGCTATATCGATCGGCTTTTAGTCTGAAAGAGTTTTGAGTCTTGAGTTTTGAGGTTTAAGTTTTTTGATAAACTTGGAATCCAAAACTCAGGACTCATAATTTTTTAGAAGCAAGTTCGGCAACAAAGCAGCGTACAAGATTTAATATCGTTTCCGGTTGCATCGGAATGATACCGAGGACACGGCAGTGCCGTGTCCC
>JAUBOG010000535.1:0-4450 GCA_036700105.1 Microcoleus occultus BM001215583
GGAAGAAGGAAGGAGCCAGAAGAAGTGTTTTTACAAATATGAGATGCTCCCAATGCAAGTCCTTATTTTTCTCGATCTAACTGTGACTGTATAACTTAATTTAAAGGGTTTAAAATTAGTTTTAGTAAGGTGCGCACTGCGCACCCTACTGCTTTAAAATAAACCGTTGGGTGGGGGCGGGTTTACGAGATTGTCGGTTAGGGGCAATTATTTCGGTGAGAGGAGACCCTACAAGATTTATGTTTGTTTAGGGGGGTATGATATTAGCGAACGGTAACTGTATAACTCAGTTTAAAGGGTTTAAAATTAGCTGGGGTTTTGGGTTTTCCGCTCAGTTCTAATTCGTAAATTCCTGCTTTGGGAAATACAATATCTGCTCCGGGAATGCCTTGGTAGCGCTCGGCTGATACTGCTTTTAAAGGCGGTTGCATCAGCGGTTTATCTCTCTGTTTGCGACTTTTGGGATAAACGGCTAATTTGCAGTTGCACTGCTCTAACGGGATAATTTGACCGCCCCTGCGAGTCAGCGCAAACCATACTTTGGCTGTTTCTCCGGCGCGGGGATTGTGATTCGGTTCTAGGTGAAAAGTTGCTGCTACATCTCCGGATACTTCGACTTCGTGGGCTAACACTGAAGTTGAGTTTAGCTGCGGTACGGGAAATATTCCGGTTTCTATTAGCAATCCTAATAAAACTAACAATCCTAAACTTTTACTTTTGTTTGACAGGTGCAACATAGAAACTTTCTAGTGATAAAAGTGACCAAAATAAGCGCGATCGCGCTAACAAAACTAACACCGCAACCGCGGCTAAGACGGCTGTCAGCAGTTGATTCTGCAATTTCCATTCAAAACCGCCGAGATAGTGGGAACCGATGAGGGCTGCGTGAATGGCGCACAGCAAAAAAGCGGGTACTGTTAACAGGTGAATTTGACGCCACCGCTTCCCTAAATAATTTTGAAGGCGATCGCAACTTGTCACAGCCGCGGGTATCATCAACAGTAGCGCCACTATTCCAGATATCATCCCTAATTGATGCTGGGGCAACATAAAAAATACAGCATCAAAATTCCATTGCAGCGTATGATCTAGCATATGAAGCGTGTGGGCAAGGGCGATCGCAAACGCACCGACTCCCAAAGCGCGGCGGTAGCGCAGCAGTTGCGGGAAAAACTGACTGAGCGGACGCGCAATTAATGCTAGCATCAAGCACAGTAGGGATGCGTGACCTGTGATATCGACCATTTCATCGGTTCGCAGCAGAGTAATAATGCCGATCGCCACTGTCACCCAACCGCCCGCGCGAAAAAGTTGACTGCGTTTTTGGGCGCTGAATCTACCCGCAAAAAAACCCACTCCCAGCATAGTTGGCAGCGTGCCCATGCCAAATGCAAACATCGTTGCCGCACCCAAAATTGGGTTTCCGGTTTCCGCCGCTTTGATTTGCGCCCCGTACAAGAAACCGCAGGGAATTAAACCCCAAAGCAAACCCAAAGCCAATGGTATCCACCAACTTTTTTGAGTTGCAATTTTGGTCATTGCATTGCTGATGCGATCGTGATTCACTGGATGCAGCAATGGCAAACGCGGCAGCAAACCCGGTTTGATTTGTACCAATCCAAACCAAATTAGCATTGTACCTGTCATAAGTGCGATCGCCCGCCGCAATCCGCTACCAGTACCAGCCATTTGCCCGCCAGCAATCAATACCGAACCCACTCCGCCAATTGCAGCGCCAACTAAAGCATAAGCCGCAATTCTTCCCAAATTTAATAGCAGGTGAAAGCGGAAGGAAGCTAATTTATCTTTGTCGGTACTTGACAGGGAAAAAGCCACTGTCAGCGGGCCGCACATTCCGGCACAGTGTCCGAAACTGCCGAGAAATCCTAAAGTGCTAATTAATACTAAATCTAGCATAAGGAACCAGGAGCAAATCACAAATCACAAATCACAAATCACAATTACCCATTTTGAATGCCGAGCGCTAAAATCCCCAAAATTTTCTCAACCTGATTCAAAAAATACTCCACTAAATCTATTTGAACTAATTGCCCTTCCAGTGTTAAAAACTTCCAAATTTCTCCCGTTGTCACAACCCCGTAAATCTTTGATACCTCATTTCCCTCCCGTTCGTTAAACAGTTGAGCTGCATACATTTCGGCTGCGCACTGACCCAACCCAGCATTAATATTTTCCTTTTTAGCTTCAACGATTAAAATCGCAGGTGCGCTCAGAATCAAAAGTTCTACCGATCGACTAATCAAAAAATCGCAACTCCCGTTTAATCCCAAGTCGCTGTCAACCGTAAAATCGACACCAGAAAACAAACTAATGCGATCGGGAAACAGTCTGGTAAGTTCCAGCAAAATCGGCGCAATAATCATTTCTGAGCGCGATTTTTCCGTATTGCTCGCCAGAGCAAAAGGAATATTATAAGCTAAAGTTTGTGTTAAATAATTGCTGCATTGTAAAGCAGGTACGGCTGAAAACAAATCTTGCCTGGGCGAAATCGTTAAATTTAAAGATTTTTTGATGCTTGCCAAACTAAAATCGCTGTAAGCCATACATTTTACCCTTAATTTTTGACTTTCTGACGAATGCTTTGGCAGGACTGCAAAGGGGTGGGTTTATTTGTCTTCTGAGTTCGTGGGGGCGGGTTTTGGAGATTGTGGGTTTTCGGCAATTATTGTTTGTGAAACCCGCCCCTACAGACTAATGACTACTTTTGTTCTGGATGCGCCGCCGCAGGCGAAGCTGCACCCATTTGATTGATCGCAGCGATGAGCTGATAAAGTCGCCCCGAATGCCGCTGGTTAAAATGCAAAATCAGGCGGGGTAAATCGAAAGTTTCATCTCCGGTTTCGGCGGGCAAAGCTTGACTTTTTTCAATTTTACCCTCTATCAAAATGTCACTGAAATCGGTATTTAACCGATCGACATTACCGTCAGAAAGTTCAGTTTTCAAGCGAATTACCAGTTTTCCCTCCACGTAGCGGCAGGAGTGATAAACCAGATAAAAACTGGCGATCGCGTCGCAAGCGACATTTACATCGTCAGTAATTGTATACAGGCTGCGATCGTCAGCAGAAATCAAACCTCGACCCCGCAATTGTTTTTGCACAAAACTATTCCAATCGTGCCAATAATCGCCTCCGGGTCGATCGAGCAACACCAAAGGAGCCGGCCCGAACTTACCAGTTTGAGTCAAAGTCAGACACTCAAAAGCTTCGTCCAAAGTGCCGAAACCGCCCGGAAACAAAGCCAAAGCATCGCTTTCCCGCAGAAAAAATAATTTGCGAGTGAAAAAATATTTAAAATTGAGCGCTTTGCGATCGCCCGCAATGAAAGGATTAGAACCTTGCTCGAAAGGCAACTGAATGTTGAGTCCGAAAGAACGTTCGGCAGTCGCGCCCTCATTCCCTGCTTGCATGATCCCCCCGCCCCCGCCTGTAATCACCATAAATCCCTGCTGGGCGATCGTCCGCCCGAAGTCTCTGGCCATCAAATATTCCGGCGATTCTGGCGACACCCTCGCCGAACCGAAAATCACAATTTTGCGCACGTGGCGGTAAGGATAAAACATGGAAAAAGCCTTTTCCATATCTCCCAGTGACGAAGCAATAATCTTCCAGTCCAGCCGATCGAGTTCCTCTGAGGCCATTTGCACTATAGTAGAGAGCGATCGTTCGATCCACTCTTCGTGCTTCAACATTGGCAGGCGATCGATCAAACCGATAACTTCAGCTTGGAGCGACTCAAAAGCTTGACCAGACCCAGATGGAATCATGAATTTTTCCGAAACGGTAACAATTTGTCGAATCATCAAAATTAAGGGGCAAGCCAAATTTAGAAGCCAATAGTCACCAGCAAATTGCCCTGCTCGCAACTAATAACTTTTCCAGTAGCCTTGCCCCCGTTCAGAAGCGAGTAGCTTTCCCTGCCCAAAAAAACAGCGCCCAACCCCTCGCAGTGAGGTTAAATGTACTTTTCCAGAGTGTTGGCAAGAGTAGTTTTCGGAACTGCCCCAACCACCATATCAACCCGTTGGCCGCCCTTAAATATCATCAGCGTCGGAATGCTGCGGATACCGTATTGGCTGGCCACGTTAGGATTCTCGTCGGTGTTAACTTTTACTACCTTCACCTGCCCTTCATATTGCTGGGCAATTTCGTCTACGACGGGCGCCACCATCCTACAGGGCCCGCACCAAGGAGCCCAAAAATCCACTAGAACTGGAACTTCGCTATCGAGCACTTCCTGTTTAAAGGTAGAGTCGGTTACTTGCGCGGCTGCTGACATCCCTAGCCATCCTTGTAAATACTATTTCTCGGATAACAAGTCTAGCAAAAAGTGTAACCACTTGCGTCAACGATTTTAACAGAAGGCTTTTAAAGCAAGAAGGAAGTTCGGCAGCGGATTTTGTAGCGGATGTAACGGATGTAACGGATGT
>JAUBOG010000536.1:0-4432 GCA_036700105.1 Microcoleus occultus BM001215583
ATCTCCGGGTTTTAAAACACGCCATAAGGGGATCGAAGGGCTAATCTTTAGCCAGACTAACTTCGGATTTTTAGAGGTTTACGTTATGCACAGCGCTTATATCAATCGGATTGGCAAATTTTTGCCGGGAGAACCAATTAATAACGACGAGATGGAAGAGTATCTCGGCAAAATTTCCTCGCGCGCTTCGAGAGTCAGACAGCGAATTCTCAACAGCAACGGCATTCAACAGCGCTATTACGCGATCGGCAAACAGCAGCAAACACTCTATTCTAACAGCCAAATGGCAGCGTTTGCCGTCCGCGATGCGATCGCCCAAGCAAATCTCGAACCAAGTGCGATCGACTTACTAGCCTGCGCTACCACTTTACCGGATTTATTAGTACCGGGATTTGCCAGCACAGTGCACGGGGAACTTTCGGAATTATCTCCCCTAGAAATAGTTTCAACTCAAGGAGTTTGCTGCGCCGGAGTTTCCGCCTTGAATTACGCCGCATCTCAACTAGAATTAGGAAAAAAACAAACAGCAATTGCCGTCGCTTCCGAATTTCCATCGCGCTTGTTTAAAAATACCAAATTTGAAGCAGAAACTTCAGTACAAGCCGGAAAAACCCTGCCTTTCGATACAGAATTTCTGCGTTGGATGCTTTCCGACGGCGCCGGAGCATTTTTGCTCCAAAACCATCCCAACGCAGCGGGAATTAGTTTAAAAATAGAATGGATTGAACTCGTTTCCCACGCCAACGCCTATCCAATTTGTATGTACTCGGGATTGGCAAATGAAAACAGCACCAAAAGCTGGCTGGATTATGACTCCTACATCGATGCAGCCGCAGCGGGAGCTTTTGACTTGCGCCAAAACATTCGCTTGCTAGACAATGTAATTAAATTAGGCGTGGAAGGCTGGCTGCGGTTGATTGAAAAGGGCAAAGTTTTTCCGCAAGAGATTGACTGGCTGCTTTGCCACTATTCGTCTCACTTTTTTCGCGGACAAATTGTCGAACTTCTAGAACAAGCAGGCTGCATGGTTCCCGAAGAAAAATGGTTTACTAACTTGTACTCGCGCGGAAATACAGGGTGCGCTTCGATTTATTTGATGTTAGAGGAATTGTTCAATTCTGGCAAGTTGCAGCCCGGACAAAAAATCTTTTGCTTTGTGCCCGAAAGCGGGCGATTTACAACCGCTTACATGATGTTAACTGCTGTGGAAAATACCGCTAAATCCATGATTTATGAAAGTTATAACTCCGCTGACATTCCCGAAGCGTCTCCTCTGGCCGACGTTAAACCGGAAAGGTACAACTCTCCGCAAGCTTATTTGCTGCGGGAGTTGGCCTGGATTTGGCTGAAGTTCGATCGCGAAATTCGTTCCGTTCCCATCGTCCGCAAATTGTACCGAGGAGAGTTTACAATAGAAGACTATCAAGCTTTGCTGTGCAATCTCCGCCCGCAAGTTGTCGAGGGAGCGCGCTGGATTGCTCGGGCTGCATCTAACATGACTGACTTCCGTTTGCGATCGACTTTTATCGGCCACGCCCAAGACGAACACCGCGACTATCAAATGCTAGAACGGAATTATGTTTCTGTCGGAGGCGAGTTGTCAAAAATTGTCGAATATGATAAGAATATTGGCAGCGAAGCACTGTCCGCTTTTATCTTCCACCAAGCATCGCGCGAAAATCCGGTTGATTTAATTGGCAGTATGTTTATTATCGAAGGATTGGGAAATCGCTTAGCCGGAAAATGGGCAAAACAAATTCAAGAAACTCTCGGTTTGCAAAACGAACAAGTATCGTTTTTAGCTTATCACGGAGCTAATGACGAGTCGCATTTAGCCAAATTAGAAAATTTGATTAATGCAGAGTGGATGACAGATGAAATTGCGCGGCGCATTGTCAAAACTGCTCGCGTTACCGCTCGTTTGTATCTATTGCAATTGGAGGAAATTCGCTAATGCAAAGCCTGCAAAAACAAGATATCAAAAATATTCCCGACGAGCCGAAATTTCCTTACGCTACCAAACCCTACAACCGCCTAGATCCGAATGTTTGGGACGTGCTGTTTTGCGATCGCTCGATTCCGGTCGATTTAGTCGCCAAAGCTTACATGATGCGGGATTTGCAAAACTGGACGCGCAGTTATTTGCTGATTCCCATCAAGGTAATTGCTAACTTGTTGCTGGCTGTAATTATGACAGTCAAGCGTTTATTGCCTTTTCAATTTAGGGCTTACACTTTAATGCACAAATCGGCTGCATTTTTCCTAAATAACTTTGTTTCCCCAGAAGCTTGTTATTTAATTGTGCGGCACATCTGCATCGGTTCTAACATTGTCAATTTCTTGATTGACAACGGCCCCGACACCCAGATTGAAAAGTCAAAACTTTATCCGCGCACTGTCAGCGATTTAGCTGACAATGCGTTTCTCGAACACGATTTAATTCTGTATAACTTTGTCTGGGATTACAACCAGGCTATGCTGACAAGTCCTAACTGGCTGCACGCTGTTAAAAAACGGGGAATCAATTATGATAGCATTCAAACTGTGGAAGTTGCAATAGATTTTCAGAAACGCCGGTGGTTGAGAATTTTGGATTTGGAATCGGCGATCGAGCTTTTTAAAGTATTTTACTCTCTGTGCTTGACTAGCGATGAATTTGCGCGCGCCGTGCTGTCGCTTCAGCTAGACGAAAACTTCGGGATTTACATCAGTGAAATTATCGGAAGTTCCGACTGGAATCATGTAATTATCAACCGCCATCCGCTAGCACCTAACAGTCCGTTTAATGCAGCGCGCGACTTGTTTTTGCACGGGATACTTTCGGAATATCTCTATCGGTATTTGGAACTGCAAAAACAGATGAACAATGTTTGAAACTAGCGTGATAATCATGTAGGGTGCGCACTGCGCACCTTACGACTATTTAATAACCGCAAACTATCTAAGTGGATGAGTTGGGTGCGGGCGGGTTTGCGGGATTGTTTGTTTTAGGCATGGATGGTTGGGGAAACCCGCCCCTACGCAATCTGAAATTATAGTTGATTTTGCCCTTCAAATTAATCGTACAACTCAAGCTGCTGCTAGCTGCGGTTGTTCCGCTGTTTTAAGCAAATTCTGACTCACCACAATCCACTTCCCTGTAATCGGATCGCGGTAAGTAATAAACGGATTAGATTTTAAAGGTGCACTGCAAGGTTTAACTGCCATTTTTACACACTCCCCATGATTCGTCTTGAATAACTGCTACAACACCATACCTTTAATAATCGGGTATTTTGCCGAAAATCCGCGTGATTGATACCTCAACAACAGGTGATATTTTTGGTGTTTTTTTGTGACAGCGAGCAGCGGCATAATGTGATTCAAAACTGAATTTGCAGTGAGCAGTATCACTAAAAAGCCTCCGAAAATAAAAATTGCTTTCTGCCTTTTACTTTCTAGGTTGAACAAAGCCACTATTTTTAGTGTAAATCTGATACTATTAAGTAAGGTAAAGATGTTTATCAGAGATTGCCCTCACAAACTTATGGTGCTATTTGGATTTGGCAAAAAGTCGAGCCTGCCCTCTGCCCAAGACGCATTGCCGGGACGAGCAGAGTCAATGTCGGTACCGGCAAATCACTTTGTTAACGGCAACCCGCTCAAACCTCCGTTTCCAGCGGGTATGGAGACTGCGATGTTTGGACTCGGCTGTTTTTGGGGCGCGGAACGCAAATTTTGGCAGCAAAATGGAGTTTTTTCGACGGCTGTTGGCTACGCGGCTGGGATTACTCCGAATCCTACTTACAACGAAGTTTGCAGCGGGATGACGGGACACAATGAAGTAGTTTTAGTTGTGTTCGATCCGAAGGTAATTAGTTACGAAACACTCCTCAAAGTTTTCTGGGAAAGCCACAATCCGACTCAAGGAATGCGTCAGGGCAACGATTCTGGTACTCAGTACCGATCGGGGATTTATACGTATTCGCCCAGCCAAAAGCAGCTTGCGGAAGCTTCGCGCGATGCTTACCAGCAAGCTCTGACACCGGCCGGTTACGGCAAGATTACTACTGAAATTATTGAGGCTCCTGAGTTTTATTACGCAGAAAGCTATCACCAGCAGTATCTTGCTAAAAACCCGAACGGTTATTGCGGTTTGGGCGGTACTAAGGTTTGTTTGCCGGCTATGTCTCAGGCTTGAAATTTTATCCCGCTTGATGGGGAGACAATCATGTTCGTTGGTGTCAATTTAAGATAAGACGTAGTGCAGATTTGCTGTCTGACTATTAAGGCCCGATCCCCCCTAGCCCCCCTTAAGAAGGGGGGACAGGAAGCGATCGAAGTCGGGTGCATCTCAGTTTTGCATTTGTAGTGCTGTAAAAAAAATGCTTTTTGCGAAAATGAGATGCTCCCTCAAAGTCCCCCTTATTAAGGGGGATTTAGGGGGATCTAG
>JAUBOG010000537.1:0-4432 GCA_036700105.1 Microcoleus occultus BM001215583
TGGGGCCCGTGGGCCCGATCGCCCATCCCCATCTACCTAACTGGCCAAATAGTCGTTGATATCTTGCTTGCGCTTGCGCAGCTTGGTCAAAGCTTCCCGTTCTATTTGCCGCACTCGTTCCCGACTGATGTTGAGACGATCGCCTATTTTTGCCAAAGTTAAGGTTTGCCCGTCTTCTAAACCGAACCGCAAGGCGAGGACTTCTCGCTGTTGCTGAGTCAGTTCCGCCATCAGGTGGTCTAAGTCAGTCCGCAGGGAAGATTGCAGGGCAAAATCTTCCGGCGTAGTACCCGTATCTTCGAGCAAATCGCCCAACTCTGTATCTTGATTGTCTCCCACGCGCAAGTCCAGTGAAAGCGGCAGGCGCGCCCGTTCGAGATATTCCCGAATTTGCTTGGGAGTCAAATCTAATTCTGAGGCCAATTCAGCAGCAGTAGCCGCGCGGCCTAGCTGTTGAGCAAGTTGGCGCTGAGCTTTTTTAATTTTGTTGAGCTTTTCGGTGATGTGGATCGGCAAGCGGATGGTGCGGCCTTTTTCGGCGATCGCCCGAGTAATTGCCTGACGTATCCACCAATAAGCATAAGTTGAAAATCTGTAGCCCTTAGTCGGGTCAAATTTTTCAACTCCCCGCTGCATCCCGATCGTGCCTTCCTGAATTAGATCGAGCAAATCTACATTGCGCTTGATGTATTTTTTGGCAACAGACACTACCAGGCGGAGATTGGCTTCCACCATTTGGCGCTTTGCCCTTTCCCCGTGTTCGATCGTCCGCTGCAACTGTGCCTCAGACAGCCCGACTGCCTGTGCCCACTCAGCCGCCGTCGGGTCGCGGCCTAACTCTTCGGCTAAAATATTTTTCTCCTGATGCAGTGCGGTTGAGCGCTGTACCTGTTTCCCGTAGAGTATTTCTTGCTCGTGGGTCAACAAGGGAACGCGGCCGATTTCCCGCAAGTAAGCGCGAACAGAATCTGTATCTGAGGACTTAAGAGTTTTCATGAGCTTTTCCCGCTGAGGATCTGTGCCTCTAAAGGCTTGCGGTAGTCGCAAACCCCTAGCTTTAGCTGGGAAGGAAAGCGGGCGGGGACTTGCGCTTTTCTTCCATTTAAAGAGGCTTAATTTTATGGTAGCTAGCTGCTACTCCCAGTCAGCACCGTCTCAGGTTAGGTTTTGGTTGGGGCGTGCACGATGCTACGTTATGTTAAGAATCTTAACATTTGTGAGAGCAGTTGGCTACACTTCTTCATATTTATTTCTTTTAAGGCTACATTCTACTGGTATGAGAGTACCCGCTTTCCTCGCTTGAGAATTGCATCATCGGAAAATGTGGGTGGAAACCCCGTCCTTTTAGGACGGCTTTACATCGAAACCTACACGTTCACAAAATAAGTGCTATAATGTGAGACATGACACAGAAATCTTTCAAGTACCGCTTCTATCCAACGCCTGAGCAAGAAACCTTGCTGAGACGGACGATGGGCTGCACTCGTTTGGTCTACAACCGTGCCCTTGCCGCTCGAACAGAGGCTTGGTACGGCGAGAAAAAGCGAATTGGGTACGTTGAAAGTTCGGCAATGCTGACCGTTTGGAAAAAAGAAGAGACTCTTCAATTTCTCAATGAGGTTAGCTGTGTCCCCTTGCAGCAGGGATTGCGCCACTTGCAAACCGCTTTCAGTAACTTCTTTGCGGGTCGGGCGCAATATCCCAACTTCAAAAAGAAGCGCAATGGCGGCAGTGCAGAGTTCACCAAGTCAGCTTTTAAGTTCAAAGACGGTCAGGTGTTCCTGGCTAAATCTGTTGAGCCTTTGGCTATTCGGTGGAGCCGCGCACTGCCTGAAGGAGCAATCCCTTCGACCGTGACGGTGAAGCTCTCCCCTGCTGGCAGATGGTCTGTATCGTTGTTGGTGGATATCGAGATTGAGCCATTGCCTGAGTCTCCTAATGAAATTGGGATTGATTTGGGCGTGACCAGTTTGGTCGCTCTGAGTACAGGTGAAAAGGTTGCAAATCCCAAAAGCTTTAAGGCGAAACGCGCCAAGCTGAGAAAAGCTCAGAAGGCATTGAGCCGCAAGCAAAAGGGCTCTAACAACCGTTACAAAGCCCGTCTCAAAGTGGCAAAAGTGCATCAAGAAATCAGTGATGCCCGACAAGATTTTCTTCACAAGTTGACGACTCAATTGGTACGTGAAAACCAAACGATTGCCGTTGAGGACTTGGCTGTGAAGAACATGGTGAAGAATCGGAAACTCGCCCTGGCTATCAGTGATGCAAGCTGGGGTGAATTGGTGAGACAGCTTGAGTACAAGTGCGACTGGTATGGTCGCACGTTTGTCAAAATTGACCGCTGGTTTCCGAGTTCTAAGCGGTGTGCTGAGTGTGGGCACATCGTTGAAAAGTTGCCGTTGAACATTCGAGAATGGGATTGCCCTAAGTGCAAAACTCACCATGACCGGGATGTGAACGCAGCCAAAAACATACTCGCCGGAGGGCTTGCGGTGAAAGTCTGTGGAGCGAACGTAAGACCGGATAGGCATAAGTCTGATGGCAGTTGCTATGAAGCAGAAAGGTCTAGGAAGTGATTCTTAGAATCCCCGTGCGTTCACGCCCGGGAGGATGTCAAGTTAAACAAAATCGGGCAAATCTCAGAGGGGGAGAGGGGGAGACGGGGAGACGGGGAGACGGGGAGAGAGGGAGAGAGACAGAGGGAGATGGGGAGAGAGGCAGATGAGGAAATGGGGAGATGGGACGGGATTTAATGTTTTTCCCACAGTGCAGGTGAAAAATACAAAAAATACAATTTAAATCCCCGACAGCTTGTCAATACTCTGGCTTTGAAGTAACAGATATTGATGAACTCGCCCTACAGATAATGACTAATGACTAAGCTGTCGCGCATTTAAATTGCATATTTAGGGCGGGCGGGACACCTCACAAGAGTTTGATTGTTTTTTGACAGACTATTTAAATGCAGAACAGCTTAATGACTAATGACTAATAATTTCTTTGCCGTTGAGCTTCGTACAAGATCAGGGCTGAGGCGATCGACACATTTAAAGATTCGACGCTGCGGCTCAGGGGAATCTGGATTTGCCGATCGGCCAAACTCCTCAATTCTTCCGACAAACCAGAGCCTTCGTTGCCCAAAACTATCAGAGTCGGCACTCGCAAATCTACTTCCCAATAAGTTAAACTCGCGCCGGCGACGGTTGCTAAAATTTGCATTCCTCGATTTTTGTATCGGGAGACTTCGGCGGTTAAATCTGGAGTGACTGCCATCGGCAGTTTAAACCAAGCTCCTGCCGAGGCGCGCAGGACTTTCGGATGGTCTAAATCGGCGCTGTCGGAACTAAGCAGCAAACCGTCGGCATTAGCAGCCGCAGCCGTGCGGACGATCGCCCCCAAGTTGCCCGGATCTTGGATGGTTTCTAAAGCTATTCCCAAAGTTGACAGCTCTGTCGGCGGCGTGCTGGTGCGGGGTGCGGTGGCGATAATCCCGTCGGGTTGGACTGTAGTGGCGATCGACTCTAACACCTTGGCACTGACTAATTCGGCGCGATCGGCTAAACTACAAATTTGCTCCCACAGTCGAGCGTGCTGCTCGACCCATTCTGGAGTAGCACAAACCGTTGCTAGCGGGTGTTTTGCAGCGCTTGCTTCCTCCAGCAAGTGCGTCCCTTCGAGTAAAAATAATTGCTGTTCCCTACGTCCCTTCGAGCTGTGGAGCTTGCGGATTTCTTTGACTAGGGGGTTTTGAATACTTGTCAGCATTGTTTAATTCAGCAGGGGGAATGGGGTTATTGCCTGTATCGGGTTAACCCCAAACTTTTTTCTGCCTTTGGAATGCGGAACCCGGGACTTGAACCCGGAAGGCTTGCACCACATGAACCTGAATCATGCGCGTCTACCAATTCCGCCAGTTCCGCATCGGTCACGAATTACTACTATTCCATAAGTTCGCCAGTTTGTCAAGTGTTTTTGGCGATCGAATTTTTATGCTGCTGGTTTTGCTGTTTTGGGCGATCGATAATTTGCGCAAATTACTTTATTTGGGTGATTTTAAAATTTCTATAAGTCAAACTTTTTTTTGCCCGTTACAAAACTTCAAAAATGGCGGTTTATTGACATGATTCTCATTTACTTGACGAATCCATTGGGTTTGGCTAATATATTGGTATTTGGTAGGTTAGGCTTACTATGACCGATTCAAATTTAGAGCCTGAACCCCTATTCTTGCCGTCAAATCTGTTTCCGTTTTCAGTCAATTTTGGTCAACAAGCAAAAATTGTTGATACTCCGAAAACAAAGAAATTTACAAAACTTAAGGGCTTTTTGAGGGGGATTGACAAAGCAGTCGATGTGTGATATGTAAGCCGGTTGATTGTTAAACAGTTGACAGTTGACAGTTGACAGTTGACAGCGAAGTGATAAGAACAGA
>JAUBOG010000538.1:0-4416 GCA_036700105.1 Microcoleus occultus BM001215583
CAGTGCCGTGGCCCTACAATAAATCACGGTAGGGAAACGGCACTGCCGTGTCCTCTATATAATTCCGGCGCAGCCGGATTTGATATCATTCGGATGTCACCCGATTTGATATTACTTAACCGCACAAAACAGCCGCGTGATGGCGAATGTGATCTTCCATAAAACTCGCGATAAAATAATAGCTGTGATCGCAACCTTCCTGCATCCTTAAAGTCAGCGGCTGTCCCACTGTTGCACAAGCCTCCGCGAACACCTCCGGCAACAACTGCCCGTCAGCCAGATAGGAATCAGCAGTGCCGCAGTCAATCAGAATCGGGTGTTTATATTCCGCTGCAACCACCAATTCGCTAGCATCCCAAGCCCTCCAAATCTCTTTGTCGCCGCCGAGGTAGTTAGCGAATATTTTTTGTCCCCAAGGGCAGCGGACGGGCGCGCAAATAGGCGCAAAAGCGGAAACTGAAAGATAGCGACCGCCATTTTTTAACGCACAAATTAAAGCACCGTGTCCGCCCATCGAATGACCGAAAATTCCCTGTTTTTCCGGTATCGCTGCAAAATTCTCGGAGATTAAATTCGGCAATTCATCAACCACATAACTGTACATTTGATAGTGAGCATTCCAAGGTGCGGCTGTCGCATCCACATAAAAACCCGCACCGCTTCCCAAATCCCAATTGTCGTCTTCCCCAGGAATGCCAGTATTGCGGGGGCTAGTGTCGGGCGCAACTAGCATTAACCCGTATTTTGCCGCAAATTGCTGCGCGCCGGCTTTTGCCATAAAGTTTTCTTCAGTGCTGGTTAATCCTGATAGGAAATACAGAATTGGCACGGGTTTATATTGGGCTTGGGGCGGTTGGTAAACGGCGAATTTCATTTCGCTGTTGCAGGCTGATGATTGATGGCTGTAAAAGCCGAGTTTGCCGCCGAAGCTTTTATGTTCTTTGTGCTGTTTTAGGGATTCAGAAAGCATATTAATTCTCTTTCATTTGTGAATTAGATTTTTTTTAACCGCAGAGGGCGCAGAGGGCGCAGAGGAAGAGATAAGAGAGAATAGCTTTCTTTCAAAATGTTAAGACTGTGCGAATTGATTTGCCTTTGTGCATTAAGTCAAAGGCTTCGTTAATTTGCTCGATCGGCATTACTTGAGTTACCAGGCTGTCAATATCAATTTTACCGTCCATGTACCAATCAACAATCTTCGGAACATCTGTTCTGCCTTTGGCTCCGCCAAAAGCCGTGCCTTTCCAAACTCTACCGGTTACTAGCTGAAACGGGCGGGTACTAATTTCTTGGCCGGCTCCCGCTACTCCGACAATTACGCTCACGCCCCAACCTTTGTGACAGCATTCTAGAGCTTGGCGCATCACATTGATGTTGCCGATACATTCAAAACTGTAATCAGCTCCGCCTTTGGTTAAATCTACTAAATAAGGCACTAAATCGCCTTCGACTTCGTGGGGATTGACGAAGTGAGTCATGCCGAATTTTTCTGCCATCTCTCGCTTGTCGGGATTCAAATCTACGCCGACAATCATGTTGGCTCCTACCAGGCGCGCCGCTTGAATTACATTCAAACCTACGCCGCCCAAACCGAAAACTATTACATTAGAACCGGGTTCTACTTTCGCCGTGTTGATGACAGCGCCGATGCCGGTTGTTACGCCGCAGCCGATCAAACAAACTTTATCAAAAGGAGCATCGTCGCGAATTTTTGCTACTGCAATTTCCGGTAATACTGTATAATTAGCGAAGGTAGAAGTTCCCATGTAATGGTAAAGTTTCTGCCCGTCTATGGAAAACCTGCTCGTGCCGTCGGGCATCACTCCCTGGCCTTGAGTCACGCGAATTGCTTGACAGAGATTCGTTTTGCGGCTCAGACAATATTCGCAGTTGCGGCATTCGGGAATGTAGAGAGGAATTACCCGATCGCCCTTTTTGACACTGGTGACTCCCGCCCCCACATCCGCAACAATCCCAGCTCCCTCGTGGCCTAAAATTGCCGGAAACAAACCTTCAGGATCGGCGCCGGAAAGAGTATAAGCGTCAGTGTGACAAACACCCGTTGCTTTAATTTCCACCAGCACCTCTCCGGCCCGAGGCCCATCCAGATCGACTGTTTCTATGCTCAAAGGTTGACCGGCACTGCGAGCAACTGCTGCTTTTACTTTCATGCTTTCCCCCTGCGATCGATTTGTCAATTGACCCGTCAATATGTATTGTATTACTTAATGTCAAAATTGCAGCAACTCTATGATAAAATTAATTGTAATTACCGGAGTCAGTCGCGGTCTAGGTCTTGCCATGACAGAAAAATTTATTGAGTTAGGACATACAGTTTTGGGATGCGCCCGTTCTTCTGAAGCGGTGGAAAAACTTAAACAAAAATACAGTGCGCCTCACCATTTTACTTGTTTGGATGTCGCAAAGGACGATCGAGTAAAAGATTGGGCTGCAGAAATATTGGCGAAAAATCAGCCGCCCGATTTGCTGATTAACAATGCAGGTGTAGCCAATCATCTCGCACCTCTGTGGAATGTCAGCAGCGAAGATTTTTCGCAGGTAATAGATGTTAATATCAAAGGAACGGCTAATGTAATCCGCCACTTTGTCCCGGCAATGATTGCGAAAAAAAGCGGCATAATTGTCAACTTCAGTTCCGGTTGGGGAAGGTCAACTTCGCCGGAAGTCGCGCCCTATTGCGCTTCCAAGTGGGCGATCGAAGGACTTACGCGATCGCTCGCACAAGAACTGCCCCGAGGGATGGCAGCGATTCCTTTAAATCCCGGGATAATTCACACGGATATGCTCGATATTTGCTTCGGAGAAGATGCCGTTAATTACACCTCTGTCAAAGCGTGGGTGCAAAAAGCAGTTCCGTTTTTACTGAAATTGAAACCTTCAGATAACGGCGTACCGATGACCGTTCCCGGATAACACAGCAACAGAAAGCAAGATTTGCAAACATCTCTCTTTTCTTCCCCTCTGCGCTCTCTGCGCTCTCTGCGGTTAAAAAAATCTCAAAAATGAAATAAAATTGCTCTATTTCCAACTCAAAACTCTTTCCCCAAATAGCTACTGTGAACTTGCCGCTAACCCCGCCCTCGCAAACCCAAACCCGCAAAGCAGACCACATCCGAATCTGCCTCGAAGAAGACGTACAATTTCGCGAAACTACCAGCGGACTCGAACGCTACCGTTTTGCTCACTGCTGTTTGCCAGAGCTCGATCGCGCCCAAATCGATTTAACCTCCACATTCCTCGGCAAAAAACTAGCCGTTCCCCTGCTGATTTCCTCGATGACAGGCGGCACAGAATTAGCCCAGACAATCAATTATCGCCTCGCCGAAGTCGCTCAAGAATACAAACTGGCAATGGGAGTCGGTTCCCAGCGCATCGCCGTCGAAAATCCTCAACTAGCGGCTACATTTGCCGTCAGACGCCGCGCTCCCGATATCCTGCTATTTGCCAATATTGGAGCCGTTCAATTAAACTACAATTACGGTTTAGAAGAATGCCAAAAAATTATCGATATTCTCGAAGCAGATGCCCTAATTTTACACCTAAATCCGCTGCAAGAGTGCGTTCAAACCGAAGGCGATACTAACTTTAAAGGACTGCTAGATAAGATAGCAAAATTGTGCGAGAAATTACCAGTACCGGTGATTGCTAAAGAAGTCGGAAACGGTATTTCCGGAAAAATGGCACAGAAATTGCTGGCGGCTGGGGTAAGCGCGATCGACATTGCCGGGGCCGGAGGCACTTCTTGGGCGAAAATAGAAGGACAGCGAGCACAAGACGGCAAGCAGCGCAGGCTGGGCGCAACCTTTGCCGACTGGGGAATACCGACAGCCGAGTGCATCCTCAGCACCCGCGCCGCCGCCCCGGATGTTCCCCTGATAGCCTCTGGAGGCTTGCAAAACGGCTTGGATGCAGCCAAAGCGATCGCCCTAGGTGCAGATGTGGCGGGACTGGCGCGGCCGTTTCTGCAAGCAGCAGCGGAATCAGAATCAGCCGCAGCCCTCCTAGCTGAGGTTTTGATTGCAGAGATTGCTACAGTTCTTTTCTGCACCGGCTGCGCCAACCTCGACGAGTTAAAACATTCTGGGGTTTTGGAGAGGTTAAGATAAAAGTGAGTCATCAGTCAGCAGTCATTTGTCATCAGTCAACAGTCATTAGTAATTAGCTAATAACTAACGACAGCGGATAATTGCTAAATCCTACTGGCAGGAATGACCGATAATATCGTTTCCGCTGGCATCGGCATCATATTTTTCCGAGTGCAGTGCGAGCGTCCCGCTCGCGTGCGGGGACGCTTGCACGCTCGGTATCATTCCGCTATAACCGGATGTGATATATAGCAGTCCTAAATGATTTGCTGATTTTACGCGAGCAAGATGCTCGCACTGTAAGGATTCT
>JAUBOG010000539.1:0-4415 GCA_036700105.1 Microcoleus occultus BM001215583
CTTCTATCGATGGAAGAGGTAGCTGTCAACTGTCAACTGTCAACTGTCAACTGATACGAGCTATTGACCCGATCGCACTTTTTGGTCAACTTGAGCCACAGCAGCATTGTGTTCCGCCAGAGTGCGGCTGAAAATGTGAGTCCCGTCATACCGCGCCATGAAATACAGGTATTCTGTATTTTCTGGAGCCAGAGTCGCCTCCAAACTTGCTATTCCCGGAGCGGCGATCGGAGTTGGCGGTAGTCCTGCATTGATATAAGTGTTGTAAGGAGAAGGCGTTTCTACCTGTTTAAAAGTCAGAGGCTTCTCCTTAGTTTGCCTGATGCCGAGAGCATATTCAACTGTCGGGTCAGAACCCAGCGGCATATTTTTTTTCAGACGGTTGTTGAATACCCCAGAAATCCGATTGCGCTCGCTTGCAACCACAGCCTCTTTTTCCACAATACTCGCCAGCGTCACCCACTCTTTGAGAGAGAGTTTAGTATTATTTTGATTTTTTTGATAGACAGGCAGAGCTATCTTCTCGAAACGGCTGAGCATTTGTTTGATGACAGCTTCCGGGCTAACTGCATCGCCGTCTAGCTGATAAGTATCCGGGTACAAAAACCCTTCCAAATGAGGCAAACCGCTCGGCAGCCAAGGGTGCTCGGCGTAGGGAATTTGACTCGCCGCTGCCAGAAAATCCTTAGCCGGGAAGAAGCCTTGCGCTTCAAAATAAGCGCTCATTTGTTGCAGCGACCACCCTTCAGGAATCGTGAAACTCTGCTGTACGACTTCACCTTTCCAGAGTTTGTCAGCAACGGCGCTTAGCGGCTGAGTCGGCGATAGTTCGTAAGTGCCTGCTTTAAACCCTCCGTCGCGGTTTTGCAGAGTCAACCAGCGAGTCCACATATTCCATGCCGAAGCCGATCGAATTAAACCCGCCGCCTCTAAATCCCGCCCGATTTTTTGACTGGAAGTACCGGGGGGAATTTGGATCGAAACAGCATCCTCTCCCGGTGCAGTGGACGTTTCAGCGATTTTAGGAGCCGCTGAAGCCCAGCTCCACCAAGCCCAGCCCTGCCAAGCGAAAACTCCCCAAATTGCCGGCAGCAACGCCAGATAAAACAACCATTTAGAGACTTGCGGAGTACCTTTTCGGCTCTCGCGCGCGTTGCTTTTTGTCAGTTGTTCTTTACTCATAGTCCGTTGTCCTCAATAAGCGGCGGTTAAGTAACGACTATTGACTTGTGAAGAGCGATTGATGGCCGAAAATTTACGGAGACAAGCCCTTTAAAAGGCACAATTCTCTCGGCTCATTTCCACAGCCGGAGCGTTAAGGCAGAAGGCGCAATAAGAGAAAAAGTTCGATCGGGCGAGCAGTTTGCTTTTTGATAGAACAATCAAAACTTCTGCTTTTTGCCGTCAGCCCTTCTGCCTGCAATTTATCTCTAATCAAGCTCGTCAAAAAACTGGTCTTCCAGCATCGGCAACATCGGTTCCAGCCTTTGAAACTCTTCTTCTGATAGCAATTCTGGCTTGCCGTCATCATTCATTCGAGCCAAGATAAAGAACGGGTCGAGAGGCGTATAAATGGCATATTCCTGTTCTTCGTGGTAGAAGCTGGTCAACCACATCAGCTCCTCAAACTCCGACTCCTCATCTGGATCGGCATCCGGCGCCATATCCTCTTCGGGAAATTCCGGCAATTCGCCAACCACAGTCAGCGTCACCGCCGTGCGCCGGAGAGTCAAATTCTGCTCTTGCAGGACAACTCTAGCAGTATCAAAAATTTTGTCAATTTCGCTATCGTCTTCGACAGGAATTGCTGCTTCGTCTGCTTCGTCTCCGTGCCAAGTAAAAATTTCTACTGGCGAGTCGATCGGAAGCAGCAAAGCGTATTCTTGACCTTCTAAGTCCATAGAATATTCTATGTTGCAAGTTAGCGATCGCCCGAATTCATCAGTCAGGGTGACGGAAACTTCATTAGAACTGCCATTTTCTTTGCGGTAGGGAGATGAGGACATCGCGTATATATTATTTTACTTATTCAGTACCGAGGTACTGGGGAATTTTCGACCGTGTGTCAACGGTGACAGGTGTGCGTAGCAAACTTGCACAACCTAGGATATCACGCCTTTGTTAAGCTACTACGCAGATAAAATGCTAATGGGGCATGGGGCATTGGGCATTGGGCATGGGGCATTGGGCATTGGGCATGGGGCATTGGGCAATTAATCTTCTTTCTTCCTTCTTCCTTCTTCCTTCTTCCTTCTTCCTTCTTCCTTTTGACTATTTTTGCCTTCTTTCGTCCAACCACTGCTGCAAAATCAGGGCGGCTGCTTTGCGATCGATCGAACCCTTATTTTGCGACACCGAAATCCCTGCGGTTTTCATCAATTCCTCTGCCTCAACCGAAGTCAGGCGCTCGTCTGCGTATTCTAGGGGGAGCTCTAAAGCGGAGGCGATGCGGCGGGCATATTTCTGCACTTGTCGCGCTTGAGGGCCCAATTCTCCGCTCAGGGAGTAAGGCAAGCCCGATACTAAAATTTGCACTCTGCGCTCTCGGACGAGCTCTCTGAGATAAGCTACGTCTCGCTCGAAGGACGATCGTACTAGAGTAGCAATCCCCGTAGCTATTAAACCAGTGCCGTCACACCCGGCGATGCCGACTCGTTTGAGACCGATATCTAATCCCAGGGCTGATATCCATAATTTATCGTTGGACATGATCGATGAATCAATTTTAGTTTTTAGATTTACTATTTTTTGGCGGCATTAATCTTATTTAACGAACCGCGAAGACGCTAAGATCGCAAAGGAAGAAGAGAAGAAAGTTAGAATAAAATAAGTAATGCGCACCTTATTTAAAGGTATGGTGCGCATCAAATCGCAGACGACCGCTTGGATGAAAAGTTTTCTACCTTCTGCTTTCAACTATTAAGTATTAACTGCTTTCTTGCGAGCCGCCGTCGATCGGCAACTCGGGAAATTTTAGGGGCAAAATGCTGCCATCTGTTGCTGCTGATTCGGAATTCTGGAAGTTCAAAGGGTTAACTTGATTGAT
The DNA here is from genome assembly GCA_036700105.1 of Microcoleus occultus BM001215583. Taxonomy (GTDB): domain Bacteria; phylum Cyanobacteriota; class Cyanobacteriia; order Cyanobacteriales; family Microcoleaceae; genus Microcoleus. The sequence goes on from JAUBOG010000539.1 coordinate 3,047, forward strand.
TTGGTTGTTTCCCGAGTCTGCCGACAAAGGTTTAATTTCGGAGGACGCTGGCCCTGCGGCGGCTTCGCCAGCCATCGGGCCTAGCCAGGACATTCTGCCCGGTACGGGTTTGCGGGTTGGCTGGAAGCTTTGCAGCATTTCTGATAGCTGGAGTCCTTCGAGAGAAACCAACTTGGACTCGCGCAATTTGTGCCACACCGATCGAGACATCAGCAAACTGTGTTCCAAGCGCACTGCTCCAAATTGCTCTAAATAAGCTTCTCGTTCTGGCTGGTAGTCGGCGGAAGCTAGTTGCAGGCTTTGAGCTGGGAAATCTTGAACCAGGCGCGCCATCTGGGATAGCAGTTCTGGGTACAGCCAAGTGTAGGCCGGGTGTACGGTTAACTGGGCGACGTGGGGCTGATGGCCGCTGCGGGATAGCTGCACCTGAAAATAGCCGATCGCTGCTTTGCGCTGCGGTTCAAACACGTAACCGCTAACTACCTCTGTTTTTCCCAGCGACTGTCTGACACCTTCAAGCAAAGCGCCCAAGAAACTGGTTTTGAAATCTTGAATGTGGCGGTCGAATACTTGGCGCACCAGCGGCGGCATGGACGCGGTATCTAGTTGATACAGCAGTTGAGCGTCGGCGTTGCTTACAGGTAGCAGGTTGGGCAAATCTGGCGTCGAGCCAGCCATTTCTTGCAGCCGTTCTGGGGCGATCGTCCAGTAAGTCATCTGGGCCAAAGGCTGAAACCCATTCTGCCGGTACAAAGCCAGGGAAGCTGTATCCCCCACATTCACCTCCAGCAGCCACGTCCGCGCCTCCCAGACTGCCTCGAAGCAGTACCGCAGCAGCATCGAACCAATTCCTTTGCTGCGGGCTTCCGGGTCTACTCCGATGCGATCGATCCGCCAAGTGCTGCGGGTGCGGTTGAAAGGAGAAATCTGAATTATGCCCTTAACTTTACCCTCTTCTTCGGCAACGTGGGCGCGGAACAGCGACTGACAAGGATTCGGAAACCAGCTAAAAATCTTGAGCAGTCCGTACCAGCGGCGGATCTGCTGCAATTTTCTACCCAGTACCAAGTCGCAGCTTGCACCCTTGCGGTTTTCTGGCTCTTCGGCTGTTTCCGCGCACAGTTGCTCCATCGCCTCGATGTCGCGGTACTGAAACGGGCGAATCACAACCTGGTTTTGGTTTGGGGAGGTAAATGAAGTCATAGCACGAAAGTGGGGAATGAAAATTTTAAAATAAAATTTCAGAAAGGGGAAGAGTTAGGAAAGTTTTGAGTTTTGAATGCGTGAATTTTCACTTCAAAAATTAGAACTTTTAATTCTTCTCCCTTTCTCGGTTGAGCGAAAATTAAAAATTTAAAATCATCTTTTT
>JAUBOG010000540.1:0-4411 GCA_036700105.1 Microcoleus occultus BM001215583
CGAGCTTCTAGCTCGCGAGCTAGAAGCTCGCACTCAAATGATAACTTATTCGAGCAATTCTACGGTGCCGAGATAGCCGTCTACTCGGACTTTTTGACCGTCTCGCAGGCGTGTTGTGGCTTCAGCAATATTCATGACTGCGGGAATTTTGTACTCGCGGGCGATTATTGCTCCGTGAGATAGTTGGCCGCCAACTTCGGCGATAATTGCTGTTGCTCCTAATAGCAGCGGCGCCCAACCTGCATCGGTGTATGGAACAACGGCGATCGCACTTTCTCCTAAATCCGTATTCGCGCTGCGGCAAATCTTGACAAAGCCTTCCACACATCCGATACTTGCCGGAATTCCCCGGAGGATATTAGTTGCGGATGCTGCAAGTTCGATCGACCTTTCCCGAGTATTCGGCAGCAAATTGCCGTAGACTACAGGGGGAATCGAGCGAGTGCGATCGGCTATTAACTGTTTGCGCCTCGCCCTAATTGTATCCTGAAACGAAACACTCGCACCTGTGCGAATCCAATCCTGAACTTCCGCAAATTCCAAATAAAAGATATCCCCTGCTTCCTCAAATACACCCATTGCTAAGCCGCCCGCTTCAATTGCCAAAAAAGTCCAGCGCAAATAAGCCAACAACCGCGCGTAAATTTCGCTAATTTCATTTTTGACGATCGCTCTTTCCCGACACTTATCTAAGCGCCACTTCTGCCAAAAAGTCAAGCTTAATTTGCGCTTTTCGGCTGAATTAGTTGCAGCAGATTTCCCAGCCATATTCACTAACAATTTTTGGTAAACCTCCGGTTGTTCGCGCCAAGTAGCAACAGCAATATCCGTCCCCACCTCGCTCAAATATCCGTAACTATCAAGCCACTGTGCAAACTCTGCTTGCAAAGCCGAACTTTCAGCAAACACCCGCGTCAATTCTGCCGTTGAAATAGTTTCATCAGATTGCGAAATTGCAGCTTCTCGCAACTTTTGAGCCAACTGCTGCAAAGCTCGCACCGAAGCAATTTCAGGTGCGCCCTCATTTTCCAGCCATTCATCGGGAACCCGAAAAATTGATTTGCGGATTGCCAGCCCGATAGGTCCTAATATATTGTAGTAAGTAATCGGTTTCAGCCACTCCTGAATTTGCTCGGCTCTCTCCAACAACTCCCTTAAATATTGGGCATCGGGCATGGGGAATTGGGCATCGGGCATTAATATTCCTTCTTCCTTCTTCCCTCTTCCCTCTTCCTTCTTCCTTCTTCCTTCTTCCTTCTCTAACTTCTCCAAACTTTCTATTGCTGGTAAAAAAATAGCAGTACGATCGCCCTTAAATTCTGCATTGAGCGCCCGCTCCCGCTGCACCAGACGCCACAAACCGGGCAAAGAAGGCAAAACCTTCCCCAAAGGCGGCTTGCCCATTTTTTGCCCTCTCAGCAGAAATTCCAAACCCTGCTCCGGCAATCCCATCATCCGAAAAATTTCGCCCAACAAAGTCGCATTGAAATAAGCGTGAGAACCCAGCAAAGTTGCCGTTTCATTAAAGTTTAAATTAGCCGCTTTTTCGCCCAAAACCACTGTGAAAATTTCTCCCCAAACCCCGCAAGTAAGCGGGCGATTGATCGACCAAGTAAGCGGGCGAATTGCACCGGGAATCACTTCTGCTGCAATGGTTCGCGTCCAAAACGGCTGCAAATTAGTAATCGGGCGGCTTTGCAAAATCCAAAGCTTTTCGCCATCCCAACTCCACTCAATATCCTGCGGGATGCCGTGAAAAAATGCTTCGATTGCTTGCGCTACTTTCACCAATTCTGCGACCATCGATTTATCGATAATTGAATTAGTTTCAATTTCACTTAAACTTTTTTCTAAAGATTCAGGCGTGCTAACATCAATTTCCAAGTGAACCGGAGTAAATTGTCCGCCGACAACAGATTCTGCACCTCCCGGCAAAGCTTCTATAATTACCTCGGAACCGCCATCTAAAGGATTGCGGGTGAACGTGACTCCGGCAAATTTGCTATCAATATAAGGCTGAATCAAGACAGCCATTTGGGTATCGGGCAGTTGTCGCTCTCTGCGGTAAGCAACTGCTTCGGAAGTCCAATAAGACTGGCGGCAGCGGTGAATGCCAGCGATTAATTCTGTTTCTGTTAAAACTGGCCCGATGGTTTGATATTGTCCGGCGGCGGAACTAAAATCTCCGTCTTCTCCCGCAGCAGAAGAGCGCACAATCATTCGATTTTGGATTTTAGATTTTAGATTTTGGATTAAAGAATTAGGGATTGACAATTCCTCAGCATTGCCTTGATGCCCGATGCCCGATGCCCGATGTCCGATGCCCGATTCATTCAATAATATCCAGCCCGAAGGTACATTGAAATTGGCTCTTTTTAGTTGAGACAATTTAGCGGCTTTATCGCCGCAGACTTTAGCATCGAGCGAGTCATCCAGAGAAAGCAATTCTTGAGATTTAGCTACAGCCATATCATCACCCTGACGCAGACTAATTGTGAAGAGTAAAACAGCCAATCCTGCTGCTGCTAAAAATTCTGCCGCATTTTGGCGCCAGATCGAAACCCAGATTGGGGTGCAAAGACATCCTCCGCGGGCTGCAAACAGCCTGGCCCGATCGCCCTTACCCCACACAACCTCAGCCAAACGCCACGCCAGCAGCCCCGAAATGCCGGATGCGACAGCCACCGGCGGCGAAAATGCCAAAACGCCCCAAACAGCATTGGTGACGCCTCCCCCGCGGGCGATCGCATATCTGCCCGCAACTAGAGGAATTAACAGCGCCAGGGCGATCGCGCTTTGCTCCGGCAACCAAAATCGTGCCGCCAAAACGGGTATAATTCCTCGGGCAATTTCCGCCAACACCGCAGCAATCCCCGCTAACTTTCCCCCGTGAATGAAAGCAGCCGACACGCCGGCATTCCCCGTCCCCAACACCCTCAAATCTTTGCCAGCAGACAGTTGCACTATCCATCGAGCCAGCGGCAAAGCACCCAGAACGAAACTAGCAGCCAACAGCAATGCGATTGTTCCCAACGGCATAAAATCAGCCCTCCAATTTCCAACCTCTCAACATTATGAAGGGAATTTACTCATTTTTTCAGCCTTCAGACATATCAACAAAATACCAATAGCACTTAAAATGATACCAAAGTAGCGTAAATAAGGATTTAATTATCATGACAGATGTCACCATGACAGCTCCGATCGCAGTTCTTGTTGTTGGATTTATTGCCGCAGTGACGATCGGCTCGATCGCCTGGTACAACTCCAAGCGCCCCCCCGGTTGGGAAGCCAAAGACCGTCCTGATTTTGTCCCAAAAGTTGATAAAGACGATTTGATTGCTGATGTTTCTGACTCAAAGAAAAAATAGAACAAAGCTGTCGTAGATATCAAAAAGCTTTGAGAGTAAGAGCAAATACCCTTGTATGCCGATCGGGTAGGCTGCGCCGACAGGCGCACCTTGCGCTATGCACAAAGGCATTGGCCCAGTAGTTTTAATAACTGTTAGCTCCCCAATTTCTTCATGAAGTCGGGGAGCTGAGCTGGTATTCTGTGTTTGGAAGCTGGTCTATTTAGCGGCTTATTTTTGCAGCGGATTGAGTTTCGTAACCGAGCTTTCCTTGGCATCTTCAGCGCTATCTTTCAAGAAAGCAGAAGCATCCTTAACGGCGGCGCCTACTCTCTCCAAAATATTAGCATCTGGATCACTGCGGTCGAATACGGGTTGACCCTGGGCCGGCTGTCCGTCTGGCGCGTTTAACAGAGCTTTATCTCCTCCGAGTTCGGGGTCGAATTTGTCAGTTTCCATCGGCGCAGAACCCGGATAAAGCAGCTTTGAGGAATTAGACTCAGCGGTAGTCGAGGCTAAAAGCCGCTCGCCAATTATCGACAAATCAGCCCGATTCTTTCGATCTTTAGCAGGCGATTGATTGACTTTAGGGTCAGTAGACATTTGATAATTCGTGTATCCATCACCATCGGCCTTGTGGGGATTATTCATTCCTCCCATTTGAACGGGAGGATTGTCAGGCCGAGCGCCTCGAACATCGCCAGCATTGCAAGCGGTGCTGGTAAACAGCAGCAAACCAGCCATAAATACAGTCAAAAATTGAGTCAAAAATTGACCGATACGCAGTCTTTTAAAAACAGCAGTTACAGTGTTCACAAAATTTTTCCAACTTTTTACTACTACTTGTCAAGATTAGAAATAAACTCCCTATGCTTGCCTCTAACGGCGGTGATATTTTGGGGCGGATTACTATCTATTTTTTTCTAACTTTAGATGGATTGAAAAACTGCGGAAGCATAGTCGCAGTTAGGAGTAATATCAAGCCCGGTAGCATCGAAATTAATATAACCCGAAATCAGGACACGGCACTGCCGTGTCCCTACAATTAATCATGGTAGGGA
>JAUBOG010000541.1:0-4410 GCA_036700105.1 Microcoleus occultus BM001215583
AATTGCCGGAAAACACCTAAAACCCTATCAGGGATTGAAACTAAATTTCTTAATTGAATTGGTGCAAAGCGCAAGCTTACCCATGCCGGAAAACACCTAAAACCCTATCAGGGATTGAAACTTTAATAAAGACACCCTCAGAAATTACTCTGACTGCCGGAAAACACCTAAAACCCTATCAGGGATTGAAACCCTTACTTATCTCAAAAGGATAATAGGCGAAACGCCGGAAAACACCTAAAACCCTATCAGGGATTGAAACGGGCGACTCGAATCTAAACTCAGGACATACCGAGCCGGAAAACACCTAAAACCCTATCAGGGATTGAAACAGCAATCAGCAAAAGTATTTGAATTGTTAATTCTGCCGGAAAACACCTAAAACCCTATCAGGGATTGAAACAATGCCGACGCATCCGCCTTGAGCGCCAACCCTGGCCGGAAAACACCTAAAACCCTATCAGGGATTGAAACACTTGAACAAATAGCAGAGGAAACCGCCGCGCTGAGCCGGAAAACACCTAAAACCCTATCAGGGATTGAAACTCAGGAGCGCGGGACTAAAATCATGCGATCGCTCGCCGCGCTGAAGATGTCGCCGGAAAACACCTAAAACCCTATCAGGGATTGAAACCTTTTCCAGCATCACTGATGCACTGTAGGGCGATCGCGCCGGAAAACACCTAAAACCCTATCAGGGATTGAAACGACGCGGGTATTTCCGTTTTTCTCATGCTCATCGGCGCCGGAAAACACCTAAAACCCTATCAGGGATTGAAACAAAGTACCAACAGGCAATCGCAAAAGCATCAATTGCCGGAAAACACCTAAAACCCTATCAGGGATTGAAACTAAACAAGTTGTTTTAACGGCTGCTACAGATAAATAGCCGGAAAACACCTAAAACCCTATCAGGGATTGAAACCGGCTGAAATAGATAAAAGAGCAACTTGTTATAAAGCCGGAAAACACCTAAAACCCTATCAGGGATTGAAACCGATCGACTGACTTTAAGAACAGAAATTAGATTCCGCCGGAAAACACCTAAAACCCTATCAGGGATTGAAACGCAGCATACTGGATTGAAGCGGGCGAGCTTTTAGAGCCGGAAAACACCTAAAACCCTATCAGGGATTGAAACTTGTGGGTGCATAAACTTTCTCCTTGCTCAACAGAGCCGGAAAACACCTAAAACCCTATCAGGGATTGAAACTGGGAGTGAGACTCACACATTGGCGATCGCAGAGCCGGAAAACACCTAAAACCCTATCAGGGATTGAAACCAATCGCATATGAACGATGGGGCCTAACACCACCGCCGGAAAACACCTAAAACCCTATCAGGGATTGAAACTTGTTACAAGAGCAATCCCGTCATTTTTATTTCTAACGCCGGAAAACACCTAAAACCCTATCAGGGATTGAAACTTTTAAAGCTCGGCGGACATCTTTGTAAAGCCATGCCGGAAAACACCTAAAACCCTATCAGGGATTGAAACGCATCTAAAGTAACGCCAGCGGGTAAATTAGGGGTAAGGCCGGAAAACACCTAAAACCCTATCAGGGATTGAAACGCGGCTTCTTTGATGGGAACAGCTTCTACGGTTTTGCCGGAAAACACCTAAAACCCTATCAGGGATTGAAACCAGGCATTGTCTTCCCCATTGAGAAAAATACTAAGCCGGAAAACACCTAAAACCCTATCAGGGATTGAAACCAATAAATTGGACTTTTTTGAAAGCTATTTTTCGGGCCGGAAAACACCTAAAACCCTATCAGGGATTGAAACATGTATGTTGCTAAACGCTTCGATCAACTCTTCAAGCCGGAAAACACCTAAAACCCTATCAGGGATTGAAACACTTCGTCAAAGATTGAGGTGATTGGGATGTCTTGCCGGAAAACACCTAAAACCCTATCAGGGATTGAAACAGATAGTGGGCTGCGGTGTACTGAGCGACTCCGTTAGCGCCGGAAAACACCTAAAACCCTATCAGGGATTGAAACCTTGAGGCAATTTAATCATCAATCTCACTCCTCTTCATGCCGGAAAACACCTAAAACCCTATCAGGGATTGAAACAATCATTCCCACTTCAAAGTTTTGGCCGCTTGGATTCGCCGGAAAACACCTAAAACCCTATCAGGGATTGAAACGTGGCACTGTGGTGGCTGGAAGTATTGGTGGTGGGCCGGAAAACACCTAAAACCCTATCAGGGATTGAAACTTGGTCACTGATTAATCCGCAGCCGCTGTCGAATTGCCGGAAAACACCTAAAACCCTATCAGGGATTGAAACGCAACGAAATTTACCAAGCAATAGAAAACACAATGCCGGAAAACACCTAAAACCCTATCAGGGATTGAAACGATATCTTAAAAGCGTTTAACGCTGTACCAACAACGCCGGAAAACACCTAAAACCCTATCAGGGATTGAAACGGACGACCGACATATCTCTATAATAAGGTGTGGTGCCGGAAAACACCTAAAACCCTATCAGGGATTGAAACACAAAAGGGAACACGCCCTTAAATTGGCAGTAAGCCGGAAAACACCTAAAACCCTATCAGGGATTGAAACATTGAGAGTCAGAACTCGCGGCGCTGCGGCTTTCGGGCCGGAAAACACCTAAAACCCTATCAGGGATTGAAACTTGCATCCAGTCTCCATGCTCAACACCAATAATGCCGGAAAACACCTAAAACCCTATCAGGGATTGAAACGAAAGTCGCCCTTCAATAACGCAGATAATAGATGCCGGAAAACACCTAAAACCCTATCAGGGATTGAAACGTCGTCGAGACAGAAATACCTTCCGGTACAACAGCCGGAAAACACCTAAAACCCTATCAGGGATTGAAACCCAAAGCTGCGTAATGTTGCAGCGGGTCGCGAGTTGCCGGAAAACACCTAAAACCCTATCAGGGATTGAAACTGATGGTGACGATGTATTTGGAGCCTTTTTTGTGCCGGAAAACACCTAAAACCCTATCAGGGATTGAAACGCGCGATCGGTAAAATCATCCTTGATGCCAGGATAACGCCGGAAAACACCTAAAACCCTATCAGGGATTGAAACATCCAATCCAGTATTACTGCTACTGTTGGCTGTCAGGGCCGGAAAACACCTAAAACCCTATCAGGGATTGAAACCCTTCTCCTCTGCAAAAATAATGCACAAATTACTTGCCGGAAAACACCTAAAACCCTATCAGGGATTGAAACGGTGTAATCGAGCCAGTAGGCGCTAAGAGCAGTTTGGCCGGAAAACACCTAAAACCCTATCAGGGATTGAAACTTAAGGGTTATGCAATAGGTAATAGATGATAGTTGCGCCGGAAAACACCTAAAACCCTATCAGGGATTGAAACTTGTCATCGTGATAGCCTCGTGCATATAGTCTTGGCCGGAAAACACCTAAAACCCTATCAGGGATTGAAACCATTATCAAACAGGAAGGAGCCAAAAAGGTCAAGGCCGGAAAACACCTAAAACCCTATCAGGGATTGAAACAATTTGGTTTCACGAACTAACGCATCAGCAGCCGCTCTCAGGCCGGAAAACACCTAAAACCCTATCAGGGATTGAAACGGGGGCTTCCTGGTAACAAAGGAATCGCGAATGTGCCGGAAAACACCTAAAACCCTATCAGGGATTGAAACGCTGCATGGCGATTGCTTGCTGAGGTGACGCTTGGCCGGAAAACACCTAAAACCCTATCAGGGATTGAAACTAGCTGGCTAGGATTGCAGCACATCCACCACAGGATGCGTAGCCGGAAAACACCTAAAACCCTATCAGGGATTGAAACACCCTCAGCTTCAAATTTCAAGCGGCCATTCAAGCCGGAAAACACCTAAAACCCTATCAGGGATTGAAACCTTGAAGAAAAGCTGAAAATTAAGCGATTGACGGGCCGGAAAACACCTAAAACCCTATCAGGGATTGAAACACCGCATACCTCGAATAGTTAAGCGCCGCCACGCCGGAAAACACCTAAAACCCTATCAGGGATTGAAACCGGGTGTGTGCGGGTTCCACTGGGGGTAAATCTCCAGCCGGAAAACACCTAAAACCCTATCAGGGATTGAAACTGTATCGACAGCTAGTGCTACCGAAGCCTTGGAAATGCCGGAAAACACCTAAAACCCTATCAGGGATTGAAACCTGGGCACTATCGCGCGTTGAGCAAAATAGCGCACAGCCGGAAAACACCTAAAACCCTATCAGGGATTGAAACATTCCCATCACTACTAGCAGTAATGTCTATGGTTCGGAGCCGGAAAACACCTAAAACCCTATCAGGGATTGAAACGCGGCCGGTCGGCGGGCGGCCGGTAAAATCCGCGCCGGAAAACACCTAAAACCCTATCAGGGATTGAAACAGTATGCGGGTATATTAAGTTG
>JAUBOG010000542.1:0-4397 GCA_036700105.1 Microcoleus occultus BM001215583
CTTCGATCGGACTCTTGTCCCCCCCTTCTTAAGGGGGGCTAGGGGGGATCTGGATTAATAGTCAAACAACAATCTCTGACTGGATTTGAGCTTAAGTTGACACCTATGGGGCGGGCGATGCCCCTACCAGATTTTACAAATCAATCTTTGACAGGTTTCATTGTCGGGAACATGACGGCATCGCGGATGCTTTGAGTGTTGGTTAAAAGCATTACCAATCTATCTACACCGATTCCCATTCCGGCACAATTGGGCATTCCCAAAGATAACGCTTGGATGAAATCTTCATCCATTGGATGCGCTTCGTCGTCGCCTGCATCTTTCTGCGCCAACTGTTCCTCAAACCGCTTTCTTTGCTCTTTGGGATCGTTCAATTCCGAGAAGCCGTTCGAGTATTCCATCCCGTTGATAAATAGCTCGAAACGCTCGACGAATCCGGGTTTGCTGCGGTGTCCTTTGGCGAGGGGACTGACTTCTACGGGAAAGTCTATGATGAAAGTTGGTTGAATTAGTTTGGGGACAACTAATTTGTCAAAGACAGCGTACAGCACGTAACCTAAACTCTGTTTTTCTAGTTTAGAAAGGTGCAATTCTAGTTTGGTTGCTTCGGCGATCGCACTTTCGAGATCCAAACTGTCAAAATCCAGCCCAAACTCGTCTCTGACAGCTTCCACCATCGTTTTAACTTCCCAGTGTTTGCCGCTAAAACTGGGATATTTTTCGCTGTAGTCGAACTTGCGTTCTAAACTAATCATCTGTCCCTGATTGTCAATTTCCTTGACATCTCCAAGTACAGCCTGAGCTGCACAGCACATCACATCTTCGACAACTGCTAATATGTCGAAGTAATCTGCGTAAGATTGGTAAACTTCTACAGAGGTAAACTCGGGATTGTGGGTGCTATCAATGCCCTCATTTCTAAATGCTTTTCCGAGTTCAAATACTCGCTCGAAACCGCCGCAAATTGCCCTTTTTAAGAACAGTTCGGGAGCAACTCGCAAATACAAATCAACATCCAAAGCATTGTGGTGAGTGACGAACGGCTTAGCAGCAGCGCCGCCGTAAATAGCTTGCAATGTCGGTGTTTCTATTTCGTAAAAGTTGGCATTCCAGAGATAGGAACGGATGCTTTGAACGATGCGGCTGCGCAGCATAAAACGGTTGAGCGAGTCTTGGTTGCTTGCCAAATCCATTTCGCGGTGGCGGCGGCAAACTTCGGGGTCGCTAACTCCATAATAAGCATCGGGAAATTGAATAGTAGCTTTTGATAGCAGCGTGAATTCTCGCACTGAAATCGAAAGTTCTCCTTTCTGAGTGCGGCAGCCGATGCCTTCGACGCCGACAAAATCGCCGACATCGAGCAAAGTTTTAATTTGCTTGAAGCTTAAACCGACTTCGCCGGTGACGATTTTTTTCTCGATTTTGAGTTGGATTTTGTCTGTGGCGTCTTTTAAATCGATGAAGCAAATGCTGCCGCTGTCGCGTTTGGAAGTGATGCGGCCGCCTACTCGCAGGGAGATTTCTTCGGGGTCGCTTTCTCCGTTTTGGAGTTCTTTTCCCGGCTGACTAAATATTTCGCGAACTTGTTGGGCTGTGTGCGATCGCGCGTAGGATTGACTGGGATAGGGTTCTATGCCTTGCGATCGCAGTTCGTCTACTTTTTGACTGCGGACTTCGGCTTCACTGAGAGTCATTCGTTATTGCCTGACTAAAATTGCAAATATAGCAGAAGTCAGAAGGAAGTTCGGCAACGGATTTTGTAGCGGATGTAGCGGATGTAAAGGATAGAGGATCGGTGCGAAGAAACAAAATGCAATCATAGCAATAGTTTCAGCGATTTTTACGGCAAACTGACAACAGTCAACCGCCAACAGTCAACTGACCACAGGCAGCAATTGTTACCGACAGCACAAAGCGATCGAAATCTTAAAAAATTAAGTTGTCGGTCGATCGCAAGTGGTGAGATGATATGTAGTGCAGCCTCACGGCAGTTCCACAGAAACTGAACAGCAGAGACGATCGCCGTCGATCGAACTCGACTCATCGCACCTCTGCCAGAATCGACCGCACACACTCCCTTACATATAAAAACCAGAATTATGGCTGTTGCAACCCAATCACTCGAAGAACTCTGCATCAACTCTATCCGCTTTCTCGCCATCGATGCGGTAGAAAAAGCAAAATCAGGTCATCCAGGACTGCCGATGGGCGCTGCGCCTATGGCCTTCGTGCTGTGGGATCGGTTTATGCGGTTCAACCCCAAAAACCCCAAATGGTTCAACCGCGATCGCTTCGTCCTCTCCGCCGGCCACGGCTGTATGCTGCAGTACGCCCTCATGCACTTGACCGGCTACGATAGCGTCAGCCTCGACGACATCAAGCAGTTCCGCCAGTGGGAATCCAAAACCCCCGGACACCCGGAAAACTTCGTCACAGAAGGCATAGAAGTTACCACGGGCCCTCTGGGACAAGGCATTGCTAATGCCGTCGGTTTGGCAATGGCAGAAGCTCACCTCGCTGCAAAATTTAACAAGCCAGACAGCACAATTGTTGACCACTACACCTACGTGATCATGGGTGATGGTTGCCACATGGAAGGCGTTTCTGGCGAAGCTTGTTCTTTGGCCGGACACCTCGGACTCGGCAAATTAATTGCTCTCTACGATGACAATCACATCTCGATCGAAGGCGACACAAACTTAGCCTTTACTGAAGATGTCGGCAAGCGTTTTGAAGCTTACAACTGGCACGTCATTACAGTAGATAATACCGATCTAGATGCAGATACTAGCTTGGCAGCAGTTCACAAAGCTATTGAAGAAGCCAAGAAAGTCACGGACAAACCGTCCATGATTAAAGTCCGCACAATTATCGGTTACGGTTCTCCCAACAAGCGCAACAGTTACAGCGCTCACGGCGCTGCTTTGGGCGACGCTGAAGTCAAGGCAACTCGCGATTTCTTGAATTGGGAACACGCACCGTTTGAGATTCCTAGCGATGCTTTGTCACACTTCCGCAAAGCAGTCGATCGCGGCGCTCAAGCTGAGCAAGAATGGCAGCAAGCTTTTGATGCTTACAAAGCAGCATATCCCGCAGAAGCAGCAGAATACGAGCGCACTGTAGCTGGCAAACTTCCCGAAGGTTGGGATAAAGTTTTGCCGACTTACAACCCAGAAGATAAGGCAGATTCGACTCGGAATCATTCTGGAAAATGTTTGAATGCTTTGGCTGCTGTGTTGCCTGAACTGATCGGCGGTTCCGCTGATTTGGCTTCTTCTAACATGACTTTGCTCAAGGGTGAAAAAGATTTCCAAAAAGGTCAATATGAAGGTCGCAACCTGCGGTTTGGCGTGCGGGAACACGGCATGGGCGCGATCGCCAACGGCATGGTTCTGCACGGCGGTTTGATTCCTTACTGCGCTACTTTCTTGGTGTTTGCTGACTATATGCGCGGCGCAATTCGCCTGTCTGCACTTTCGGAAGCTGGAGTTATTTACGTAATGACTCACGACTCCGTAGCCTTGGGCGAAGATGGCCCGACTCACCAACCTGTTGAAACGATCGCCTCCCTGCGCGTCATTCCCGATTTGTTGGTAATGCGCCCAGCCGACGGCAACGAAACATCCGGCGCTTACAAGGTGGCAGTTGAAAGCCGCACGCGCCCAACTTTGATGGCTTTGTCCCGCCAAAACTTGCCTAATTTGGCCGGAAGCTCGATCGAAGGAACAGCCAAAGGCGCTTACATTTTGTCCGACGACGGCGGCACTCCCGACATCATTTTAATCGGCACCGGTGGCGAAACATACCTCTGCGTTGATGCCGCTGAAAAATTGCGCGCCGCAGGCAATAAAGTGCGAGTAGTTTCGATGCCTTGCTGGGAATTGTTCGACTTGCAAGATGCAGCTTACCGCGAATCTGTACTGCCAAAAGCTGTTACTAAGCGCTTGGCAGTAGAAGCGGCTGTTAGCTTCGGCTGGGGACGTTATTTGGGTTCCGAAGGCGATAGCATCAGCATCGACAGATTCGGCGCTTCTGCACCGGGCCCGGTTGCTTTAGAAAAGTTTGGCTACACCGTTGATAATGTGGTAGCTAAGGCTCAGGCGCTGTTGGGTTAATAGTCACAGTGTAATTGAGTTTGGGGCGGGCTTCTGGCTCGCCCCATTTTTTATAGCTAAATCTTGAGAACTTACGCACAGAGTATATTAGTAAAAGTAGGGTGCGTCGCCACGAACAATTCTTGCTGCCAAGATCGCGATGGCTTCGCCCCGGCTTACGCCTACGAGCGACGCACCCTACCATACGATAAAGGGGATGAGTAACCCGGATTTGGTATAAATTGCTGGTGAACTAACCTGACGGTCAACTGGGTACAGTTAGACCGCAGGCTTCTTTTTCCT
>JAUBOG010000543.1:0-4396 GCA_036700105.1 Microcoleus occultus BM001215583
ATACCAATTCTCCAAAATCTTGCAATAGTATGCACCGGTGCGGATCTGTGAGATAGTCGCTTTTTTTGATAATTTTTGATAGCGACGCACCCTACAGCTAAGGCCAGAAACTGGTTGTATGCGCCCCAAGTACGGGTAAGGTGCGCACTGCGCACCCTACATATTATAGGAGATTTGGGGTTTTGCGAGTTTTGTTGTTTTAGGTCGATTTACTTAATCTTTCTTCGACTTAGCCTCCAAACTTTCCAAGCGACTCTTCAAATCTTGATTATCCTTTTTCACCAGGTCTAATTCCTCCCGCAACTGCTTCACCGCTGCATCAGAACCAGCATTTTTCTGCACTCTTTGGACAGCTTCATCAGCCATGCGGCGGACGCGCCCGTCGGGAGTTTGGTTAGCTAAAGAACGCAAAATCCGCACAGCTTTGCGAGTTTCCATTTGGCCTAATGCTGCAACTACAGATACTTGAGTTAAGAAAAACGTTTCTCTAGACAATTCTGCAAGCCGGTGCAAAATCCGTTCTAAATTAATCTTAGTTTGACCTGTGGAAATTGTGCCCAAAGCACGAATTGCAGCCAAGCGCAAAGATTGGGGAGTACCCGCAGCGGTGTATTTCAAAATCAGATTCAGCGCGTCTTCAGAAGTTTTCATCTGCGCCAAACCGCCGATCGCCCCCGATCGCACAACCTCATTCCACCCCTGACGCTCTTTCAGCACCAATTTTAACTCTTTGAGTACCTGTTCGTCCGTCGGTTTTTCATCGGGATTAGCCCCTGCAATCGAACCCATAGCAGTCGCTGCGGCCGCTTCTACGTAATAGCTGTCGTCGCCTTTTTCGACGATCGACCTCAGCGCCTTATAAGTTTCGTGGGTTTTGATTTTACCCAGCGCATTCACTACCGCGCGGCGCACCCTAGCATCTTTATCCTTCAAACCAGCGACTAAACCGTCAAAAGCTTGGTCGAGTTTAATTTCTACTAACTGGCCCGCGACTTCAGCGCGCACGGCCCAAAACGGCTCTTTCTTGAGAACTTCTGACAGCGTTTTCACCGCTTCCAATCCTCCCTTTTTCGCCAAAGCTTGGGCCGCATAAATCCGGGAAACCGGGTCTGGATCGAATTGCAACTGAGCTTTTAGTTCGGCAACTCCATATTCGAGAGCAACTGTTTTTAAGTATTTATTGCCGACATCAAAACTGATAAATGCGGGCTTTTCTTCGAGAGGGAAATAGAAACTTTGCTCGCGTTCGTACACTCGCACTGTGAAAGTTTTCAGGTTGGCTGAACTGTCATCGCCGTCTCCTTTTTCCGGCTTGTAACCGAAGCCGATCGGAATTTTCAGATCGAAGACATCTTTGCTGTTACCGTTGCCGTTTTTGCCGTCTTTTACCTGAGTTTGGGTGACGGTAACTTTTGCTAATTTGTTATCTCCGTCCCATGAATAAGCAACTTTGTAATCTGGATGACCGCCGCGAAAAACGTACTGGTCGAACAAAAACATCAAATTGCGGCCGGTAGCTTTTTCGATCGCCCTCAGCAAATCGATGGTTTCTACAGTTTGGTGAGCGTTATCCCGCACAAAAGTGTGAATTGCTTTGTAAAATAACTCGTCGCCCAACTCGGCGCGGATCATGTGGTAAACGCAAGCGCCTTTTTCGTACAAATGCCGATCGTACAATTCGATCGCTTCCCGGTAAACGTGAGTCACCATCGGGCGGCGGTAGCGGGAACTGTCTTCAGCTAAATAGTTGCGGGCTTCACCTAACATATAATAAGCCGCATCTTCTTTGCCGTATTCTTTATCAGTCCACAGCACCTCAGAATAAGAAGCCATGCCTTCTTTGATCCAAGCATGAGACCAGTGTTTGATTACTACTAAATCGCCGAACCACTGGTGAGCTAATTCGTGGGCAACTAAGCTTTCAGTACCGCGATTGTCGAGGCTGGCGCGTTCGTCTAGCAAGCACCTATCTGTCAGCAAAGTAGTCGAAGTATTTTCCATGCCGCCGAAAATGAAATCATCGACGCAGACTTGAGCGTATTTGGGAAAAGGGTAAGGATAGCCGAATGCTTTAGAGAAGAATTCAATCATTTGGGGCGTTTTGCCCATGCTGCGCTTACCGTCGGCTTCGCGGCTTTTTTCCACGTAATAATTAACAGGTTTGCCGTTCCATTCGTCTTTGATTTCGGCAAAGTCTCCGACTGCTAAGGTCATTAAATAAGTCGGGTGAACTTGAGTTTGCGACCAGTGATAAATTTTATCGTCGCCTTCGTTTTTTGTGCTGATTAATTCGCCGTTGGAAATCGCCAAAAATTGTCTCGGAACTTGCACTCTAATTTCAGAAGTTGCGAGTTGTCCGGGATAGTCGAAACAGGGAAACCAGAAGCGGGAATCTTCGTCTTCGCCTTGGGTCCAAACTTGTGTTGGTTTGTCGGGATAGTTTTTGTCTGGCCCGACAAAATAGAGGCCGCGCTGGGGTTTTTCGACCGAGTATTCGATCGCAATTGTAATCGGTTCGTACGCTGCTGTGGGTTCGCGCAGTTGAATTTGGAGGAATTCGCCGTCGCTGTCAAAATTTTGCTCGGTGTCGCCGACTTTTACGGATTTAATGTTCAGGTTAACAGCATCTAAGGTTAATTTGTCAATACCGCTGCGGACTGGATTGATGCGGATGCTGCAAGTGCCGCGAAAGCTTTGTTTGGGAATATCCAGCACTAAGTCGAGGAAAATGTGCTCTACTTGACCGGGGCGATCGGGGTTGTAATGCGGCCGAGCACCGGGCATCTCGAAGGATTTGTGACCGTTTTCAGAATCAAAGTAAGTATGTGACATTTTGATGGCAAAGTTGTGAATCGAATCGATCGGCGATCGCTGGCAGCGCCGATCCGGCTGAACTGCCAACTTATTCTAGAGTAGCGCGTCCTAGCTGCTGTTGTCGCTAATCTTATTAAGCCCAAGTGCATTTAAATTGTATAGTCAAATTTAAGAAAAGTCTTGTGGGGTGGGCGTCTCGCCCGCCCAAAAAATACAATTTAGATGCCCGACAGCTTAAAAACTCGGTCGATCTTTGCCGGGATGAAAAATATGATTTTTTCGCTACAATATCAGCAAGGCTAATGTCTGCAATCATCAGCCTGCAATTGAAATTGAGAGGGAAATCTGCATGACAGCTACACTATCAGTTCCCAGTTCGCTCGAATCTTGGCTGGGCGAGGAAGCCGAAGACTTGCTCACCCATCAAGCGAAAATTTCTAAAGATTTGCTGCACCTGCCGGGCCCGGATTGGGTCGATCGCATTTTCGCTCAAACAGACCGATCTCCTCAAGTTTTGCGATCGCTACAGCAACTTTATTCTAGCGGACGCTTGGCAAATACCGGCTATTTATCCATCCTGCCCGTAGACCAAGGAATCGAACACTCCGCAGCAGCTTCTTTCGCCCCGAATCCCATCTATTTTGACAGCGAAAATATCATTAAACTCGCAATCTCTGCGGGCTGCAATGCTGTCGCGACAACCCTAGGAGTTTTGGGAAGCTTATCTCGCAAATACGCGCACAAAATCCCTTTCATTCTCAAACTAAATCACAACGAATTGCTGACTTATCCCAATCAATACGACCAAATAATGTTTGCAAGCGTCGAACAAGCTTGGAATTTGGGAGCCGTTGCAGTGGGAGCAACAATTTATTTTGGTTCCCCAGAATCGACGCGCCAAATCCAAGAAGTCAGTCAAGCTTTTGCACACGCTCACGAATACGGAATGGCAACAATTCTGTGGTGCTACCTCCGCAACGATATCTTCAAACAAGACAAAGATTATCACGTTGCAGCGGATTTAACCGGGCAAGCAAATCACTTGGGAGTGACAATTCAAGCTGACATTATCAAGCAGAAATTGCCCGAATGCAACAACGGCTACGAAGCAGTTGCTAAAGCAAGCAGCAAGAGTTACGGCAAAACCGACAAGCGCGTTTATTCGGATTTGACTACAGATCACCCGATCGACCTAACTCGCTATCAAGTGCTAAACTGTTATGCGGGCAGGATGGGTTTAATTAATTCCGGCGGTGCTTCGGGAAAAACCGATTTTGCAGAAGCAATTCGCACGGCGGTCATTAACAAACGCGCTGGCGGTTGCGGTTTAATTTCCGGTCGCAAAACTTTTCAGCGTCCCTTTGAAGAAGGTGTAAAATTGTTTAACGCCATTCAAGACGTTTATCTGTCGCCCGAAATTACGATCGCCTAAAAATTCACAACCTAGGTGGTGCAGTGAACAAATTCGTTACTCAGAGCCAGGACACGGCGAGTGCCCATTGGTGTCAACTTAACGTAAAACCGACCGTCTCTCTGGTTTGTATCAAAGTCTAGATCCCCCCTAACCCCCCTTAATAAAGGG
>JAUBOG010000544.1:0-4395 GCA_036700105.1 Microcoleus occultus BM001215583
TCACTCCCCCACTCCCCCTCTCCCTCTCCCCCTCTCCCGCCAAACTCGTGATTGCAATCTATCCAGGCAGCTTTGACCCCATTACCTTCGGTCACGCAGACATTATCGAGCGGGGCTGCAAATTGTTCGATCGGGTAATCGTTACCGTAGTCCGAAATCCCAGCAAAACCCCTCTCTTCACCGTAGAAGAACGGATACAGCAGATCCTGCGCTCTACTCAACACTTGCCAAACGTAGAAGTAGACAGTTTTGAGGGTTTGACAGTAAACTATGCTAAGATTCGACAAGCCAAAGTGCTGCTGCGGGGAATCCGGGTATTAACAGACTTTGAAATGGAACTCCAGATGGCCCACACCAATAAAACCCTCCTGGGGGAAATTGAAACAGTTTTTTTGGCAACTTCTAACGAGTACAGCTTTTTAAGTAGTAGTGTAGTTAAAGAAATCGCCAAGTTTGGTGGCTCCGTAGATCATCTTGTTCCGAAACACGTCGCCCTAGATATTTACAAATGTTACGCCAGCAGGAACCAACACGCATCGAACCCGACAGCACCGGCCTCCGCACTGAGAACGAATCACCTCAGCACCCAGCCGCCTTCGGAGATGAAACCAGAACCGCAGGAGTAGACATCCAGCGGGAATTGAATCGGCTTGAGGAAATTGTTCTCGACAGCCCGCGCATTCCCATGACCAGACGCACTCTGGTGGATGAAGAACAGTTGCTCGACCAGTTAGACTTGGTGAGGCTGAATTTGCCGATCGCCTTTGCCGAAGCTGAGACAGTCATCCGGCACAAAGACGAACTGCTCGAAGAAGCCCAACTCTACGCTCAAGAAGTGATAGAAGCAGCAGAACAGCGAGCTGCAGAGCTTTTAAACGATATGGGCCTGCTCCAGCAGGCGAAGATAGAAGCAGATCAGTTGCGGCAGCAAGTTTTGCTCGACTGCGAAGCAATTCAGCAGGCGACGCTGGCGGAAGTCGAACAAATTCGCTACCAGGCTCAAGAGGAATTGGAAGAGATGAGAGTCAGGGCGCTGGCTGAATGCGAGGAAATTCAAAACGGAGCCGATGACTATGCCGACCAAGTGCTCGATAATATCGAACACAAGCTGAGCGATATGCTGCGCGTGATCCGCAACGGGCGCGATCGGTTGGATAGTGTTTCCGGACAATAGCTCACAGAAACGATCGCTAACTGTTAACTAATTTCGCCGCTTAGCGATCGTTTGCAGTGAGTAGCAAGAACCCTGATAGTTTTAAATCAACAGGACTCTTCATGCTTGCTGCAAGTGCATTTATTGATGATTTATGCTCCCCATTGAGTTAAGTTTTGTTGAAATTGGCGCAAAAATTAAATTTTCTGATATGTTGGCAGCATTACCAGATTAGCTGTTAACCTGACTCCAATTTTTACACTCCAATTTTTACAATGGAAAAAGCATCTAACAGGTTCGCTGAATTTGACTTAATCCGAGCTTTGGCGATCGTCAGTGTCGTGATTACTCATGCTGGATTCTCAGCACTTCGCGATCGTACAATTCTATTTGTCTCCATCGATACATTGCAACTATTTTGCGTACCTGCATTTTTAATACTCAGCGGTTTTTTTCTCACCAACAAACTGGAAAATCAAAATAATCCCACACTTATCTTAAAAAAAAGACTGTCAAAAATTATACCTCCCTATCTATTTTGGTCGGTAACTTTGTACATCTTAAATAATTTGGGGGATCTCAAAAAATTTGATTTAATCGCATTAATCCGAGATGTCCTGACTGGCTCCGTGATGCCTCCCTATTACTTTATAGTTGTGATTATTCAATGCTACGGTTGGTGGTGGCTGCTAGTGAAATTAAATTTTTTAGAGCCCCGAAAAATTTTTGGCTTGGGTTTGATAATTCAAACAATTTTTACAATATTATTTTACTTAACCGCTCTCAAATACATATCAATACCTCTACCTTTGATGGAACGCTGGATTTTTAGTTGGATATTGCCCTTTTCAACAGGCTTATTTTTAGGCAGTTCGTACAACAGAATTCAACCAGTTCTCGAACGCAGAAAAATGCCAATTTTAGGAGCAACTATCCTGTTTTTTATAGCGAGCGTTTGGGAATACTATCTGATAAGTGAAGTTAATTCAGAGGGATGGTTTCTGCGATCGTTTTTCAAACTATCTTCTCAAGGATACGCAATTTTGTTCGTTTTGTCGATCCTGGCATTTTCTAAGAGCATCGCACTTCCTACTAGACTATCTGGGTTAGTCAAAATATTAGCTGCTTATTCATTCCCGATATATCTTCTAGATTCGACAGTCGTAAAATATCTTTTGTTAGTGTATTATAAGTTTATCGAACCGGCCGATCCGCTGCTGAAGCTCGGCTTTTTAGTTACCGGTACTTTGTTAGTTTGTGCGGCGATTATTTACCTGTTGCAAAAACTTTTGCCCAAAAAATACAGCCAGTACATTCTAGGAATTTAAGCGAAATTTGTGTTTCACCGGATGTCTTCATAAAATTGCTTGAGAAACTTTGCAGAAACGCCAAAACCCCACAAAAAACCAATCGAAAGATAGATGACAATTGCTTTAAATTCGCCCCAATCTGCCACTCGCCGATCGCTACTTTCGACTATCCTATTTACTAACTTAATCTTACCCCGTCTTGCCAACTTCAAACACAAATCGGCTTCTTCCATAATTGGCATTTCTGCATCAAAACCATCGCACTCTAAAAAATCGGTGCGGCGGCAAAAAATAACTTGATCGCCAAACAGCAAGCGCAATCCTTTGACAAATAAATGAGGCCGAAATAACAGCGGCGCGTAATAAGTTTTCAGGTAATTGTGCAGCGAAAAACCCCATCTTGTTTGCTGCGAACCAGCCATGATCGAGATAAATCCGCCAGCGGCAATTTTAGCATCGCACAGTGTTGTTTGGATGACTGATACCATGTCGTCTGGTACTAAAGTATCCGCGTGGAGAAAGCAGAGAATGTCGCCCGTAGCGGTTTGTGCCCCTAGATTCATTTGTACGGAACGTCCGGCTGTAGTGCTGGAAATAACGCGGGTTTTGGAGGTATGTACGCGCGGCGCAGCTATCTTGCAGGGAATTGCCGCTGTGTCGTCTTGACTACCGCCATCTACCACCAAAACCTCCCAAGCCGGAGGATTGAGAATGCTGAGTTGACGCAGAGTACGTTCGAGACAAGCCGCTTCGTTCAGGGTAGGAATAATAATAGAAATACGATTCATCTAGTTAAAAATCATGGCAAAAGTATTATAATGATAAACTGTGCAAATGTAAATTATTCTAAATAGGAAAAAGCCGATGCTAAAAAATGAAGTAAAAAATGACTTAGAATTTTACGACGAAAATGCCGATAATTGGTGGGACGAAAAATCTAAAATCTATGCTCTTTACCACCTAAATAAACCGAGATTTGAGTTTTTCGACAGACACGCGACAAATTGGCGAGGGCTGAAAACCTTAGATGTCGGTTGCGGCGGCGGCTTTTCCTGCGAGTTTATGGCCGAGAGAGGCGCGATTGTTTCGGGAATAGACCAATCTGAAAAATGCGTTCAAGCAGCTAAAAATCATGCTCTGGTAAGCGGTTTTGAGATTGACTACAGGCAAGGTTTTGCAGAAAATATGCCCTACGATGATAATACCTTTGATGCGGTAATTTGTGTTGATGTTTTAGAACACGTTGCCGATTACAAACAAGTTGTGTCTGAGGTGCACAGAATTCTCAAGCCTGGGGGTTTGTTCTTTTTTGATACGATTAATCGGACTTTTTCATCGCAAGTTGTGATGATTGGGATGATGGAAAATATTTTGCAAGAAATTAAGCGGGGCGTTCACGATTGGGACAAGTTTATTACGCCGGAGGAACTGTCTGTAGTAATGCGCGACACCGGTTTTGGCAAGATTGAAATTAAAGGTTTTGATATGTTTGGCGAAATTGGCGCTCTCTTAGCTCAGATGAATGGTTTTTGGGGAAATTTGATGAAGGGAAAGCAGCTATTCCCAGATGCTGGTGTGATGAAACAAGCATCTCAAACCTTAATGTCTAATTTTGGTAATTATGTTGATTACAAAAAATCTGGGTTGTTTAAAATCCAAATAAATGAGGATACTTCGATTATGTATGTTGGGGTGGCGGCGAAGAATTAGTCATCAGTCATCAGTCATCAGTCATCAGTTGTTAGTCATTAGTTATTTGTTAGCTACTACCAATAACTGATCGCGATCGCATTTTTTAGAAATATAGCAACCGCCAAGGCTGTTAAGGCATTATGGCCATTAAACCCTTCGACTCCGCTCTGGGAAGGATAACCAAAAGAACTCTTGCAAAAATATAATGCACCCCACCCCAACCCTCCCCGCGAGTTCGGG
>JAUBOG010000054.1:0-1199 GCA_036700105.1 Microcoleus occultus BM001215583
ATAGCTTGCTTGATTTCTCTTACAAGCTCAGTGGCTTTAGCCCTGAGTTACTGACTGCCAACCTCAATATCCAACATCAGATTATATTAAGAAAAAGCCGCTGTTCGAGCAAAATACAATTGCCCGCCTGCAGGCGCCGCGCCAGCGCTCTTAGCAGCATTTAGATCCAGCTCGCTCGCTTCACCGACACCGGCATTGACTCAAGAAATCGAGCTAGTGCGCCGTGAACACAAGCAAGAACTTTTGAGAAATCAAAAGGGAACGATCGCAGCCCAATACACATCCTACGACGGGCGGTGCTCTTTTCCTGACTTGGACTGCAAATTAATATTGCGATCGCCAACCTACTTAAGCTACGTTGCTTATGGCCCCAGTCATTGCGATCGCGACTAGCTCGATTAGTCTGCCGACCAAAAGGCTGGGGACAAAAGCCTTGTAGATTTCAAAGGAAGCAGCGGTATGGACAACGGCAAAGATTTAGAGTCAGAAAAGTTGCAGTCTCAAATGCAATCGCTGACAGAGGCGATTCGGACTTTAGCCGAAAGTTGTCAGGGAGACAGTCTGCTGCTTTTGGCTTTGCTGCGCGCGCTGGAAGCTTCGCACCGGGAAATTCGCGACGGTTTGTTTCAATCGTCTTTTCCCGACAACCGCCAAGCACTTTACAAACTGCTCAAGAATATTGAAGCCAACGGCG
Organism: Microcoleus occultus BM001215583; assembly: GCA_036700105.1. Classification (GTDB taxonomy): domain Bacteria; phylum Cyanobacteriota; class Cyanobacteriia; order Cyanobacteriales; family Microcoleaceae; genus Microcoleus. The sequence goes on from JAUBOG010000054.1 coordinate 695, forward strand.
GCTGGCCTTACATCCACCGCATGAAACTTCGATCGCTCTTGGGGTACAGCCAACAATTATCTCCCCTAGAAGATTCTCCGGCCGAGTCGCCAGAAGACTCGGCCGAGACTCCGCAAGGCGTTAAATAGTTATGATATTAATTCCGGTTGCATCGGAATTAATATAACCCAAAATCAGGACACGGCAGTGCCGTTTCACGGCAGCGCCCGATTAATTGTAGGGACACGGCACTGCCGTGTCCTCGCTGATTTCATAACTGCGCTCTGGCACTTAAAACCCGAAAGGTGTAGGAGGTACAGGTATCGGGTTCGACACCCCCGGGAACATCGGCGGGAGGCCGGGTAACGGCAAGAGTCCGGGAGTAGGAGTCGGGGCTAGAGAACTAATTGACAACTGCAGCGAATCAGGCGCGCTAACAGTCGGGGCAGTCGGAATCCTCGAAGCAGTCGGCGCCGGAGTCGGAGTTGTCGCCGGAGTCGGAGTTGTCGCCGGAGTCGGAGTTGTC
>JAUBOG010000054.1:1299-20997 GCA_036700105.1 Microcoleus occultus BM001215583
GGAGTCGGAGTTGTCGCCGGAGTCGGAGTTGTCGCCGGAGTCGGAGTTGTCGCCGGAGTCGGAGTCGTCGCCGGAGTCGGAGTTGTCGCCGGAGTCGGAGTCGTCGCCAGAGTCGGAGTTGTCGCCGGAGTCAGAGTTGTCGCCGGAGTCGGAGTCCCCGTTGTAGTTGTAACTGTAGTTGTGACAGTAGTTGTAGTTGGTCTGGGGGTACCCGTCCCAGTAACAGATACAAAATCAGTTGGCTCTACTAAATCTCTGGGAGTATCGATCAAAATTGCCAAAAGCTTGCCATCTCTGGTCGTAATGATTGTATCCCTCCGGTTTGCACCGTTGCCTTGGCTAATTACCAAGTCACCAAAAGATAAATTGCTCGGCAGTCCAAGGAAATCCTCGGTCTCATTGTAATCAGTAATTAAAGCCAAACTGCCAGGCCCGGCTCCCAATCCAAAGATATCGCTACCGCTGCCGCCGGTCAGAGTATCCGAGCCCTCACCTCCGATCAGAGAATCATTACCCTCTGCCCCAAATAAATTGTCATTGCCGAAACTGCCCAAAATTGTATCGTCGCCGAGACCTCCAGCCAAGGAGTCATCGCCAGAACCCCCGTCGAGAGCATCATTGCCTTTGCCCCCAAACAAAAAGTCATTGCCTTCATCTCCCAGTACCGAGTCGTCGGCTTCATCGCCGCGAATCGTATCGGAACCGCTGCCTCCAAAAGCTGTATCGTCAGCCTTTCCGCCGAATATTTGGTCGTTTCCGAAGTCTCCAAACAGCGAATCGCTGTCGGCATTGCCGTACAAAGTGTCGTCGCCGTCGCTACCGCTCAAGAAGTCGTTGCCGTCGCTGCCAAACATTTGATCTCTGCCGCTACCGCCGTTGAGAGAATCTCTTCCCGCATCCCCGTAGAGAAAGTCGTCATCAGCATTGCCGAACACAGAATCATCGCCGTCACTTCCTCTGAGGGTGTCGTTACCTGTACCGCCGGCAATCACATCAAAGCCTGCGTTGCCGCGAATCAAGTCGTCCCCTGCGTCTCCCAACAAGCTGTCTATGCCGTCGTTGCCATCGATGGTATCGTTGCCCAAGCCGCCGCGAATCGAGTCGTCGCCGTTCCCGCCTGCAGCAAAATCGCGGCCTTGGTTGCCAATCAGTTCGTCATTTCCTTCACCCGCAAACAGCGAATCCGATCCGTCGCCTCCCAGAAGCTGGTCGTTGCCGGCGTCACCGTCTAGGGTGTCATCTCCTGGACCACCTGAGAGTGTGTCATCGCCATCTAAGCCGCGAATTCGATCGCCCTGCGGAGTTCCTAGAATAAAGTCGTTGCTGTCTGTGCCGATCGAGTTTGCCATAGGGGATACACCGCTCCTCAATAAAATAAATTGTTTGAAAGTATGTTAATCGCCTTCGTGACAAGGGATTGCTGCTTGCCTACGTTAGCATAATTGAAATGTTCGCAATCTGGCTCCGGCGGTGCGGGAAGTTTTGCCAGTGTCGGGAGTTGCGATCGGCAAATTAGTTGGTGCATCTGGTGTGAAAGCAAATATATGTGTAGGGGCGAAGCATTCGGGCAGTAAATCTCTGGCGATCGCTAATAAATTGTCTGTGGGAATGCTTCGCCCTTACCAGATGGAAATGCACCCAAATTCCTTTGTAGCAAGGACTTTATTCCTGAGATTTTGAGAGGGCTTGCATTCCTGACTGCCAACACTTTTTAGTAGACGCAATTCACCTAATATGATACGATATCGTGTCCGGTAAATCGACCGCAATAAAATCAGTTGATAGTGAGGATTAAAGTTTTCATATTTTGAGATGACTTGCATTCCTTACTGCAAAAAAATATTATCTATCGTTAACTAAAACTAATATTTTGATTGAAAACTCAACGAGCGCATTTATGTATAAATGCTTATTCAACCTGGCAGATAATTTTCCCGACAGGCCTTGACACCGACAGCAGCGCGTGTCAAGATAGAGTTGAACAAAAGGTCAACATAGGTGAAAACTATGGCACGGCAAGCAAAACAATCATCTCAGGTCAAAAGTTCCAGCAGCCAAGCAGCCGACTGTACTCGCACCAAATTTACCCTCTACAATTTTGCCGGAAACGAAAAGGCATTCTATTTAGTCGATCGCACAAATCTCGCAAGAAAGCCCGGTGATATCCCCGAAAAGTCGATCGCCCACAGCATCATCATCATCGATCGTTCCGGCTCAATGTATTATGACTTAAAGCCGCTAAAAGAAACCCTGATCAAGCTTTTGACCTTAGACGAATACAACAATTACCAGCTCATTGTCAGCCTGATTTCCTATGCCGATCGCGGGAACGTAATTTGTCACTTCCAGCGAATCCCAATTCAAGAAGTGATGAAATTTGAATCTCAATACATCAAAGAAATTACCAAAATACAAACGGCTGGCAGTACCTGCATATCCCAGTCGATGCAGCTCGCTAAATCTTTGGTGAAAGCAGGAGAAGTGACAGCAATTAACTTGCACACAGACGGTTATGCAAATGACCCGAGTCCTAATGCCGAAGCGGCAAAACTAGCGGAAATTTGTGACGAACTTAAGGACATGGATGTGTTTGCCAACACGATATCCTATGCTTCTGCCGACTTCAAACTGCTCTCGAAAATCGCCAACACTTTATCGGGAAATTGCATTCGCGCTGGCGAAGTTAAAATGGTTTATGATGCTCTGTACGACAGCACAAAACTGTTAGGTGATTCCGTGGCGCCGCCGCTGGAAGAACCGTTAATCAAGGAATACGATTATCAAGTTTTTGTTTCCAAAACTGGCAAGAAAATCAGCGGTTCATCGAGTACGCTGAAAATCTGCGGGCTGAAAGCAGACGATGCGGGACTGTTTTACAAGTATCAGCAAGTCACCAAAGATGAGTATGACAAATTAGAGGTTCCGGTTGCTCAAACTGATGAGTCGGTGTTTGCTTTTGCGAAAGCTAACCTTGCTGATGGCAATTTGAATACGGCGAAGTATGCGGTGGCGAGCACCTTCGATGCTACTTTGACGGAAAAACACGCGAAAGCTTTGACAAATGCTCAAATAGCCGAGTTTACGGAGGACTTGGAACGGGCTGTGTTTGCGCCGGATGTGTTGCAAAATCATGAAATTGGCGATCGGGTAAAAGTCAGCGACAAAATTACCCTGCTGGAGTTAATCGAGATATTCGAGGAAAACAGCAACAGCATCATCATCAACTTGAAACACTTGCAAGAAAACTATCAGCGAAAAGGTTTGAAGCGAATAGAAGGAAAGCGAGACGAAAACGGCAACCTTGTCAAGCCTTCGCTGAAAACAGAATTCATAGATGGCGGCGAATACGTGCGCATGGGCTCATTTGCGATCAATCAAAATACCGCTACCATCAATATGCTGATTACCAGGAAAGTTAAACTGGTAAAAGTTGAGGATGGAAGTGCGATCGCAGAAGTGGCGGGAGTTTTGGTAACAGACCTCAATACTTTCAACAATTATACAATGGTCAGCGACGGCGAAGTTAATATCAAGTCGCTCAGGATCAAAATCAGCAGCAAAGCAGTCTTTGATTTGCTCAAAAAATGCGGTGTAATTGAAAAAGACGGTTCGCCTGCGGTCGAATTTGACTTCCATTCAGAGTACGATATTAACTTAGATAGTTTGCCGCTAGTGCCTTTTGACGGGCGTTACGGCAGCCTTGACGGAGTGTTTGAGGAACTCGCAGAAATTAAAATTCTCTCCAGCATTCTTTCGGCTCATTTGAAGGAAGAATCCGAGGCTTACACAGCCGAACAATTGGAAGAATTGAAACAGCATTATCTGTCGAAAAGCCTTTACATCAACTTTCCGACGACGACGGAATACACAGATTTAAAAAGTGCGATCGCCAACGGTTCAGTAGATTCGCGAGTCAGCTACAAAATCGACATCGGCAGCAAAAACATCCTCAACTTCGGCAAATTGCACTCAGCCAACAAATTTCTCGATCGCCTTTACGAAGTTTACCGTAAAAGCACCGGCGAAAAACTAGAAAAACCGACCTTCGACATCACCTTAGACGAACCTGTCGTCTTCGCACACAAAACAGTTTCATCCCGCACCAAAATCACCAAAGTTGACGACTTGATGAAACTGATTTTCGATGACTTTTTGGGGTTGGAGAATAACGGAATTGTCAGCGCTACCTTAGAAAAAGTTGGTGCAGACAGTTTGCTGCGGCTTTTGCAAGCAAAATGGCAGGAAGAAGATGTCAAGCGAGACGAGTTTGTCGCGGCTTTAGCTAGTGCGAATCAGCGGCTGGAAACCTACGCTGAAAAACTATACAGCGAAAAAGTTTCGCCCCTAGTTTTCTACATCGGTTCAACCGGACTTATTCCCGACGAAATGGAAGCAAAAGCGGCGACTGCTGAGGAAATTAATTCTAAATACGGCAACTTGCAATTTTCTAAAGATGAGCAAGAGGGGATGTTTTTTGAAGTGGGAGACTGCATTATTAGCGTCTACGCTAAAAATGAGTATTTCACCGTAGGGAAGTAGGAATTAGGGTGGGCATTATTTGCCCACCTTGGTTAAATATTTTTATTTAAAGCGCGATCGAGTCCACGCCGGAGAGTTTGCTGAGAGTTAACTGCTTTACTGCATCAGTTTGTGGAAATTATTAACAGGGCGATCGCAAGATGATTTTCTATCTATATGATTGCGGTAACTATAACTGCGTTTTAGCGATTTATGGCAAGATTAGGGCATCTTGAGGAGATCGTGTTGAACTAGCAATCTGCCTAGCAGCTTCTCGCAGCCGCTCCACATCGCGCATCGGTGGTATACCAAAGAGCCGCTTGTACTCTCGGTTGAAGTGCGAGGAATCGTCATAACCTACACGGTAGGCAGCACTGGTAGCGTCAAGGTTTTGCCCCAGCATCAAACGGCGAGCTTCCTGGAGCCGCAGTTGCTTCTGGAACTGCAAGGGACTCATGGCAGTGACAGACTTGAAGTGATGGTGGAAGCTGGATACACTCATTCCCAGCTCTCGTGCGATGCTTTCAATCCGAAGCGGCTGGTTAAAGTCTTTACGAAGTCGATCGACTGCTCTAGCAATTTGGTGGGTAGAGCCACCCAGAACTGCAATATGACAGAGCCGACTACCTTGCTCTCCCATCAGGAGTCGGTAAATGATTTCCCGCTTAATCAGCGGTGCCAGAACATTAGCTTCAGCAGGGGAATCTAGAAGCCTGACAAGCCGCACAACAGCATCCAAAAGATTTGCATCCAACGGACTTACGTCGATCGCTTTCACATTGGCATCCCTTTGTGGTGAGGGATCGCCCGCCTCAACCATGACTGAACCAACAACAGTGGGGTCGAGATCGAGGCGAAGGCTAAGGTACGGTTGCGCCTTGGACGCTTCCAGAATTTGGCTGGTAACGGGCAGTTCGATCGTAGACAGCAAATAATGCAAAGGGTCGTACTGATAGCGATCGCAGCCCAGAAGCACTTCTTTGCTGCCCTGAGCAATGACACAAAAGGCCGGGATAGAGACACTATGAACGCATTCCGAAGGTGAGGAGGAGCGGTAGAAGTGCAATCCTTTGAGCGGCTCAATCGTCCCATCATGATGAATCGTCTGTGCAATCCGCTGGGTCAGTTCGTCTCTGTGGGCTTGCGCTCTATCTGCCTCGCGCTTTGCCTGCTGGTCGTTCATTAACTCCATATCGGGCTTTTCACTCGGTTTGGCAGCGTTCATTTCTAAGTTTGCAGGATTGTACAACAATCTTAGACGATCGTTCTATTGCTTGCCCTTGAGGATTCTTAGAATGAGGCTAAAGCAATGAAAAATAGTTCCGGCGAATTGTAAGCATTCTGGACTTTTATACAAGAGTAAACTCAGTTTTGATTGGGCAAGAGATTCCCCTACTGACAACCAAAAGGGCATCAAGCCGAACCTTGCTTCTTAAAAAGTTCATCCCTATTGATAGAGCAGGCGCTAAGTGCTTAAGCTCTACGATCGGGGTAGCCAAAGGAATTGAGACGATGAACATCAAACGAAGTGGCGCACAGCCTTCTGCCAAAGGATCGGCGACAAGTCTCTTCTTCGACCATCGCAATCCAGAAATGGTGAAACGGTTGAGTACCGTAAAACTTGACATTTAGAATCACTGCGCTCCCGTTTGATTTGGCTCTGATAGCGTTTAACAACGAACGATAACAGGGCTTCTAACTACCCTGAAAGAAGAAATCATGCAAAAACGAAAAGGTGGAAATGGAAAACACGGCCCCGCTCTGCCCGGTCGCCGTCAAGTGCTTGGTGCCGGCATTGCGTTGGCGGCAACTTCATTGCTGCCTCGCAACATCGCGCGGGCGCAGGACCAGAACACGCCGGGCGCTAACACACCGCCGCAATCCACGCCCGGAGCCCGGCGCAGGCTCGGCACCCTGGAAGTCTCTGCCGTCGGCCTTGGCGTCCAAAACATGAGCCGCACCTATCAACAGACCATCCCCACCCGGTCTGAGATGTTCAACATCATTCGGACAGCCTTTGACCGGGGTGTCACCTTTTACGACGCAGCCGAAGCTTACGGACCGCATGAGGTGGAACGAATCTTGGGCGAAGGCGTGGCACCGTTCCGCGACAAGGTCGCGATCGCGACCAAGTTCGGCTGGAACATCGATCTCGAAACTGGCGTGCGGCGTCCGGGACTCAACAGTCGCCCGGAACACATCAAGCGGGTAGTCGAGGGTATGCTCAAGCGCCTCCGCACCGATCGCATCGATCTTCTCTACCAGCACCGAGTTGACCCACAGATTCCGATTGAAGATGTCGCTGGCGCAGTCAAGGAGTTGATGGCGCAAGGCAAGGTTCTGCACTGGGGTCTGTCCGAGATGGGGCTGAACACGTTGCGGCGCGCTCATGCCGAGTTGCCCGTGAGCGCCGTTCAGAACGAATATTCGATGCTGTGGCGTGGACCGGAAAAAGAGGTAATTCCTCTGTGCGAGGAACTGGGCATCGGCTTTGTGCCGTGGAGTCCGCTTGGCGTGGGTTTCCTGACCGGTGCCATTGATGCCCAAACGCGGTTCGCTCCCGGTGACATTCGCGGCATTGAGTCCCGGTTCTCGCCCGAAAATCTGCCGCACAACTTGGCGATCGTGGATTTAGTCAAAACCTGGGCCGTGCGGAAACAAGCCACTCCTGCCCAAATCGCGCTGGCGTGGCTCTTGGCACAGATGCCGTGGATCGTGCCCATTCCCGGCACGACACAGATGCCGCACATGATTCAGAATATCGGTTCGGCAGCCGTTCGATTCACGCCTGCCGAACTCGCCGAACTGAACCGGTCTGTCTCGACGATCCAGATTCGTGGGGCACGTCTGCCAGACGCAGTGCTGGTCTTTTCGGGCACAGAAGCGCCCCCGAAGCCCTGAACGTTCCAAAGCTACTTTGCTAAACATGAAACCATCCATCACAACCGCTCTGTGAACTGCCTGAATGAAGTAGCGACGGAGTAATGGTGCCAGTATGTTCACGTTCTCGTTCAAGGCGATTGGAACCCAATGGGAGATCGAGACCTACGAGCCGTTAGTCCGTGGGCAGCAGCAGCGGATTCTCAGGCGGATCGAAGAGTTCGACACCACATACTCGCGGTTCCGCCCAGACTCCCTCGTATCTCGGGTAGCCGCTGCTCCGGAGGGTGGCTGCTTCGACTTCCCCGACGACTCGCTTGCCCTCTTCGATCTCTATGACAGACTTCATATGGCTACCGCAGGTGCCGTAGACCCGCTGGTCGGACGGGATCTCGAACTTCTCGGCTACGACCGGACGTACTCGCTCACACCCGCGCCCCATCTCGTCCGCGAGGAGTACGCTCGGGGGAGAGCGAGCTGGTCGAAGGACATTATCCGGGATGGCACCTCGCTCGTCACGCGGTGTCCACTCGTGATTGATGTCGGCGCGGCGGGGAAGGGCTATCTCGTGGACATCGTTTCTGAGATATTGCGCGAAGCCGGATTCAATCAGTTCGTTGTCGATGGTAGCGGAGACCTGCGCCATTCGGGCGATTCTAGCATCCGGGTCGGACTTGAGCACCCGTTCGATCCCCTGTTGGCGATCGGTGTGGCCAACCTGCAAGATTGTGCCCTATGTGCATCTGCGATCGCCAGACGCGCCTGGGGCGACGGGCTACACCACGTGCTCGATGCCCGGACGGGCGTCCCGGTTCGGAATGTGGTCGCAACGTGGGTTGTCGCCGACGAAGCCGCGATCGCGGATGGACTGGCGACGGCGCTCTTCTTCACAAGGGCAGACCAGCTGGCAGAGGTCTTCAGGTTCTCATACGTGCGGATGTTTGCCGATGGTCGAGCTGATATCTCGCAGAACTTCGACGGCAAGCTCTTCTCATGAGAGTACACCTCTGAGCAGACCCCATGCCTGTCAAGACAGCCGACAGGGTGCCGACCGAGCAGGACACACAACTCACAAACCAAAGGAAAGGAGAAGGTATGACTAGCCTGAGCAAGAAGATGAAAGTCACCATGTCAGGGATCTCCGTTGCTCTTGTCATAGCGGGATGCTCGACTACGGATATGGAAGCCGCGCGCCCCATGCCAACCCCGCATACCGTTGTCACCCGTTCGAGATCGGCATCGAGTAAAGAATCCTTGTACACAGATGGCGTTTACACTGCGATCGGTCAATACGGGAGCCTCCCCTCGTCCATCACCGTGACCGTCACCTTGGTCAACGACATCATCACTGCCGTCGAAGTCACTCCTCATGCAACGAACCCGACATCCCTCGACTTGCAGCGCCGCTTCGCTGCCGCGATCCCGACGACCGTCGTCGGAAAGCGCATCGACGAGGTGAAAGTTGATCGCCTCGCAGGCTCCAGCAATACCCCTGACGGGTTCAAGGCTGCGATCCAACGGATTAAGGAGCAGGCTCGGATAGGGGGGACGGCCTCGAAGTGACGCTTCACAGCCACCAGCCGGATCTGGTGGACGACGCGGATGCGTGCCAACTGGTAGCACCTCAAAGGAGTAACAAAATAATGCAAAAGCGCAAACTTGGTAGTGGCAATAGCAACTTAGAAGTCTCAGCGATTGGGCTGGGCTGCCCGACCCTACGCCCCCAAAGCGGGGAAGTTCCGCCTAAAGAACAAAGCAAAAAACACCGCAGACGGAGTACATGGAGGCGTTGGCGCAAGATGGAGAGCAGTGGGTGAATTATTTGGATAAATATTCTGAATTTGTACAAGAGTTAATGAATTTAACTCGTAATAAACGTCGCTTTTATCAACAGGATATACAGGCTGCAACCATTATTCGGTGTTCTAGACCTCTTTCTCGCGCTCCCAGACCCCTGAGAACACAGAAAAATGAGAGGAAACGTGATATTTTAGTAGTTAAAAAGGGATTTCATCATCATCTTCATCTTCCACAGTCTTAGCCGTCATCCGCCAACTGGTAATATACTCAATTTGCACATCAATTTTGTTAATTGCTTCCGCTAACCGCTTTTGGATATATTGAGTCAGCGTCACCATAAAATCTAACTCAACTCCCGCAGATTGCACGAGTTTTGCCAACCTAGCAAAATCAACTTTCAAAATCGAGGAACTGGATAACTTAAAATGGGGAGTATTTCCCTTATTTTGCACCAACATTGCTTTTTTAATGCGCTCTTTCAGATGCTCAATTTCTGAATCGAGCAGCTTCCATTCAGGCAAAATTTCTTTGTACCTTTCTCCCAGTGCTGTTAAATCCTCGCTAGCCGGTTCCGGCGCAACTTTCTTAGTAGATTTCCGCCGCTGCTGCACGTTGGAATTCAACCGCCAACTAGCGATATCTTCAACTTCCAAAGATGGATCGGCGATCAGTTCTCCTAACTGTTTTTGAATTTCTTTCGTCAGCGTCACCGGAAAATTTAAATCAATTCCCTCAGTTTGCGTCAGTCTGGCCAGCGTCATAAAATCAACTTTCATCGTTATCGAACTGGCAAGCTGAAAACAAGAACTATCTTTGAGCTTTTGCGCCATCATTCCTGCTTTAAATCGTTCTTTCACTTCAGCGATTTCTGAATCTAGCGGCTTCCACTGAGATTCTATTTCCTGATATTTTTCCCCCAATGCTGTCAAATTTTCCGTGGCGGGTTCGGGGTAGCATTGGGCAAGGATTTCTTGCAGGTGGCGATGTACTCCAGCTAAATAAACCGCGTCCATCTTGGCATATTCTAACTGCTTCTGGGTCAGGGGACGCTTTGCCCAATCGCCGCTTTGTTCTGTTTTATCTACATAAGCAATGCCGCAAAGTGTTTCTATTAAAGTTTTGAGCTGTCGGTTGGGTAATGGCAGAATGTAAGCTGGAATCTTTCTCGCCATTTTTAAGGTGCAAGTGACATTTTGAGCGTCGTCGTTTCCCAGAAATCTGATGTCATAGCTGGCGTTGTGCAAAACTTTTTCAATATTTGGATTGACCATGATTTGGCTGATGAAATCTTTTGCCAATTCGGGTTGATCCAAAACATCTAGCAGAAAAGCTGCATCTACTGTCGCATCTGTGGAGTCAGCTAACACCTGAATCAGAGATAATCTAGGGTTTGATTTATAGTCTGCTATTTCTGTGTCAACCCACAGGATTTTAGCTTGGGAAATTTTAGCGATGAGTGCTTTGATGTCGTTTGCTGCTGTTAAATAAGGCATTTTTACCGACTTTTGCTATTAACTTTTTGATTCTATTATGCTATAGCAATTATCGGATCGATTGTCAACGATTCAAGCGCCGGACACGGAATTGCCCTTCTTCGTGTCAACTTAACGTCAAATGTAGTAGCGGCCTACTGTTTACTCGTACCCAGGCTCTGCCTGGGGACGCATATCAGGAGGAAGAGCCTCCAATTTTCCTGGTCACAAGCGCAACCGAGTTTCTAGCCTCCAGTTAAAAAAAGAATGCAGTCGATCGCACTATTGAGGATTCCCGCGAACTTCCTCTAAAAACCAGTTGCCTACTTCTGTATTGTCCGTCTGGCGGCTGCGGCGCAAACCTTCCTCTAATAAAGCAACTTTTAGCCCCGGCAAGACTTGAGATTCCGTCACACGTTCGCTTCCCCGGTTAGCAATTATTTTGAAAGCAATAACTTGGGCTTTGCGTACGTCTACTACCCAATACTCAGACACTCCTAATTCTTCATAAATCATTCTTTTGGTTCCCAAATCGTCAACGAGAGAACTGTCGGCAATTTCTATTGCTAAATCTGGGGAAACTGCGCTATCTAAATTCACTACCGAACTGCCGCGAGGTGCCGTTTGCACCCGGTCTCCGATGTAGTAAGAAGCATCAGGTTGAGCGCCTCTGACACCTGTTTTGGCGTAGCTGCAGTTGACCAGCAGTCTCATTTTTATACCTTTAGCAATGCCAAATAAATTGATTAAGATGACGATAATTCCGTTGTCATCAGCACGATCTGCCCCGACTGCTGCCATTTCAATCCTCAACTGTCCGTTGTAGTAGTAGCATTTTGCTCGATCGTACTCCGGCTGTTTAATAATTTCTATATATTCATCCTAAGTCGCTGTAACCCAGGTATCAGTTAGTAGTTTGGTTTGGAGTTGACTCATCATTACCTCACCGGAAAAAATCTTTGACTTTTGAGGGAAAACTTCTGAGTAGGGGCGATCGCATTTTTACCCTTGGGCAGTAAAGTACCCGCGGATCGCCCTACTTTCGATCGCACTTTTACCCTTGGGCAGTAAGGTGCGCTGCGGCGCACCCTAGAAACTGTTAAGCTATTACTCTTCTGCTGCTTCCTCAGATTCCGATTCTTCGATCGACTCTTCACCCGCAGGCGGCACCAAAGCCACAGCTACGATCGAATCATCCTCGTCCAACCGCTGCACCCGCACTCCCGTTGCTGTGCGAGATTGCGTGGAAATTGCACTCACAGCCTGACGGATAATAATACCTCGGTTGGTAATAATCATCAACTCGTCATCTTCGTTGACAATTCGCAGCGCTGCTACCTGATCCTTACCTTTTTTGGACTTGAATTTAGTAGCCGTCAATCCCTTGCCAGCACGTCTTTGCAGTCGGAATTGAGAAACGGGAACCCGCTTGCCGTAGCCGTTGGTGGTGATTACCAAAACGCTAGGAACTTCGCTGCTTACTGCGGGAATTTCTTCGGCATCTTCGCCTTCAATTTCCTCGTCTTCCAATTCTACATCGTCAGCTTCTAATTCAGCAATTTCGGCTGTTTCAAATTCCGATTCGCCCGTTTCCAATTCAGCAATTTCGGCTGTTTCAAATTCCGATTCGCCCGTTTCCAATTCAGCAATTTCGGCAACAATGGAACTCGGCAAAATGTCCATGCTGATCAATTCATCGCCCGATCGCAATTTCATGGATTTTACACCCCGCGTCGCGCGGCCGACAGGGCGCAACTGTTCGTGATTGGTGCGGAAGTGAATTGCCATACCTTGGCGCGTGCCGATGATGATGCTGTCGCCAACTTTTGCTCTCCGCACCCAGCGCAGTTGGTCGCCTTCTTCTAGAGAAATGGCGATTAATCCGTTAGTGCGGATGTTGCCAAAAGCTGAGAGTGAGGTTTTCTTGATGTAGCCGCCGCGAGTCAACATCACCAAGTATTCTTCGCTGGTAAATTCTGTGACTGATACCATAGAAGTGATTTTTTCTTCTATAGGAATCGGCAGCAGTTGCACCACGGGAGTGCCGCGGGCCGTCCGGGAACAGATGGGAATTTGATAAGCTTTGAGAGAGTAAACTACGCCCCTGTCGCTGAAGAACAAAACGCTGTCGTGATCGCAGCAGGAAAGGAAATGTTCTACTCCGTCGTCTTCTTTCATTTTCGCGCCTGCTTTGCCGCGAGTAGCGCGGCTTTGGGCCTCGAAAGTGCTGACAGGCATCCGCTTGATGTAGCCTTGCTCTGTGATCAAAATAATTGCTTGTTCGTTAGCAATTAAATCTCTTTCATCGATTTCTCCTTCGGCGTGTTCGATGACGCTGCGTCTGGGAGTGGCGATTTTAGTTTGAATTTCGACAGCTTCAACTTCGGCGATTTCTAAGATGCGTTCCCGGCGCGCTAAGATATCTTCCAAATCGGCAATTTTTATTCGCAGTTCTTCGTGTTCTTGCTGAATTTTTTGCGCTTCTAAGGCTGTCAAGCGCCGTAGCTGCATTTGCAGAATTGCGTCTGATTGCTGTTCGGAAAGACCGTAATTATCCATTAATTCTTGTTTTGCTGCGGCGGAGTCGGCTGCGGCGCGAATTAGGTGAATAATTGCATCTAAGTTGTCTAAGGCAATTAATAAGCCTTGCAAAAGGTGGTCGCGTTCTTCTGCTTTGCGGAGTTCAAATTGAGTCCGGCGAGTAATTGTCTCGATGCGGAAGTCTAGGAAGACATTCAGGAATTGGGAGAGCGTCAGCAGTTGGGGTTCCCCGTTTACCAGCGCTAACATATTGGCTCCAAAGTTGGCTTGGAGGGGTGTTTGTTTGTAGAGGTTGTTGAGAACGACGCGGGGATAGGCATCGCGTTTGAGTTCGATCACGATCCGCATTCCGTCTCTGTCGCTTTCGTCGCGAATGTCGGAAATTCCATCTAATCTTTTGTCGTTTACCAGTTCGGCAATTTTTTCAATTAGCGCTGCCTTGTTTGTTTGGTAAGGCAATTCGGTGATAATAATTGCTTCTTTGTCGGGGCGGCCGGGATGTTCGATGGTTTCGATGCCGGCGACTCCGCGCATGGTAATCGAACCGCGACCGGTGGTGTAAGCATCGCGAATGCCGCCTCTGCCGAGAATTTGCCCGCCGGTGGGAAAGTCCGGGCCGGGGATGTACTGCATCAATTCCAGGTCGGTAATTGCTGGATTGTGGATTAGGGCTACTAAACCGTCAATTATTTCGCCTAAATTGTGCGGGGGAATGTTGGTTGCCATCCCTACAGCAATCCCGGAGGAACCGTTGAGCAAAATTTGGGGGATGCGTGCCGGGAGTACGAGGGGCTCTTGCTGGGAACCGTCGAAGTTGTCGCCGAAATCTACTGTTTCCGAGTCGATGTCGCGCAGCATGGAGTCGCTAGTCAAAGCTGTGAGGCGGCATTCGGTGTACCGCATGGCTGCGGGGGGGTCGTTGTCAACGGAGCCGAAGTTGCCGTGGCCGTTGATCAGGCGTTCCCGCATGGAGAAATCCTGAGCCATCCGCACCAGGGCGTCGTAAACCGCTGTATCTCCGTGCGGGTGATACTTGCCCAGCACCTCCCCGACGACGCGGGCGCATTTGCGGAATGGTCGATCGGGAGTCAAGCCCAATTCGTTCATGGCGTAGAGAATGCGTCGGTGAACCGGCTTGAGACCGTCCCTAGCATCTGGTAGCGCCCGACCGACAATTACGCTCATGGCGTATTCCAAGTACGATCGGGACATCTCATTACCCAGATCCGTCGGGATTATCCGCGACTCAGAGATACTCATAGGTTGAAAAACTCCGTTAAAACTTTAAATTTGACCGCTATAAGTCCCAGAAATGCGATAAAATCGATCTGGATTCAGTTGAGCGGCCAAATATTGCAAATTACTCCTAAAATTATATCACAATTTGCCCTTAACTTTATGGAACAGTTGCCAGAAAAATTAAGGGACGAAACAAGGGAAATTCGTAAGGAAAGCAGTTGGTGATTTAGTCATCAATTGGCAAAAGCTAGAAAGGTTATTTTAGGCGGTCGGGTTTCATGCTTTGGTGAGTTTTTTTGATGGCTATATAAAAAATTAAAATGGTGGCCCGATCGCAATTTTAATTTCACAAAACCGAAGGCCTTCTTAAAGCAAACTAAAAATCTCAAATCTCAAATCTCAAATCTAAAATCAGCCGATGCTACCCGTCATCTACTCCGAAGATTTCTTGCTGCACAAGACTGGAATGCTTCACCCAGAGCGACCAGAACGTTTAACGGCGATCGCCAATGCTCTTTTAGCAGCTCCCTGGGCCGATCGCATCGAGTGGCAACAGCCAACGCCAGTAGCGCAGCGCAAACCAGAACTGTTCTCGGCGATCGCTACTGTTCACGCGCCAAGATACATCAAAGAAGTCGAACATTTGGCTCATCGGGGAGGCGGCTACCTCGACGGCGACACGCCGATTTCTGCTGAAAGTTACGACGTAGCGCTGCTGGCGGCGAGTGCTTGGCTCGATGGGGTCGATCGAGTGCTGGCAAGAAACGAACCGGCTTTTGTACTCGCCCGGCCGCCGGGACACCATGCTGAGAGCGATCGGGCGATGGGTTTTTGCTTGTTTTCCAACGCTGCGATCGCCGCTCACTATGCACTCTCGCAACCCGGAATCAAGCGAGTCGCCGTCCTCGACTGGGACGTGCACCACGGTAACGGCACTCAAGCAGGAGTGGAAAACTGCCGCCAAATTGCTTACTGTTCCCTGCACCAATCTCCGTGCTATCCGGGAACGGGAGATGCCGACGAACGCGGGGCTTACAACAACGTGCTGAACATTCCCCTGTATCCGGGCGGCGGCATTGCTGAATACCTGAGCGCCTTTGAATCTCAAGTTGTACCGTTTTTGTCAAACTTTGAACCGGATTTGTTGATTGTCAGCGCCGGTTACGACGCTACAGCCTCCGATCCGCTGGCGAGCATGACTCTGGCGCCGTCTGATTTCGGTACTTTCACCGGATACTGCCTGCAAATCACCCGCCGCATCGCCTTTGGTTTGGAGGGCGGTTACGCGCTCAAAGAGTTGGCCGAGTCGGTTGTGGCGACGATCGACCGATGCCTCAACTAGCCGAAAAATTGGCAAGCGGGAAAATGACGCGCCGAAGCGGTAATCTCAAATCCGGCAGCATCCGAATTAATACGATCGGCGATCGGGGCACGGCTTTCGCGCCGTGTCCTCCGTTTAGATCGGAGCCTTTCGCCCCCACAGCACATCGATCCTCTTCCTTCTTCCCTCTTCCTGATATCCGTTACATCCGTTACATCAGCTACTTGCATCCGCTGCCGAACTTCCTTCTACCAAGTGACAAGCATCACAAATTAAAAAGATCCGAGTCACTGAGCCTCAAAGTCTCGGTCACAGATTTGTAGCGCAAAAATCACAGCGTGTCAATGTTTTCGATCGCATTTAAAGCCGATCGCACAGAAGATAATAGAATTATCATCAGCCTGTGGAAATTTTATTTATCTCAATCAACTAGGAGGTTTATCATGTCAGTCTCCCAAATGACACTCGAAGAGTTATTTGGTCAGGTCATGTTCTCCAGCGTCGTAACTCGCCACGACCGGAGACAGCTCAGATCCGCACTCTTAGAAAGAACGCTGAATGAAGATGAGTATGCGATTATCAACAGACTGCTGTACAACGTGCGCCGCGGTTGGGTAAAAATTGTCGATTAAAGACGCTGCCGCCAACTCCCTTTAGCAGAGTTAAAAGTAGAACTTACCCGTTAAAAACTTTGGTCTGTCGCAGTTGTGCCGGTGAAATTGCGGGTTAGATAGTTCGATGTATTTGGGAACGGTAGTTGATTATTAAAATCGCCATCGACATCAGTCTATAGGTAGAGATAATTATAAAATAACAGGTGTCGGGTGCATCTCTACTTGTTGAAAAAATATGAGTTTTGAGCTGCTAACCCAAAAGTTACAGTTAACTCGAAACTCATATTTTTTGCCCAAAATTCGATCGCAGAGAAAGCAGTTTGGCGGGGCTGGTTGCTGAGATCCGTCGAAGTAGACGAGACGATATTTTTTAGTCGCAGACAGTCGATCGAACCCGCCCGTAAAAATGAAATTTAGAAGCCAATGGCTGCAGGTCGATCGAACATTCGGGCAATTTGAGCCAGGAAGTGTCAAAATATTAACAACCAGTTCATCCTTAAAATATATGGCTCCCGCCGTTTTAATTGAAAATCTTCAGAAACGCTACGGCAGTGTAGAAGCCGTTAAAGATGTTTCCTTCAAGGTAGAACCGGGGGAAATATTTGGTTTGCTAGGCCCCAACGGTGCAGGCAAAACCACAACCCTGCGGGTACTTTGTACCTTGAGTGCGCCTGATAGCGGACGGATTGAAGTGTCGGGCATTTCAGCAGTCAGCCAGCCGAGAATGGCCAGACAGAAACTCGGCTACGTCGCCCAAGAAGTCGCTCTCGATAAGGTGTTGACAGGGCGCGAACTCCTGCAATTGCAAGCAGCGCTTTACCATTTACCCCGCAATACGATTAAAGGGCGGATTGACGAAATGGTGAAACTCCTCGGTTTGGAGGAGTGGGAAAATAAAAAAACGGGTACCTATTCCGGCGGTATCCGCAAGCGCTTGGATTTAGCTGCTGGATTGCTGCACCAGCCGGATGTTTTGGTGCTAGACGAACCGACTGTCGGGCTCGACATTGAAAGTCGGGTGGTAGTGTGGGATTTCCTGCGCCGGTTGCGGGAGGAAGGTACGACGGTTTTGATTACGAGTCACTATCTCGAAGAAGTTGACGCTTTGGCCGATCGCGTGGCGATTATTGACAAGGGTACGGTAATTGCACAGGGCACGCCGGAGGAGTTGAAAAATCGGGTTGGGGGCGATCGGGTGACTCTGCGGATTCGGGAGTTTTCGCCGATGGAAGAAGCCGAAAAAGCTAAAACTCTGATGCAATCTTTGCCTTTTGTGCAGGAAGTAATTGTCAATACGGCTCAAGGAAATTCTCTCAATTTAGTAGTAACACCGCAAAGCGATGCGCTGGTGACTATTCAGCAAGCTTTAAAAGATGCGGGACTTCCTACTTTTGGGATTGCTCAATCTCGGCCGAGTTTGGATGATGTGTATTTGGCTGCGACTGGTAAGACTCTGTTGGATGCGGAGTTGGCTGCTGCTAGCAACCGCGATTTGAAGGCTGAGCAAAAACAGGCGATGCGATCGTAGTTTAGTTTAATAAACCTCTCCAATAATTATTGTGGAACAGGCATCTTGCCTGTTCGAGACGCTCTTTTCCTGAGCCCGTCAGGGGTTGAAACCCCTGCCTCAAAGCTAAAGTCCTCTCAAGAGGACTGAAGAAATCATTACTCATTAGTCCTCTTTAGAGGACTTTAGCTATTAGCCAGGGAATTAATTCCCTGGCGGTCTTTCGGTTGAAGCGAAAACCAATGAGCAATGCTTTATCCTTATCTTTTCGGCAGATTTGATATCATACATCCAACACTTGCTCTGCTGTCAATGCTAATTCGGGGAAAGTTCGAGATATAATTCGCTCAGTTCCTCGGTAAGCAGTCATTTGATAAACCCCATTTTCATCAAGTAGATAAACAAAAACAGTCGGTTCTTTCGGGTTGCCCAAATAGTTTCTGCTACCCAAAGCTAAATAATCGACAATCCAATATTCAGAAATTCCCAGCCGCTGATATTCATCCAGCTTGTCGATATAATCATCTTCCCAATTTGTTGAGACAACTTCTACAACTAATTGTGGTGGTTCAGTTAGGGCTGAGAGGGCGAAATGTTGAGATTTCCAGAGGGTTTTGTCTACTATTGTAACATCAGGATGGCGGCCTTGTTCTTTACCATTCGGGGTTAATGTCCTGACTACAATTCGGCCAGATACCCTGTAATTTAGGTTGAGTATTTTTACCTCGTCTTGGAACGTATTTTCAATAAAATCAGCTACATTTTCGTGGAGTCTGATTGTTGGTAATATTTTGACAATTTCTCCATTAACCAGTTCATAACGTCCGTCTTCATCTGGAAGTTGCTTGATGAATCGATCGAAAGTGAGCATTAGTTTAGGTTGGGTTTGAGTTGCGATCGTGGTTTACTCTCATTTAGCTAGATTAGGACTTACGCATGGTGGCCCAGAAACCGGGTTTTTTTACGAAATACTTAGTTACATACCGTAAATTAGGTAAAAAACCCGGTTTCTTTAATCGGAGCGTGTCCCGGACTATAGATATTTAAGACTATTCTGCAACCATTTTAACATACTGTTTTAACACAGGTGGAATCGTGAAAATGGTTTCTGTTTCACCGCTCAATTTTTCGATCATTCCCCGTCTGGCTAAAGATTGAATTGCTTTACATAATTCACGTTGTGAGCCTTGACATTTTGCCATCCATAGGGTAAACGAAACAGGCTCGATTTCATTACTAAGTTGCGAAATCGCCTGTTTTTCTATTTCCGACAACCGCTGATAGTGCTGCTGCAATATCGGTGTCAATTCATCGCTTAAAAATACTGGTTGACAGCTTAAATATTGAGAGACTCTACCGCCAAATAAGTTGTTAATGGTTTGAGCGACTAATTTTAACCACAGGGGATTACTTTGATAAAGGTTAATCAATTCTGGCCAGTATTCTTCATCCAACAAACCCTTTTGTCTAAGAATTTCTGTTGCGGCTTCACCTAAACCGGTTAACTGTAATAAACGTACTGCTGAATTATCGTCGGTGAAGGTGATGATGTCTGAGGGTGGTTCCCAACTATTGAGGATTAAGCAGCTATTATGGGGAATTTCGCCGATGAGTTTAAATAGGGTTCCGTAGTTTTCATATCCTGGTTTATAATTTCCTGCAAGTTGCCCGCTGCTGAGAATTTGCTGCACGTCATCGAGGATGATGAGACAGCGATTTTCGCGCAATGTTTCTATTAGGATTGACAATTGAGCATCGGGGTTGGCGGGGAAAACCCTCCCTTCGCCCCCCCTTGGTAAGGGGGGG
>JAUBOG010000545.1:0-4392 GCA_036700105.1 Microcoleus occultus BM001215583
AGAAATTACTCAAAGTCCCCCGACCTAAGGGGGATTTAGGGGGATCTAGACTCGACTAAAAGCGAGATTTATCAAGGCTTTCAGGCTTAAGTTGACACCAATGCCCCTCTTCCCCTCTCCCCTTCTCCCTCGGTTATGCGCTATGACCCAAAACCTCAACCCCACAGCGTTGCCTCCCGCCTTTCCCGATCACACGCAACTTCCAGAATCTGACGGCACGTTTGTGAAAAACTTTCAAGAACATCCCCAGAGTATCCTGCTCACAGACTCTCTCGAAACTACCCTACAAACTCTGCATCCCGACGGACAATACGCCATCGGGCAAGATTGCGGCATCTACTGGCGCGAAACCGACCCTCCCGAAAAGGGTGCCGAAGCCCCTGACTGGTTCTACGTCCCCAACGTCCCGCCCCGATTAGATGGGCAATACCGCCGTTCCTACGTGCTGTGGCGCGAATATATTGCGCCAACAATTGCGATCGAATTTGCTAGCGGCGATGGTTCTGATGAACTCGACAACACTCCCTTATCTGCTTTACCCTCTGGCGGCAACCAGAAACCGGGAAAATTTTGGGTATACGAGCGGATTATCAGGATTCCTTACTACGCAATTTACAAGATCCAAACCAGTGAATTGGAAGTCTACAACTGCGTGAATACTCGTTATATTCGCCTGGAGGCGAACGATCGCGGACATTACCCGATCGACCTGATGGGAGTAGAGTTGGGTGTATGGTCGGGCAGCTATCAAAATCAGACACAGCAGTGGTTGCGCTGGTGGGATAACCAAGGCAACTTATTGCTGACAGGAAGCGAACGAGCCCGATTGGAAAGCCTGCACGCAGAACAGGAACGCCAACGGGCCGAACAGGAACGAGAACGGGCCGATGCTGAACGCCAGCGGGCCGATGCTGAACGCCAGCGGGCCGATGCTGAACGAGCACAAAAAGAACGATTGGCGGCTTATTTGCGATCGCAGGGAATCGATCCCGATCGTATATGAACCTGGGTCGTTGCTCTTTTTAAATCTACCTATTACCATGAACACTCTACCAGTTGTTTCGATTAAAAATCTCAACCATTCTTTCGGCGAAGGACAGCTTCGCAAACAGACATTATTTGACATCAACCTCGAAATTTATCCGGGCGAAATTGTGTTAATGACCGGGCCTTCTGGGTCGGGGAAAACAACATTATTGACCTTAGTTGGAGCTTTGCGATCGATCCAAGAAGGTAGCTTAAAAATTCTCGACCAAGAATTGCACGGAACTAGGAAAAATAAATTAGTACAAGTCCGGCGCGACATCGGTTATATTTTCCAAGCTCATAATTTGCTGAAATGTTTGACAGCTAGGCAAAACGTGCAAATGTCCCTCGACCTGCACAACCATCTTTCTAACCAAGAAACTAATGATAAAATAGAGGGAATTCTGGAAGCCGTGGGGCTCGGAGACAGAATAGATTATTACCCAAGCAGTCTTTCGGGCGGACAAAAACAAAGAGTGGCGATCGCCCGCGCATTAGTCAGCCAGCCCAAATTAATTTTAGCCGACGAACCGACAGCAGCCCTAGACAGCAAATCCGGTAGAGATGTGGTAGAAATCATGCGAGGTTTGGCCAAAGAACAGCACAGCACCATCTTGCTTGTTACCCACGACAACCGGATTTTAGACATTGCCGATCGCATCATCCACATGGAAGACGGCTACCTCGCACAAGACACATCAACACCGACTGCAACAGGCGTTTTATCGGCAAAATAAAATAAATTAAACTAAACTTATTTCCGAGAACCGGGACGCTTTCCTCCTACCTTCGCAGGGCTTTTTGCGCCCGGTTTCGCCGGACTTTTAGAACTGCTTTTGCTGCTTTTTTGCCCCTTAACTCCTACCAACTGGCTATCATCGGGACTTGCAGGTCTGCCGGTCGCCGTTCTCGTAGTCCTAAACGTAACATTCACCCCTTCATTCGACTGTTCCAGCACCAACATCGGCGTCGGCTTTGCTTTTTGATCCCATTCAATGTGAACGATGCGACCTTGAATTGTCGGCTGCCAACTGTCATGGTCATCTGAAGGACTCAGATAAGTTTCCAAACAGTCAATAATTTGATTGATTGTTGCCGATGTTGCCTGAGTCGGCAGTTTCATCAACTTAATTTGAATCCGAAACAGCACTCGCTTTTCTATTTTTACTGCCGGATCGCCAGTTTCGTATTCGATATCAAACATCGAATCCACTTGCCTGCCGCTGCCCGCATTCCCGTTTTTATCTCCCACTGCACTCTGAGTCGGACGCAGGGCAATACTAATTTTGTCTTTGACTTTTACCTTGATCTGGTTGACGATCGCAAAGTGAAAGACTTCTTCCGCCATCCGCATTCTCAGGTAGTCTAAATTAAAGTCTCGCGAGTGGATGAGGTCGGGGTTTTTTTCCATCTTTGTCATCGTTTCCAGAGCCATTTTGTATTTTTTCTGGAGTTCTCGATTTCTAAACTCCTCAAATTTGAGCTTCTTGCTCAAATCGTCGAGTTTTAGCTTGGTAAATACCGCTAAACCGATCAGCAATAACAACAGTAATCCCGACGATCCTATTAAGATTTGATCTGAGGCTAAACCTCCCAGTTTAGCCTGCTTGGGCTTGGGAGAGGCTACTGCCAACCTTGGTTCTACAAGGATTATTTTGGTTGACATGGGCTTTTAAAGGGTAAATTTTGACGCTATATTTATACAAAACTCCAGAGTAGAGCAGGCAGTGCAACTCGATCGACCGACATTGACATCATTCCACCGCCATCTTGGTACAACTGGATTTCTGCAACTCGAACAGGCACCCTCTAATTAATACTTTATCTTTAACTGCAAGCAGGTTCCCGAAATATAGCAAAATCGCGCGCTGGCAGCGGCAAAAAGAAATGGTGAATTGTCTGTGACATATTATACCAATAGAAGTTGAAAAAATGTTGGTTCGGCTGGCTCCGTTTCTAGGAAAATAAAAGTAAATACACATAAATTAATAGTAACTCTGGAAGCGAGCCGCAGAAAACATCAAAGAGAACAGCCGATCGCTCTGGCAAGACGAACTAAGGGTGCTAATTGCTACAGTTAGTCCCGGACGCCTTGGGAGTTCAGCGGAGGCATGGTTTGAGAGTAGAGCTCTGTGCGGGCGATCGAGCGCGTGACTCCTTAGCTAAGATTACAACTAATACCACCCATATTCGATCGTGACCTACGAACCCCTGCACCACAAATATCGCCCTCAGACATTTGCCGAATTAGTCGGTCAAGAGGCGATCGCCCAAACCCTCACCAGCGCCATCCTGCAAGAGCGCATAGCACCAGCATATCTATTCACCGGCCCCAGAGGCACCGGTAAAACCTCTAGTGCCAGAATTTTCGCCAAATCCCTCAACTGTATTTCTACTGGTGTTCCCACCCCGACACCCTGCGGCAAATGCAACGTTTGCCAAGAAATTGCCCGAGGTTCGACCCTAGATGTCATCGAAATTGACGCCGCCAGCAACACCGGAGTAGATAACATCCGGGATTTGATCGAACGAGCTCAATTTTCCCCAGTACAGTGCCGCTATAAAGTATATGTAATCGACGAAGTTCATATGCTCAGTACCCAGGCATTTAATGCCTTATTAAAAACCTTAGAAGAACCACCCGATCGCGTCGTATTCGTCCTCGCAACAACCGACCCGCAAAGAGTCTTGCCAACCATCATCTCTCGCTGTCAAAAATTTGACTTCCGCCGGATACCCCTCGACTCAATGACCGCACACTTGCACAAAATTGCCAAACTAGAAAATATCAACATTGCCAGCGATGCAGTACAAATGATCGCTCAACTCGCCCAAGGAGGGCTGCGAGATGCCGAAAGTTTGCTCGACCAATTAAGCTTATTTTCCGGCGAAATAACAGTTGAAAAAGTTTGGGATTTAGTCGGCGCAGTCCCCGAAAACGACTTGATGGATTTGCTGCAAGCGATCGCAAACGATAACCCTACAGCATTAATAGACATGACCCGGCACCTCATGGATCGCGGTCGGGAACCGCTAATCGTACTGCAAAGCCTCGCCAGCTTTTACCGAGATTTGCTAATAGCCTCATCAGCACCGAAGCGGTCGGATTTAGTAGCTTTGACAGCCGGAACCTGGGAAAAACTTTGCACTTTTGCCCGCAATTGGGATGCGGAGTTAATTTTGGCCGGTCAGAAACACTTGCAAACCCATGAAGTCCAAATCAAAAATACCACTCAGCCGCGTTTGTGGCTGGAAGTAACGCTGTTGGGATTGTTGCCCTCAGCCATTAGAACTCAGCCGCAACCGACAGGTAAACAAGCGGAAAATATTGCTCCATCACAAATTCACCCCCCCCAACCCCCCCCT
>JAUBOG010000546.1:0-4386 GCA_036700105.1 Microcoleus occultus BM001215583
CCTGGCTCCTAACTCCAATTTCTAGCGGAGGGCTGCTTTCATTGAGATGCTCCCCTTGCATTCCTTACTACAAACAGTTTTCTTAGTCCGCGGAGGCGGACGAAAGTTTGACTCTTAAGCGGTTTCAACCGCCGAACGCTCTTAAATGTATTATAAAATACAACTCAAATCTGTATAAAACCTTAAAAATTGCCAACCTTACAAAATGTTACGAATTTTTACATTACATTGTAGTTAATGTCAATTCTAGAAATTGTGCAAACTAATCTCTGCTGAACTGACCAAAGGATAAAAACATGGATATCTTATCTAACACAGTGGCGCTATCGCGGATGCAATTTGCGCTAACTGCCATATTCCATATGCTGTGGCCAGTTTTGACTACGGGAATGGGAATTTATTTGGTAATTGTTGAAGGAATGTGGCTGAAAACTCGCAACCCTGACTATTACCGTCACGCTCGTTTTTGGTCTCAACTTTATGTCCTAAACTTCGGGATTGGGGTAGCTTCGGGTATCCCAATGGAGTTTCAATTCGGCACAAACTGGGCGCCGTTTTCCGAAGCTGTTGGCGACTTTTTTGGCAGCATTTTAGGCTTTGAAGCTTCGATGGCATTTATGCTAGAAGCTGGCTTTTTAGGAATTATGCTGTTCGGTTGGGGGCGCGTTCACCCGATCGTCCACTACATCGCGACAATCATGGTAGCTTTCGGCGCAAACCTATCCACCGTCTGGATTCTAGTCGCCAACTCCTGGCTGCAAACACCCGCCGGCGGACAAATGATTGACGGCAAGTTTGTTGTCACCGATTACTTCCAAGCAATTATGAACCCCTTCGCATTAAACAGCATTCTCCATATGTTTTTTGCGACGCTAGAAACTTCCTTATTTGTGATTGGAGGAATCAGCGCTTGGTACATTCTGAATAAACGCAACGAAGCCTTTTTTTCCAAGTCTTTAAAGATTGCCATAGCAACGGCGATCGCAGTTGCACCTTTACAGATATTCATCGGACATTTGAGCGCCGAACAAGTCTATCACTATCAACCCACCAAATTAGCAGCGATCGAAGCTAAATGGGAAACCTCCGCAGCCGGAGAATCAGCCGATTGGACTTTAATGGCTCTTCCTAACGAAAAAGCCCAAAAAAATGACTGGGAAATTAAAATTCCTAACGGCTTGGGATACGTTCTGGAATTCAAACAAAAACTCTCCGAACCAGTCCTCGGTTTAAAAGAATGGAAGCCGGAAGATCGACCGAGGATGGTAGGTTTAATCTACTATTGCTTCAGGATCATGTCGGGCATTGGATTCTTCTTTGTCGGATTGATGCTGTTCAGTACAATTCAGTGGAGTCGAGGCAAACTTTCCGCTGAAAATATCAGCAGCCAACCTTGGCTGATGCGCGCTTGGGTATTAGCCGCGCCCCTGGGATATATTGCTGTAGAATCGGGTTGGATCGTGCGCTGTGTGGGCCGACAGCCCTGGGTTTTGTACGGGCAAATTCGCACTGCTGATGCGGTGTCAAACATCCCCGCGAGCAATGTTTTAACTTCTCTGACTTTCTTTGCAGTTATTTACAGCTTTTTGTTTGTTTGCGCCTTGTATTTTGGCAGCCGCATTATCCGCAAAGGCCCTAATTTGAATCTGCCGATACCCGGTTTAGACAACCAACCTGCGATCGAAACTGAACCTGCAGAACACATTCCCGATCGCCGTCCCGTAGAAGCACAACAATAGGAGATTTTATGCAAGCTTTGGAGCATTTTCTCCCGCAAGTTTGGTTCGTGATTTTGGGTTTGTTTCTCTTGCTTTACGTCATGCTTGACGGCTTTGACTTAGGCGTGGGAATCTTGTCTCTGACTGCTGACGATGACGAGCGCCGGGGCATTTTAATGACCAGTTTGGGCAACGTTTGGGATGCGAACGAAACTTGGCTGGTTTTGATGGGAGGCGCTTTGTTTGGCGCATTTCCCCTGGCTTACGGCACGATTTTAACGGCCTTGTACATCCCGATTTGCATGATGCTTTTCGGTTTGATATTTCGGGCTGTCGCTTTTGAGTTTCGCGAGCATTCTAACCGGAAGTTATTTTGGAATTATGCCTTCGGTGCGGGCAGTTTTTTGGCGGCTTTAGCCCAAGGATTTGCCCTCGGTGCGGTGCTCGAAGGCATTGCGGTGGATGAAGCCGGTCATTTTGCGGGGACTACTTGGGATTGGCTGGATTGGCGATCGATCTTGGTGGCTTTGACGCTAGTTCAAGGTTATGTTTTGATCGGTTCCACCTATCTAATCATGAAGACTGAAGGGGAATTGCAGACAACTCACTACCGCACGGCTAAAATTGCGGCTGTGACGACATTAATCGGAGCGATTTTGATTACCGTCGCCACTCCGATTTTTTACGAAAGCACTAGAGCGAGGTTGTTCGAGAAACCGCTAGTTTATATCTTTGCGGCGATTCCCATGCTGGGATTGCTGTTTGTGGGAATGCTGCTGAAAAGTCTCGCAAGCAAACAAGAACGCACCCCGTTTGTCTGGACTATTCTGATATTCTTACTCAGTTTCATCGGCTTGGGATTGATTGTTTTTCCCTACATTATTCCCACACAACTCACTATTTACCAAGCGGCCGCTGCGCCCAGCGCCCTAGTATTTATGATTGTGTTCATTGGCATTCTGATCCCGATTATGATTTTCTACAACATCTACAACTACGTAGTATTTAGGGGTAAAGTCGCTGGCGGCCATTACGGCGAATAAAGCAGCATAACGTCGCAAATCCAAGTAAAAGCACCCAAATCTCCCCAGATTAAACATTAATCATATCTGTGGATATTTAGGTGTTTTTACTGTTGACTTTTTTTTGATTCTAAGCAATAGCGCTTTTGTTTATTAAAAAATAACTTTTTACGACCGTTAAAATTAAGTGTAAAAACGTATTTATTTAGATATATTTTCATGTATTATTGTATGTATTAAATTGTTCCCACGGTTTATTTATCGAACTTTTAAAATTATCTATTTACTAAATTGCCATAAAAACAAATACACCGCACCATTGAGTCAAATTTAGTACCGCAACTTGCAGTCAAGGTATCTTCTATTTGTGTTTAAAAAAATGTAGTATTTTATAGGTGGGTTAAAAATTTATGTCCGAATTTTTAGACAGCGATTCAGCAATTAATCCCCCATCAGCAGAAGACGATCGCACTTTGCTTTCTTTGAGAGAGAGGGAATTGCGGGCTGTGTTTGAAACGACCCTAGATGCGATCGCCATTACTGACGCCAAAGGCAGATATCTCGATGTCAACCCCGCCGCCTGCGAATTATTTGCCCTAAGCAGAGATCGAATCCTAGGAGCCTGCATTAGTGACTTTAGCGAGCCTGGATCTGATTTTCAACAACGATGGCAAGAATTTCAACAACTAGAAAAAGCGCGGGGTGAATTCACCTTAGTGCGAGGTGATGCAGAGATTCGTACAGTCGAATACGCAGCGACGGCAAACTTTTTGCCTCACCGTCACCTGTTAGTAATGCGAGATATTACAGGGCGCAAACAAGCAGAAACACAAGTCGAGGAACTTACCCGCCAACTCGCACAAACCCAGGCTCAATTGCAGGAAGCAGGTATCGCACCCGCGAGTCCAACTCCTGGTGCAGACTCGGCTTTTTTAGAGGAAATTGCCCGCCACATCCCGGGCGTTATTTATGAGTTTCGGATGAATGCTGATGGTAGTTTCCATTTTCCCTATGCCAGCGGCAGGCTGCAGGAGATTTATGGCATTACCCGCAAAGAAGTGCAACAAGATGCGAATTGTCTGTTTAAGAACGTCCATCCTGAAGATTTCGATCGCGTCTATCAATCGATTCTCGATTCTGCCCAACATCTGACACCTTGGCATTGCGAATACCGGCTGTGTTTTCCCGACGGGCGGCTGCTGTGGTTGCGCGGCGATTCTACACCGCAGCGACAACCCGATGGCAGCACTATTTGGCATGGCTATATTCGGGACAATACAGAGAGCAAAGCCACAGAAATTGCCCTCAAAACCAGCGAACAAAAATTCCGCACGATCGTGGAAAATCTCAACGATATGGTTTATATCGTCAATCCCGACACCACCTTCAGCTATGTCAGTCCCAAATTCCAAGAAGTCATGGGATATGAAGTAGCAGAAATGTTAAATCAAACTTTTACTAATTGGGTTTACCCAGAAGATTTAGCAATTTGTAAAAATACCCTGGAGCGCTCTTTGCAAGGTGAGAAACAGCGGGGAGTTGAGTACCGAGTTTTGCATCGAGATGGCAGCTATTACTGGCACTCTGCCAATGTATAGCCTTTCTCAGAAAGATGAGGTATAATGTTACTGACACTTACTCATGAG
>JAUBOG010000547.1:0-4367 GCA_036700105.1 Microcoleus occultus BM001215583
AAAATCGGACTACAATTGCGATCGCCCATCGTCTTTCCACAATTCGCCACAGTCATTGTATTTATGTGATGGATCGTGGTCAAATTGTCGAGCAAGGGACACATGAGGAACTGCTATTTCTCAATGGCATATATGCAACCCTCTGGTCTGTACAGTCTGGACTTTCATCAAAACTGTGCTGATAAACACCGCTTTCAAGCAGACGATCGCTGTAGGTCATCAGGAAAACGGTAAGTACACGATGCGGTCTTGATATTCATCCTTTAAAGAGGCGATCGCTGCCAAGATTAGTTCTTCCAGATTTTCGCCCATTCCCAAATCTGAATTGAGAATAAAAATTCCAGGAATGTGTCGTCCTTGTACAATGTGATCGCTTAGATGGACAGGCATAGAGGCACGGTTATTGGTAACTAGCACAAAACCTGTTGCTTCACACCAAAGTAAGATTTCAGGGTCGAGTGTACCTTTGGGTGGGTTGCCAGGATCGCCAACCATTAAAACAGTCAATTCTGGCTCCTGTCGTCGCAGTTGCAGCAAGTAGGCTCGATCGACGTTCTCATCTAACAAATACTTCAGCATTAGACTTATTTCTCATTGCTGTGCGTTCTACCCGCAGTTGCTGCAATCGCTCAGAAGTCGGCGGAGCGAGTTGCTTTTGTTCTTCTCGCCGCTGACGGCTTTGTTCTATCCACTGAGTCAAATAAGCGCTGACCGTTTCCTGGTCATGCAGGTAGTACAGAATTGTAGCGTAAACCTGCTCCAGGCTCAGGGTAGGATATGCTTCTACAATTTCCTGGGGCGTTCGAGAGCGATGAATAAAGTCATACAAAACCGTTTCAATTCCCACACGAGTTCCCCTAATGCGGATATCATCAGGACGGAGAAAATCAAAATACCCTTCCAACTGCATAGTTGTCAAATTCTCACCATAGAAATGGAACTATCCTTGTTATGATAGCATTCTCCAGAAAATCGACGCATTATAGGTCATTGAGCTTCTCCTTCACGATGCGTACTACTATTAGACATCTCCTAAAAAGATTCTGGAAGCCTTGCCCCATAAGGGCAAAAACCTAATTTTGGGAGATGTCTAATAAAGAGGTTACTAAACCCGGATTTGGTATAAGGTGCGTCGCTCATCGATTGTCGGTCTTTTTTAGGATTGGCAGGTGGCGACGCACCCTACAGCTACTGCTGCATGACTTTTGAGAATTAGTATACTTAACAGTTAATTGTTGAGAGAGCGCATACAATGACAAAAGGGTTCACAAAATCGTATAGAGAATGGAAAAAACCTCAAATATCACCCTTAGCTGGTCTGGTTTTGGGACTGGTTATCTTGTTGATTTGCTTGGTATACAGTGTCACGTTAGGTGCAGCAGAAATACCTCTAGAAAAGATTTTGACATCTTTTATAGCCTTTGATGGTTCCTACGATCACTTAGTTATTCAGACAGTGAGATTACCTCGATCGCTCATTGCTATACTCGTAGGTTCAGCCTTGGCAGTATCAGGAGCGTTAATGCAAGGTTTGACACGCAACCCCTTAGCAGATCCAGGTATTTTAGGTATTCAGTCGGGGGCTGCATTGGCTGTAGTTGCCACAATTTTTGTTTTTGGTAGTTCGTCCTTAAATGTTTTAACCATTGCGGCTTTTTTGGGTGCAGGAGTCACAGCAATGTTAGTCTACTTCCTTGGTTCTCTAGGAAAAGGAGGGCCTACACCATTGAATCTCACAGTAGCAGGCGCGGCGCTCACGGCTCTGATTTCTTCCCTGACTACTGCTATCCTGATCGTCAGTCAACGAACATTAGAAGAAATTAGATTTTGGTTAGCAGGTTCACTGGCTGGGCGCGATATCAATATGTTCTTGCAAGCACTGCCCTTCGTCGCCCTGGGATTAGTCGTTGCTTTTGCCCTTGGCAGACAAATTACTACCATGAGTCTCGGTGAAGATGTAGCAAAAGGCTTAGGTCAACAGACAGCTTGGGTGAAAATCATCGCGGCAATTAGCGTTGTTTTACTGGCGGGAAGTGCCGTATCTATTGCGGGGCCGATCGGCTTTATCGGCTTAGTTGTTCCCCATATCGTGAGATTTTTTATTAAAGCTGATTACCGCTGGATTTTGCCTTATTCGGCAGTGGTAGGTGCAACTTTACTGTTGGTTGCAGATATTGCGGCGCGTGTATTGCTTAAACCCCAGGAATTACCTGTGGGAGTCATGACAGCACTCGTTGGCGCACCCTTTTTTGTCTACTTGGCTAAGTCAAAGGTAAAGAAATGAAGTTAGATTGGCTAGTCATCCGTTCCGAGGCGATATCTTTTCGCATAGACAGGCGCGTACCGCTGATGCTGTTATGTTTGTCAGTAGTAATTGTAGTGGCGATGGTGATGAATCTAGGGCGGGGTGAATATCCCATCTCACCTTTGGATATCGTCAAAACTGTCTTAGGTTTAGATACAGGCAACCCAGACCATGTTTTCGTGATTCACAACCTGCGTCTACCCCGCACCCTTGTCGCTTTTATGGTAGGAGTGGCGTTTGCTATTTCTGGCACTATCTTTCAAGGTCTAACGCGCAATCCCTTAGCTGACCCCGGTATTATTGGCATCAATGCTGGGGCGAGTTTAGCAGCAGTGACAGTAATTGTCCTATTTCCATCAGCACCGATTTATACATTGCCTGTTTCAGCCTTTGCAGGTGCAATGCTTATGGCGATTTTAATTTACTCGCTGGCTTGGAATAACGGCAGTTCGCCGATTCTATTAATTTTAATGGGTATTGGCTTGTCTGCGATCGCCAGTGCATTCACCAGTTTAATGATTACCTTTGGGAATATTTATGACGTTAGTAATGCTTTGGTTTGGTTAGCTGGCAGTGTCTACGGACGCACTTGGGAGCAAGTCTTTTCCTTCTTACCTTGGTTGATTGTTTTCGTACCGATGGCGTTGACATTGGCAAGACATTTGAACGCCTTAAATTTAGGAGATGATGTCGCTAAAGGTTTAGGTACTCGCGTGGAATGGCAACGCGGTTTACTGGTGCTAGTGGGTGTAGCTTTAGCAGGTGCAGGGGTCGCTACTGCGGGAACGATCGGTTTTGTCGGTTTAATTGCACCTCATTTAGGCAGACAGTTGGTAGGTACAAATCATGAAGGGTTAATTCCCACCTCCGCACTGTTGGGGGGAGCGATCGTTATAGTCGCAGACTTGCTAGGAAGAACGCTGTTTGCACCTATCGAAATTCCTTGTGGCGTGGTGACTGCTGCTATCGGCGCTCCTTATTTTCTTTTTTTGTTAATTCGGAACCGCAAAAAATAAGGAATTGGGGACTGGAAACTTGATAAAAATCATATTTTATCAACCCAAAAATTAGGTTTTCCTAAATCAAAATTCTAAAATCAAAAATCTAAAATGGCATTACTTATGAAAGGACTATCAACCAAGAGTCTGTCTTTAGCTTATGATGGTGTGCCAATTATCCGAGACTTAAATTTGGCCATTCCTACCGGACAAATTAGTGCTTTAGTTGGTGCTAATGGTTGTGGTAAATCAACTTTGTTAAGAGGTCTGGCCAGACTTCTCAAACCAGAGCGCGGTACTGTATATCTTGATAGCACCTCAATTTTTAAGCTTTCCACCAAGGAAGTAGCGCAGCAGTTGGGTATTTTGCCTCAAGGGCCAGTTGCACCGGAAGGGTTAACAGTGAGAGATTTGGTAGCACAAGGACGTTACCCTTATCAAAATTGGTTGCAGCAGTGGTCAGCCAAAGATGAAACAATTGTGCAACAAGCACTCTTAATTACAGATTTACTGAAGTTGGCAGATAGAGGATTAGATACTTTGTCTGGCGGACAACGACAGCGAGCTTGGATTGCAATGGCACTAGCACAGGATACAGATATTTTACTTTTGGATGAGCCGACTACTTTTTTGGATTTGGCGCACCAGATAGAAGTTTTAGATTTGTTGTATGAGTTGAACCAAAGTCAGGGAAGGACAATTGTGATGGTATTGCATGACTTGAATCAGGCGTGCCGTTATGCTGATTATCTAGTTGCTGTCAAAGATGGTCAGATTTTTGCGGCTGGGGAACCGAAAATGGTAATGACTGAGGAGATGATACTCTCTGTTTTTGAGTTAGAGTGTCGTATTGTTCCTGACCCAATTTTGGGTACGCCAATGTGTGTGCCGATAGGACGTAAGGGAAAGTTAATTTCCTCGCAAACAAACGCGTGCGAGTAGCAATGGAACAAAAATGCAGGCTAACGACTGATATCAAATCTGTTAGCATCCGAATGATATAAACGGAGGACACGGCACTGCCGTGTCCCTACAATTAATGGGGGTAGGGACACGGCACTGCC
>JAUBOG010000548.1:0-4366 GCA_036700105.1 Microcoleus occultus BM001215583
ATCCCCCTAAATCCCCCTTAAGAAGGGGGACTTCGCAGCACCTTCTTGTTCCCCCCCTTTGTAGGGGCGGTGCCCCCGTGCCCGCCCTCTTAGCTTGTCTTCCGGGCGATCGCCTTGCGGTTAGCTTAGTTATGAGACTTCTCCAGAAAGCTCAATTAAGGGCAGGCAGAATGCCTGCCCCGCAGTAGTTATTAGAGAGGTCTATTGTTAGTCGGGAATGGCTGAGGGATAAACCCCTGTAGCAACTAGCACAGGTTTGTTGCTATACTCCGCTTCTAGTTTTTGCTTCAAGGTCAAATCCCATTGCAAATCGTAATCCCGTTCGAGTTCAGCGACGACAAACGGACGCAGCACGCCGGTTACGGCAACTTTTTCACCTTCTCGCACGTTGGGTTTTGGAACTGCGTATACTACTAACAAGTCTTGTCCGCCAATTAATTTCTCTTCATCCAAGGTGAACGAGTTTGGACTTCTGATGCTTTCGACTTCACCACTCACCGCCAGTGTTTTGCCGTAGTATTTTTGGGGGTCTGAGGTGAGTTCACCGGGTTTAGGGGCTAGGGCCATAGATTGTGCGACGATCGCAGGTTTACTTTCGTACTCGGCGTACAAGTTTGGCTCTAAGCCTAATTTGTACTCGCGCTCAATATCTGCAAGGACAAATCTGCGAACTGTTCCTGTTACTTGAATTTCTTGACCTGATTCAGCCGGCAGTACAAAAGGCTTGCCGGTGGAATTGACAACTAAAATCGATTCGTTGCCAAAAAATTTGTCATCGCTAATTGTAAAGGTTGATGGCCCCAATTTTCTGACTGGTTCGCTTCTGACGGTAACAGTTTGACCGATTAGTTGCGCTGTTTTGTCAACCACATTTTCGGTTGTCGTGGCAACCGAACCGGGTGGTGCAGGTGCAGGTGCAGGTGCCGTTGCTTCCCGCTGTGGGGTATTGCAAGCCTGAAGCAGGGTAGCTGCTAGTGCGAGTGCGATCGCTCCTCCCTTAGCATTCCACAGCTTTTGAGTAGAATTGTTCCAACGTTTATTAAGCATTCCAAAACCTCCTGAATTTTCCGGTCAATTGTTTGGGCAGTTACAGAATTTTCCTGTCAATTTGCTTTGTTCTACTGCCTAATTTAAAAAGACTTGACCATTTTGTTGAATTCTCAAAACCCCTTGGTTGTCATTAAAGTTCGTGGTTTCATCCAAGGAGACTGCCAGCATTTCTGTTTCCGAACCAGACACGGCTATGATTTCGAGCAGTCCTCGATCTTCACGTACTGCCGTGACAGTGACAGGCGTTGGTAGATTTTGCAGCACGATTTCTTCTCCAACTGCTAGGGTTCGGGGTTCGGTATGCCCGATCGCCTGATAGGAAACCCGGGCATTTGTGTTGTTTTTTAATTTCACGCTGACCTGACCTGCTGTTGGCGTGACAGTGGCAAAGGGAGTCTGTCTATTTTCTGGCAAAGGTGGTTGTATAACCGTCGTTTGCGTCGCCGGAGAAACGATATTCGGGCGCAATTCTTGTTGGTTAAATCTTTGATTTGCTGCGTTGGGCGGACATCCTTGAGGAACCGCAACATTACTGTTGTGAGGTTCTTCATAGAAAATGCGGGGACAGGGGTTGAGTGCGCGATCGGGAGTTGCTGAGGCAACAATAGGAACGATCGGCAGACCGATTAATAGAGTCCCAGAGATAATTTGTGATATCCCCGGCTGTTTTTTCCAGCGATTGGGTTTATACATCAATGCCTCCTGATGAAATCTAACAACTTTAGAGGGCCAAACTGTCGGTATCCGATGCAAATACTATTGGTTGAACTGCTTGTAGAGAGAATTTGGACTCGGGGGCAATTTTCGGTGAATAAATGCTTGAGCTTAAAATTTTTGAGCTTAACAGAGCTAGTCCCATTGTGGTTGATGCGATTTTTCTCAAATCCTGGGTTCTGCAAACAATCGACCTCTGGCAGCAATGGGAATTTGAAGTATTAAAAATCGACTTAGGCAAAAGCTCGCTTGTCTCTGTTCAAAACCTCAGTTCAACATTTCAGTTCAACATTTCAAAATCTGGCTTCTATCTCTATTGAATCTAACCAGCCAAACCTTGCCCTCTGTCTGATGCCATAAAAAGATATCCACCTGATGGAAGATGGTTGAGGGAAAACTTATGGTATGGCTTTCAGTTAAGTTCGATCGCCCAAGCGTGCTGGAGGCAACTCGATCGAACTATTGACTGGATGCTTTATTCCTAACTGCTGTACTGGGATTCGTCCATTCTTGCAACGTCCACAAGCTAGTTAGGGCAGCTATTGCAGCTCCCAAACTATCCATAATCAAATCGATAATCGTATCATTCAGGCTCTCAATCACTTCGGTTGAGAGCACAATACCAGCAGTCCATTCGGCAATTTCCCACAAAGCACCGATCGCAATCCCAAAACTGGTTATTGTTAGCAAGTACAGCAGTTTGTGCTGGCGAAAAATAGTCAGCATAGAACTGTATGCTAAAAAACTCAATGCTAAAGTCACGGCAAAAGTCGTGAAAGCATGAACAATTTCATCGTAAGGTCCCCGTTGGTAAAACAGTCCCCAAACCCAGCCTCCAGCGTTGAGTAAGGCAGCAATCACAAACAGGAAATCAAACAGTGTTGGCAAGCGATCGTCCATCACCACAAATGCCAGGGATGCTGCTAAGAATACGGCCAACCCCAAAGCATTTTGCCAATTTCCCTGACTGATAGCAGCTATTACTGCTATGGTTAATAACGCCTGTCCTACCCAAGCGGCGACTCGATAGCCGCGCCAGTTTGCATTCATCATAAGTTTACTTCTATCTTCAGAGAACGCATCCCCAAATTTTTAGAGAAATTGGGATTTTAAATGCCCTTTCTCTGGTTTATTTGAGGTTAACTTCTAGATGTCATCGCGAGCAACTTGGGCGTGGTTTAAAGCAGCGACTAAGGTAACTCCACCTAAAATATTACCAATTAAGGTAGGTATCATGAATTTGCCAAAATATTCCGGCCAAGAAACAGCTTTAATGGCCACTGCATAGAAAACTTCCACCGATCCGGCAATAATATGAGGAAATTCACCCAGCCCGACGAGGGAAGTGACGATAACAATTACCCACAGTTGGGAAGACTCAGCGGCGGGTAGAAGCCAGACCATTAAAGCAATTAACCAACCAGCAAAGATGGCCCGCAATAAAGTTTGCCAGAATCCTCCATCAATAACTCTTAAAGCAATTTCGCCAAACGCTGTTTTAAATTCCGGCCCGAAGACTTCAGTCTGTGCAACTATTGAGGCAAATATGAATGCACCTACCAAATTACTTGCTAATACAATTCCCCACAATCGCAGCACTCGCATCAAAACTTTGGGCCTGCGATCGCTTAACAAAGGCAGAATCACAGTCAGGGTATTTTCGGTGAACAACTGCTGGCGTCCCATCACCACGATGACAAAGCCGATACTGTATCCAAGGCTGACAACGATCGAACTCCAAGATTGCTGGGGTAAATTTGCTTTTAGCAAGCCTTGAGTCACGAGGGAAAATCCCATCGAAAGTCCTGCCGCTAGTCCAGACCAAGCTAGGGCTGAAACCGAACGGCACAATTCACTTTCACCCTCAATTCTAATGGTTTCGTGAATGATTAAGGCCGTGGGACGGATGAGATCGATAATCTCTTCTCGATCGCGATCGCTTAGTTCCAACTTTTGTTTGCCCAGTAATTCTATTGTTTCGCTCGATCGATCGCAATTTTGTGTCATCTTACTTGTTAAATCATCTGAACTTCATCTTTCTCAGGATACAAACTAAAAAATAGTCAAGGGCCTAACCTGAGTATGAGCTTGAGATTTTCATGAAAATTATGTGTAGGGAAAAACACGGCGCAGAATCTATCTTGAGTTGGGTGATTTTAAACGTGAATGTAATATCAATATATCTTAAGTAAGATATTGTGCGAATAGCTTTAATTTTTCACGATCTTTCTTTGCCCTTTCAAACTATTTTGTAATTAAAGAAATTTTAATCAAAAATATACTAAAGCGCTGGCAGACTGCTCGATCGGGGGGAACCATTCAATAACCCATAAACTTAGATTTGTCAAGCCCAATGAATGTGAAATTTAGCGATCGACCGATGACACTCCCCCTCAAGACAGATGAAAAAAATCTCTAAACAAGGCTATTATTAAATTAATAAATAACATTAATTCTTTGTTCAAAAAGTACATATTCTTGCGTTTCTGTTGTTCTAGAACTGACACCATTTCTGCAAAAGTTGTAGACCCAACGCCACAGAATCTATTGAAGGCTTCTGGCTTTAAGCTTTGCACTTGTTCGTAAGTCATCAGTTTTTCCT
>JAUBOG010000549.1:0-4344 GCA_036700105.1 Microcoleus occultus BM001215583
TTTCCCTACCGTAATTAATCGTAGGGAAACGGCACTGCCGTGTCCTGATTTCGGGTAATGTTAATTCCGATGCAACCGGAATTGACATGACGCACCCTACTACTGGCAATTCTTGCGATGTCTAATAAACTTTACAAGCGTTTAACCAGTATCCACCGCAACTCCAACGGCGGTGTTTCTTGCACGGGAAATAAATCGCGCCCCGTCGCCCAACTGAGAAACCAAGGTGTCGGGGGCCACGCAGAATCAGGCAAGTGTTTTTGTTCGTATTCAATCACCGATTCATCCGAAATAATTTCTAACGGCAAACCCTCTATTGCTGCTTGCAATTCTTGTCTGGTAATCAGATAAGACCAGCACAATTCAGACATTTGTTTTGCCATCTCGTCGGGTTCGTACCCATCTACAGCTAAGAAAGTGCTGAATAAGATAAACCCGCCGCTTAACACGGCATCGGACATTTTGCCGAGGAACAGGCGCACTTGTTCGGGATAGCGGAAATGAGACAGAACTTCGGTAGCAATGGCTAGTTTGTACCGATAAGTTTTCATCCTCAATAATGGGTCTAAAACGTCGCCTTGGGTGACATTTACTGGCAAGTTTTCGGCGGTTGCTGCGGATGATAGTTTTTCGGCAAATATGGGCGTTAGTTCGATCGCATCCACGGAATGACCTAACCTTGCTAAAGGCAAACTATTGCGCCCTGGGCCCGCACCGACATCTAAAATAGCTGTTTTACCCACTTCCCCTAATTCGGCCACAATTGCCATGACTTTAGCATCGGGATGGCTGCCGAATAAAGGTTCGGGGCGAATATCCGGCCAACTGTGATATTTCTGGGCCATCGATTCGATTTGAATCTTGGTATTGATAGTAATCCCGCCGGCTAAACCTGTTTGGGAATTGGCGGGAAAGTACGAGACGATTAGATTAGCGTGGGGGGAATTTTTGAATCCTTCTGCTAAGGCGTTGGCGATTAATGTTCGCAGGTTTTCGATTTGGGCAGCGTCGAGGTTTTGCCCCAGATTTTTTAAGAAGTCTGAGAGTAATTTTAGATAGTCGTCTAGCATTGATGGCAAGCAAGGCAGATAGAATTCTCCCTTGATGCCGATGTTCTTTTTGAGTCTTTCTTTGAGAATTAATTTCAGGCGATTAGAATCAGTCAGCGGCGGGCCAGTTTCGGGTGAGTCGCTGACGGGCAATTCTGGGGAAGATGCGGCACTGGTGAGGTTTTTAGTCACAATGTTTTTGATTGGATTCGGCAATAAGGGCGATCGCGCCTAGCATGATTTTGTGTTCTTGCACTTGAATTCTGGCGTGCAGTGTTTCTGCGGTATCGTCAGGCAATACCGGCACCGCAGCCTGCATTAAAATCGGCCCGCTGTCTACTTCCAAACGGGCGATATGCACCGTACATCCGGTGATTTTAACCTTGGCGGCGAGTGCTTGTTCGACGGCGCGAATGCCTGGGAAACTCGGCAGCAAGCTGGGGTGAATGTTAATAACGCGATCGGCAAAAGCATCGAGCAAAACTTTAGTAACAATCCGCATCCAACCCGCCATCACTACCCATTCTACATCATATTCTTGGAAAATTTTGACAATTTTTGCATCTAATTCTTCGCGGCTTTTGCAGTCGCGGTGATTGAGCAGAATCGAGGGAATTCCGTATTTTTCGGCTCGCGCTGCGGCTTTGGCTTCCGGGTTGTTGTAAATTAATACTGGGATATTAGCGTTGAGCTCTTGGTTTTGGATGGCTCGGGCAATTACCTCGAAGTTGCTGCCGCTTCCCGATGCTAAAATCCCTAATTTTAAGGGCTTACTAAGAGAAGCATTTTTTTCGGCTTTGGCGGCAGGAATCGAGGGAACAATCAAACAATCTATAGAGTTGGTATTTGCTGTTATCATAAAATTTTTAGTTGGCTCTCAAAATTGTACCACCTGTAATATCAATTCCGGTAACATCGGAATTAATATTGCCCGACCGAAATCAGGACACGGCACTGCCGTCTCCCTACGCCAGATCGATCGTAGGGACTAAGGCCAAGCCGTCTCCTCGCTTGTTGTTCCGGCACAGCCGGAATTGATATAACGGATGTTAATATGGTCGATCGGCAAAAAAATCCTCCCTGAGAATCGAATAAATTTTGAGATCCCAGTATTCGCCTTTGACAAATATCTGCTGCCGCAATATTCCTTCCAATTGCATACCCACTTTTTCCATGACGCGCGCCGAACCAATATTGCTGACTTTACATTTAGCCTCAATTCTATTCAACAGCATTTCCCGAAAGCCGAACTCCATCATTGCATTGACAGCCTCGCTCATATATCCTTGATTCCAATATTTTCGAGAAATCGCGTATCCCATTTCAGCGCGGCTGTGTGTCATGCTCCATCCCACATATCCGCAAGTACCGATAAATTTGCGATCGGCTTTGTGAACTATTCCCCAATCCACAAGTTCTCGTTTTTTGTACATTTTTAGCAGCGATTTGATAAAATACTTAGTATCTTCGATCGAGGTATGAGCTGACCACGTTGTGTATTTTGACACTTCGGGATCTAAACCGTACTCAAACATATCGCTGGCATCGTTTAAAGTTATTTTTCTCAGCAGCAGTCTCTCAGTTTCTATAGTCGGCAAATTGGCTAATATATCGAGAAGATTCATTGTGAAATTGACCTATATTGTGATACCATTTAAAACTAAAAGCTAAAATTTACAAGCCAATGGTTCCGATGAAATCTGGGCGTTTTAACTGGTTGGACAATGAGTCGATCGCAGCTTGGACTTTCCTGGCCCCGGCTTTGCTGTTTCTGGGTACTTTTTTGATTTGGCCGATCGCCTATTTATTTTACCTCAGCTTTACCAGCGGCAGCTTTACCCAGTCGGGAGTGCGTTCGATCGGCTTGAACAACTACTGGCGTCTCCTCACAAACCCGGATTTTTGGCAAGTTCTCCAAAACACGATCTATTTTACTACTGCCACAGTCATTCCCAGCTTGGTAATTCCCTTGGGTTTGGCCGTTTTGCTAAATCGCTCGTTTGCTTGGCGGGGAGCTCTCCGCACCGCTTATTTTATCCCTTCGATTACCTCTTTAGTTGCTGTTGGCTTGGGTTGGCGGTGGTTGTTTCAAACAGATGGCCCGGTGAATGGGATATTGAGGGCGATCGGCATAAATCCAATTCCCTGGCTCAGCAGCACAATTTGGGCAATGCCAGTCATAATTCTGCTCAGTGTTTGGAAACAATTAGGCTTTAATATGGTAGTATTTTTAGCAGGATTGCAAGCAATTCCGGTAAATCGTTACGAAGCCGCAGAATTGGATGGAGCTAATGCTTGGCAGCAATTTTTATACATCACTTTACCCGGTTTGCGGCCGACTTTAGTATTTGCTACCGTCACTACTGCTATTTTTACCCTGCGGAGTTTCGAGCAAGTTTACGTCATCACCGGCGGCGGCCCTTTGAACTCTACTAATCTGCTAGTTTATTATATTTACGAGCAAGCTTTTTCGCAATTTGATTTTGGCTATGCAGCCGCTGCGGCAACTTTCCTGATGGCTTTAGCTTTGATATTAGTTTATTTACAGCTAAAAGTTTGGGGCGAAGATGCTTGATTGCATATCATCCCGCATCCTTCGTGTACGGGCTGGGCGGGTTTACGAGTTAGTAGGGTGCGCAGTGCGCACCTTACTAACTGTGATGTCACTGGTATACGGGCTGGGCGGGTTTACGAGTTACTAGGGTGCGCAGTGCGCACCTTACTAACTACGATCGCGCAAATCATACAATGAACTGTTTGGCCTGCGCGGGCCTGTTTGGCCAATAGACATACTTCTGATAGAGGTCAAAAATAGCTGGGATTTGTTACCGTAGAAATTGTATAATTTAAATTATTAGAGCTATGCCGAAAAATATTCGCCATCGCGCCCTAAAAATCTGTCTTGTATTTCTTGCTTGCGCGCTAGCAATTGCTGTGAAGCCAGTTTTTACGCCCGCCCAATCGACCACTCAATTAGAGTTTCGCATTACTCAATTAGAAACTCAAATTTCAGAACTCAGGGGACAAATCTACAGTTTGCAGTCTCAAGGTTCTGGAGTTAACCGGTCTCAGTCTCCGAACCGTCCGGGTTCGGGCCGCACAAATGCTAGAATGCTGTCGGGAGACCCGCTGTTTGACAATTTAGCAACTTTGGCGATCGAAACTAAGCAAGATGTTATCAAAATTCAAGAGCGGTTGTCTAAGCTAGAAGCGTCGAGAAATCGTTAGAGAAGTCATTAGTCATTAGACCTCTTGCAAAAGTCAAATTCACCCCCCTTAGTCCCCCCTTATTAAG
>JAUBOG010000550.1:0-4338 GCA_036700105.1 Microcoleus occultus BM001215583
ACTTAATTGATAGTGATTTTAGGGATGCTAAGTTTCAAAAGGGGGTGGGTTTTTATAAGTGTGACTTGACGAGAGCTAACTTCTTTGGCACTGACTTTAAAATAAGTGAAGTTAACGAGCACAAACCGGGAAGGGTTGTTTTCAAAGACGTTTACTTTAAAGATACCATCATGCCAGATGGCGCTATTTGGAATAGTGAAGACTAATTCGTCGCTACCAAAGTACGTCTAAATCAGTTGTATAATCTTTGTAGGGGCAATTGTTTCGTAGTTATCCCGTGATTGTCAAGACCGGCACTCTTGGCATCACTACATATCTATACAAATGATTTAGACGCGCTAGATCAACTAATTACCTACCCTCAGCAAAAGAGGAAGTTAGTTGAGCCAAGTTTTTAGGGAAGAAGGGATATATTTTTTTTCATTTTGT
Organism: Microcoleus occultus BM001215583; assembly: GCA_036700105.1. Taxonomy (GTDB): domain Bacteria; phylum Cyanobacteriota; class Cyanobacteriia; order Cyanobacteriales; family Microcoleaceae; genus Microcoleus. The sequence goes on from JAUBOG010000550.1 coordinate 430, forward strand.
CCTTGCTGTTAGGGTCTTTGATCTGAGAAAGAAAGTCATATCTAAATGAGTCACCAGATTTTTCTAAATCTGCATTGAGTCTTTCTTCTAGCTTGCCAATGGGAATTAAACGCTCCTCCCAGCCCAAGGTATTATTCTTGACGATAATATTTCCCTTGGCATCTTTTGTCGTGTAATCTAGGCTCTTCTGGATTTCATAGGAATTGTTCGGCATCCAAAAAGCAAAGTAATAATCTGGCTTGTCAGATGTTGAATTTGGCTTGAATCCCAGCACAACTTTCCAGAGAGCACTAGGAACTGTTATCGTTCGAGTGCCATCCGCTGTTTTGAAATTTTTAAAAGAATTGGGATTATCCTGAAGTGGAGCTTCCACAACTCTTCCTCTTTCATTTAAAACTTTCACAGTAGGAGGAGTAGAATATTTTGTTAACTCTCCACCACCAGCACCGTACACACCAGAAGAGATATAGAACTTATAAGGTGTTGGCTGTCCTTGTTCATTTTTAAGACGCGCCAGATCCTGTAGTTTCTCTTCCAAACCGCTCCAAGCACCTCCATTTCCCTTGGCATCTTGAGGAACAATATTCGTAGTTAAGAAACTAGCATACATATCCTTTGTGCTTCTATTTCGGTCGTTAGAAGCACTCATGTGTCCCCGTACTGGCCAGAAGATAGCTGGCTTTTCAAGCTTAAATAAGTCATACTCGCCCTTCTTCTCATAGTTAATTTGACTATCGAACTCATAGTCTTTATTAGGAACTCGGTAAAAGGAACTATTTAAATCGGGGTCTACCGCAAACTCACGAGGTCTGTCTTTACTTTTAATAATTCCTGGCCATGAGCCATCCAGAACCCAACTAACCCAGTTAGGTGTATTTTTTTTGCCATTATAGGAAACAGTGTACTGTGGCTTCTCTATCAAATAATTTTTTTGATAGGTATTATTAGTCACTAGGTCAGTTCTTGCTGTAGTTGGATTGCCAAACCTCAGCGACTCGCTTTGGAAAAAGACATTATCCAGATAGACAGGAATAGATGCTTCGAGCTTGAATTCAAGAGTTGCTGGCTGACCGCGAAGTTTTTCTGGTACATCAACAGAGAAAGATTCAAAGCCCTTTATGCCGTAATCTACTTTGAATTGATCTATTAAGTAACTAGCCGGAGCTTTATTACTGTCCGTTTGATTTTCAGCTTTTTGAAGAGTTATTGTTTGAGAAAACGCTGGAATTGATGGATCTGATGGTCGAATAGTAACATCAAGCGTACCTTTAGATTTGGCATTAGAGCTATTGGCAATCTTTGGTGCGTGCAGATCGAATCGAAGAGCACCCCAATCGGGTACAACAAACCGATTGTGAACAATTTCCTTCACCCCGCTGCTTTCTAACTTAAAGGCATAGTTTGGTTCGCTGTTCCCTTGGATAAGTTTTACGTCTTCCAAACTTTGAACCAAATCAATATTTGGATCGGATTGACCGTTGTGGAACGACCACCCAGGTAGACCCTTAGACAAAGGAGTTCGAGTCACTCCCTTCGGATCGAAAACAGCATCAAAATTCCCATTAAACAAAGTAGGAACCGCCGCGTCTCCTCGCATCCTGGCATCATAAGTATTGTCAAAATCTAGCGGGATACGCTCTACATTTGTTTTAGGGCGCGAACTGTAACCGCCACCCATAGCCGAATAAAACCAGCCCGTACCAATCCCTTCCCAAGGAGCAGCATCTACACCGTGTTGGAATTTGCTTTCCGGCGTATACCAAGGGCTAACGCGAGCCGGGCCTGTCAAAACAGTACCACCAAATGAAAAGTCTTTATCGAACAACCGTTCCCGATATCCATCACCTCGCCGACGAAATACAGGATTAACTTCTAAGTTTTCATCGGACGGAAAGTTAGTTGGAAACAAGTCGGATGTTCCTCCGTACCAACTCACAACACGTCCGTGTACATCTCCCGGTCTAATCACAGGATCTGTCGTAAACCCAGCACGGCTGTTATTGTAACCTGGGTTATTTTTATTAGTTCCCAAGAAAACCGACAAATCCGGTTCTCCTAATAGCTTACCATTAGGATCGGGATTTTCTGACCTCCAACCTTCTCGCGGAAACTTAAGTCCTGGGGCCGTTCCCTTCTCGGTAGACGGTAGATTCGGAATATCGCGACCTGCCGGCGTAAGTGTACCGCTCAATAAATTCGGTACTGTCTGATAGTAATTGTCAGCAAAAGTAACATTTTTCCACACCTGAACTTTCGGTTCGCGGAAATCACCGAAATTTTTGGTCACCACATTTAGCGACGGTTGGTTGAAGTCATGGGGGTCTAAAGTTGTCATCTGAAGGTCGCGAGTACCAGAGTTGGGCTTGCCGCCAGCATCAGGAAAATAAGTACCCAAACGCTGAATAATTTCGCTGTTAACAACTGTACCCCGACTGAAACCAACAAAGTGCAGCGGTGAATTGAAAACTGCACCTTGTTTGGTAGGGCTGGTTTTATTTTTCAGCACTCCATCCAACTGCACGAGGGAAGTAAAGAAAGCATCTGCGGCTGCTTCTGTGAAGCCTGAATCAGGAACTGCCGATTCATTATTTTCTGACCAGTTATTCAGCAGGACTAATGGTTGTTTTTTGGCAAGGTATGGAGCTATATAACTTCCCAGCTTAGTGAGATAGTTTGGGTCGGTGTTGGGATTCAAACCTGCTTGGAAGTCTGGGGAAACTGCACCATATTTGTTGACAGGAACCCAGTAACCAGTAAGCAGGTCGTACTTCATCATCAAACCGCCGCCGTCGATACCTGCATGGGCAATGCTATTACCCATTTGGTAAAACTCTGAAGGAATTCCCGGCTCATTAAAAAATGGAGGTTTAAAGCCGTGGGTCAGCACGGTGACGCTGCTGAAGGTATTGTCACCGTTGAGGGCTGGCGGTAGCGGCGTCCAGAAATTACCAAACTCCTCGTTGCGTTTTCCTTCTTTATTGCAAGCTTCAACTGCCCAATTATACTCCTGACCCCCAGTCAGTTTGAGACTGGGAGGAAGCGTAAAGCTGGTATTTGTTCCCTGAGTAAATGTTTTACCGCCATCGAAAGTCCACTTGCCGATATTGGTGCTATCTTTCTGCCAAGTCGCAGTTAAAATGCGGTTGGGATTGAAATCGTTTTCTTGACCGTGGTAAGAAGATGTGTTCCAAGGTTTTGTCAGTAAACCTAACTGCTGCGGTTTGCTCAATCCTTGGTCGGAGAGAAATTTGTTACCGTTAGGATCTGGTAAATCAACTACTTTATCCCACGGCAACAGTCCCTCACCTTCGTCAAACACGCTAACAAATAGGTTAACCTCTTCAATGTCCTGAGTAGGTAGATTGTCAAAAGTCCATTGGAACTTTGGGGTAAGGGGATTTTCTGAAGTCTCGCTAGTACCTATCGGCCCTTTCAAATCCAGCCAATCCAGCGGTGTCGCCGCCAAACCGCGAGGGTTAGTCACAGAAACGGGAGCTTTCTTACTTCCCGGCGGCACGCCGTAAGTATATTGATTGTTCGCGTCGGTCAGAATCTGAAAATCAGCAGCAACACTAACTGCTGGATTAATATTATCAATTGGAATCGCCGCAAAGTCAGCAATCGTAGCATTTCGTGCCGTAGCGCTGTTAAATAACGGCAGCCCAACACCCCGACCTTTATTATCTACTTGGAATTGACTGGGGTTGGTCAGCGTTTTGACAAATTCCTCCACATCAAAAACATAAACTTTGCCGCCAGCACCGCTTAAATTCGGATAGGAAGCGTAAAGAAACTTGCTATCACTTGAAAGCGCTAAGTCTGTAGCGAATCCATCTGGAATTGGTCGAGTTGCTGCTACTAATTGCGGATTCGTCAGCGGGTCTTTGATAATGCCGATATTGCTCCCGG
>JAUBOG010000551.1:0-4325 GCA_036700105.1 Microcoleus occultus BM001215583
CGGAGATCCCCCCTAGCCCCCCTTAAGAAGGGGGGGACAAGAGTATTAAAAGTCCCCCGACTATCAGGGGGATTTAGGGGGATCGAAACTCGGCTACAAACGAGAAAGATAGATGGTTTCAGTCTTTATTTGACACCAATTCCCCTGTTCCCCTGCTCCCCGCGTCTCTCCCAGCCATTACAATAAGTTCAGCAAAAAAATCTTTAAACATAAGAAGTCATGCAGCTCAAGTCCACAACCCGCCATATTCGCATATACACCGCCATCCTCGAAGATAACGAACTCGTACCCAGCAACGATCTTTTGACACTGGACATCGATCCAGATAACGAACTCAACTGGAACGACGAGTCTGTCAAACAGGTTTATGCCAAATTCGACCAACTCGTAGACTCCTACGAGGGCGAAGATTTGACCGAGTACAACCTCCGCCGCATCGGTTCGGAATTGGAACATTTGGTTCGATCGCTCTTGCAAAAAGGCCAAATCAGCTACAACCTCAACAGCCGCGCTGTCAACTACAGCATGGGATTGCCTCAAGTTGACGCCAAAATTCACTTGTAAGCTGTCAGACGGATAAATTGCTTGATTTCGGCAGACATTCTGAGGGGAGAGTTGGAACAAGTTTTCTCTCTTCCCTCTTGCTTCTTGTGTTAAATGCTTTACACTCATCCGCTGCGGAACTTCCTTCAACCTTCTTCTTCCAGCCCCGCAGTTTCTGCGTCTTTCTCGGCGCCATCGAGATCGATCGCGCAATTCGGATCGCGATCGCGCTGCAAAAATTCTTTAACTGCAAGTTGGCGGTTGCTCATAAACTGACCCCAAGCGCCGGGAAACACTCCATCTAAGGTTTTTACCAGCGCCCAAACCTCAAGATTCATCATTTTGTAGTAGTAAGTGTGAGAATGCTGAATTTTAGCGAGCATTTCGTCTACCTCGACTGCTGGTAGCAGCTTCGGATCGGGCAAATTTTCGCCAATGGCGGTTGACTGATGTGGGGGCATGGTTATATAACTCAACAACTTGCATTCACGCGGTCTGTCGGTTTGAGATTTGAGATTTGGGATTGACTCCACAGGTGAATCTGGGGGGTTGTATCCGTCTTTGGCTAAGGTTAAATTGGATTTTAGCTGCACATCGGTCGATCGCTCCCGCGATCCCGTGCCGGTCGCCCGAGCTGCAACACCGAGAATAGATGTTTATTTATACCTATGGGTTCAGGACATTTCTGCGTATCTCGATCGTACCATTACAATCAGTCTAAAATCTCAATGCCGCTGACACCCGCGATCGATCGGGCAACTGGCACTCTCGGGAATATGCTGAAAACCGCCTTTCTCCAAGCTTTTGACTTCGGCGTCGCTTCGTGCCGCCGCACCCTGAAACCCGATCGCCAGATTTATCCGCAGGTCAACAAAATGGTACACTATTCGTTTCAGTACAAGACTTGAAAACCTACCCCCAAACAGGGGGAAAGTCACGCCTAAAACATTGTCAGGAAATATCGCCGAACACGTAAAAGTGCCAGCGGTGAGCCTGGGAACCTGAAAAATCAGGATATTAGGATTGCGAAGTCTGAAGCATCCCCGCCTGCTGAGAAAGCGGGGCGTGAAATCACCGCCCCGTATCAACCCGTCGAGGTTCAAGCGCTAAAATAGTTCAGATCAGCACGCTTGCCCAAAGGCGTCAGGAACCCTTATGCAAAACTCTGTGCCAAAACACTACTTGTGGGCTGTAGGTGAAGGGATCAAAGCTTGTAAGCCAGGCGATCTAATCGCAGGTCGCTATTTGGTCAAGCGCGATCGACTTCTTGTCGATACTCAACCCGAACATTTGCCGGAACTGCCCGAAGAGATTCCGAGTGCGATCGCTCCTTATCTGAGATTGTTTGCCTATCAGTTGCACGTACCTCAAGTATACGGTCTGGTATCGCCTGCGACGAGCAAACTATCGGGAGATATCTGGCTGCTGGAAAACGGGCCTATTTTGAAGGTGACGGAATCTTTAATGCCGGAATTGGCAGACTCCTGGAAGGGAGCAGCGGCGATGCGCCAGCTCAATTGGCTGTGGCAAATTTCCCAGTTGTGGCAGCCGTTTATCGCTCAGGGCGTGGCTTCGACGCTGCTGACACCGGAACTGCTGCGCGTGGAAGGGCAGTTAGTGCGGTTTCTGGAATTGCAGCCCGATCGCAAACCGCCTAGTTTGTCGCAGTTGGGTAAATTGTGGCAGCAGTGGCTCGAAAATGCTCACCCGGCGATCGGCAATTTTTTGAGGCAGCTTTGCCAGCAAATGGTGGCCGGTCAAGTGCGCCACGGCGAACAACTGATGGGCCAGTTGGATAAAGCTCTGGCAAAATGCGGGCGATCGTACGATCGTACCGTGGAAATTGCCACGGGCACCGATGTCGGCAGAGCCAGAGCTCACAACGAAGATGCTTGCTATCCCCCCAGCGGTACGGTGTTCGCCGGACTCCCGGGCTCGTCGGCTTGCGCGATCGTCTGCGACGGTATCGGCGGACAAGACGGGGGCGAAGTCGCTTCGGAAGAAGCGATTGCCGTGCTGCGCGATAAATTGGAGCAAATGCCCCTGCATCAAGCAAATTGGGACCCCAAAAGCCTGACTTCCAAGCTGGAACGGGCCGCTTGCGCTGCTAACGACAAAATCGCCGGCCGCAACGACACCGAACACCGCCAAGGCCGCCAGCGGATGGGAACTACCCTAGTTATGGCTTTAGCCCACATTCACGAGCTCTACGTCGCCCACGTCGGAGACAGCCGGGCTTACTGGATTACCCGCACCGGCTGCTATCAAGTTACTCTCGACGACGATGTAGCCTGCCGCGAGGTGCGTTTGGGCTACTCGCTTTACCGGGATGCTTTGGAACAAGTGGCCGCCGGAGCTCTGATTCAAGCTTTGGGCATTACTTCTTCCAACACTCTGCACCCGACTGTGCAGCGTTTTCCGGTGGATGAGGATTGCGTTTTGCTGCTGTGTTCGGACGGTTTGAGCGATAAAGACCGGGTTGAGGAATGCTGGGAAACGGAAATTTTGCCGATTCTTGACGGCACTATTGATGTGGCGAAGGCGCGCGATCGGCTGATCGAGATTGCTAATACTAGAAACGGTCACGATAACGTCACTGTTGCTTTAATTCACTGTCAAGCACATTTGAAGGAAAATGGCAATACTTTGACAGAATTGTCGATCGCGCCTCTCGATGTGCCGGTCGAACTAATTGCCGACAGCGAGGATATGCCAACCGATTTGACGGATAGCACCAGCCTTGGCGATGCTAGCTCTCAACTAAAAACGCAGTTGGTACAGCCGCCGGACAAAGGCAAAAGTCCATTTTCGCTGCTGCTGAAAATAGTTTTTTTGCTGGGTTTGGGAGGTGTATTTGCTTATTTTTTCATTCCTCCGGTGGGTCGGGCGATCGATACTGCCGGGGAGTCGGTTTTCGGGAAACGCGGTTTAATTAATGCTGGAAGCAGGCCGGAGAAGACAGTTGAATCTGTACCTTCTGGGTTCCAATCTTTAGAAGCAGGCTGGTTTATAAAGATTGGAAGTTCTGCGGCTGGGGAATTGGGAAAAGAGGGCGATCGTTTGGATTTGCGAAGTGCGATCGGTGAGTTGACTGTCAAAGGAACAGTTCCTGCAGGCAGCATTTTGCAGGTGACAAACAAACAGTTGACGCCTCAAGGCAATTGGCTGGAATTGAAAGTTTGTTCGATTCCAGAAATAGCGCGGTCGAACTCTCCCAAACCGCAGTCAAATAAAGATTTCTCTACTGTTTCAAAACCTGCTGCATCAAATCCATCTCCTGCTGTGGCAACTCTCTCGCCTTCCCCCACAGTTGATTCCACAGTTGAAGTAGAAACAGCCAAGCTGCAAGCAGGCGACATCGGATGGATTCAAGAACAAGATGCCGTTTCTAAGATAGTATCTAACCCCACTCCCAACCTCAATCAACAGGGAAAATGCGTTGTTAGTTCTGACTCAAATCCTAATGCTAATTAAATTGTTAATAGTTGAGTATATTGAGCAGATTTGAGCGAGTTTAGTTGAACGGAAAATTTATATTCCTAAAAAAAACTAAGGGCAACAGATACAATCGCCAGCAAAATAGTTGACACAATTTTAGATTTGGGATTTGGGATTTAATCATTCAAAATCTAATATCAATTCCGCTAGCACTCTTTATGATACAAACGGAGGACACGGCACTGCCGTTTCCTCGCTTGTCATTCTGGTGCAGCCGGAATTGATCTAAAATAGAACTCTTGCAAAAATATAATGCACCCCACCCCAACCCTCCCCGAACTCGC
>JAUBOG010000552.1:0-4323 GCA_036700105.1 Microcoleus occultus BM001215583
CCCCAACCCCCCCTTATTAAGGGGGGGAGAAAGTCTAAAATTCAACTGGGAATTCACACTCACAACGACTCGGGAGTTGCAGTTGCTAATGCTTTGGCTGCGGTGCAGGAAGGGGTGACGATGGTACAGGGAACTATTAACGGTTACGGCGAACGCTGCGGCAATGCCGATTTGTGTTCTTTGATTCCTAATTTTCAGCTCAAGTTGGGTTATGATTGCATTCAAGACGAGCAATTGGTTAGATTAACTCAAGTCAGCCGATCGATCAGCGAAATTGTGAATCTGGCTCCCGATGACCGCGCTCCTTTTGTCGGCCTTTCGGCTTTTGCTCACAAGGGCGGAATTCACGTATCTGCTGTGGAAAAAAATCCGTTAACTTACGAACACTTGGAACCGGAAAAAATCGGCAATATCCGGCGAATTGTGATTTCAGATCAAGCTGGTTTGAGCAATGTTTTGGCGAAGGCCCGCACTTTTGGCATTGAGCTCGATCGCAAAAATCCTGCTTGCCGCCAAATTCTGCAAAAATTGAAAGATTTGGAAAGTCAGGGATATCAATTTGAGGGTGCTGAGGCGTCTTTTGAATTGTTAATGCGGGAGGCTTTGGAACAGCGCCAGCCCTGGTTTGAAATTAAGGGATTTCAAGTCCACTGCGATAAGGTTGGCGAAGATTGTACGGCTTTAGCAACGGTGAAATTGTCAGTAAACGGGACAAATATTTTGGAATGCGCGGAAGGAAACGGCCCTGTTTCCGCTTTGGATGCGGCTTTGCGGAAAGCTTTGGTGAATTTTTATCCGGCGATCGCGCATTTTTACCTGACAGATTACAAGGTGCGAATTCTCGACTCCGGTGCGGGTACTTGCGCTAAAACTCGCGTGTTGGTGGAGTTTAGCAACGGTCAAGACCGCTGGACGACTGTGGGGGTTTCTACTAATATTTTGGATGCTTCCTGTCAGGCTGTTGTTGAAGGTTTGGAGTACGGTTTGGTGCTGGAAAATCCAGAGGCGATCGCCCTTGTTTGCAGGGTGCATTAACGATATTTTGTAGGGTGCGTCGCTACCAGATTTGCGATTTTATTGACAGATGGCTACGCACCTTACAACGATTTCGGAAGATAGACAGAAACATTCAGCCTAATAATAGTTAGGCACTATGATAGTTAGGCACTGTCCCATCTCCTTCACCTATCTCTTATGCCCGATCGCACTGCACCAGAAATCGAGTTGCTACGCGCAGCGTACGCAGCCTTCAACGCGCGTGACCTTGATGCCGCCCTTGCCCTCATGACTCCCGACGTGATTTGGCCGAGGGCGTTCAAAGGCGGTTTTGTCCGCGGGCCGGAAGAAGTCCGCGCTTACTGGACGGAGCAGTGGAGCGAGATCGATGGACACGTCGAGCCAGTTACCTTTCACTCGGAGGATGCTGGGCAAATCTTGGTCGAGGTGCATCAAGTCGTGCGCGATTTGGCCGGAGCCGTGCTTGCCGATGAGCGCGTTGGCCACCGTTTCACGATCGAGCATCGTTTAATTCAAGCCATGGAAGTCTCTCCGCTATAGGATTTCTACATACCCTTCTGTTCCATGCACGCGAATTCGTTGCCCATCTTTTATCAGTTTGGTCGCATTTTCGACTCCCACAACTGCTGGTAAGCCATATTCGCGTGCGATAACTGCTCCGTGGGTCATCAGTCCACCAACTTCAGTAACTAGACCTTTGATGGATACAAACAATGGTGTCCAGCTAGGGTCAGTAAACGCGGTGACTAATATATCTCCATCTTCAAGATCGGCATCTTCCATGTTTAGGATGACACGCGATCGTCCCTCTATCACTCCGCAAGAAACAGGTAGACCTACAATAGCGCCCGCTGGAAGATTTTCTCGTTTGTACTTACCTGAAATGATTTCACCATCAGACGTAATAATCCGCGGGGGAGTCAGTTTTTCATATAATTTGTACTCGTCTTTTCGCTTGCTGACGATCTGGTAATCCAGTTTATTTGTGAGTACGACTTCGCGAAGTTCTTCAAAAGAGAGATAGTATATATCTTCTTTTTCATGAATAACCTTGGCTTGTACGAGTTGTTCGGCTTCTTTCAGTAAAGCCTGCTTATAAACGAAGTAGCGATTAATCATGCCGTATTTTGGATATTCACGATAACCGATGAAATTCCTGATTAGCTCGATCGTCCGTTTTGTTTCTTGGGCTTTTTGTTCGCCATCCGGTAATTGCTGCAATCGATCTAATAACTCTTGTTCTTTGTTCAAAGCCGCCTGTTGCCCCTGCTCAAATTTGCGCTTGCCGGCATCAGGCTCAAAATTTCTGATATTACTGAGAATGAGGGGGACAAGTGTAATTGGTTTCTCGCTCCAACGGTTTCTAGTAATGTCGATCTCTCCAACACATCGCATTCCGTATTTGTTGAGATAATTATTGATAGCATCTAGGGCTGCCTGTCCACCATTAAAGTGAACCAGTTCCTCCAAAAAGTTATCGTCTTTTACCTGTTGTAAATAATCAATGACTTCCGGATAAGGACGAATCACATCTGCGACATCCAACAGCGCCAGCCCCATTTCCGAAGTAATATTGTTTGGTGCAGACTGAGAAAGCGTGTCCGCTGCATTTTTCTCACCCAGCCACTCCATCATTTTTTCATTGACCCATGATGAAGCATTCATGCCAGTCATAATCGCACCAAAACTTTTCGGATAAGATAAACTTTGCCTTAGCTTCAGTCTGTCTTCCAGGATAAAGTCTATCAGATCCACGCCTGACTTCGCCTGGATGTCATGCTTTAACGTTTCAATCAATGCTTGGCTGTCCTTAATCAAGTCAGAAACGATCGTCGGATCGTTTTCGAGTTGCACTTGAAAGGCCGCCGGCGACATACCTTTATTGCTATTACCGGGACTCGGTTCTGTCTCATCGCTTGGCAACGACTGGATAAAATCTCCTCGCTCTAAGATGGTCGTCAGTGCGTCTTTTATGAGCGGATCGGATTTTCCCAGAACATTTACTAGAACCTCTCTTCCGGCAGGAGAAGCCAGATCCTGTGCGACATCAACAAACAACCTACCTCCAGCTTTATACATGGGTCGGGCGGCTGTTAGCTGCCATAAAGACAATCCCAACGGTTTCATAGGATCAGTCATCATTTGCTGATGACCGACAGATACATACACATGATTTTCTCGATCGCTCGCTTCAGGAATCGGGTATAAAGTAGTGATTGGACGACTCTGAACGATATAAAACGTATCGTCAACCAAACACCATTCGATGTCCTGGGGACAACCGAAATGTTCTTCGATCGTTCTGCCGATGCGATCGAGCTGTAAAATCTGCTCATCCGTCAGCACTTGCCTATTCTGTCTCTCCGGCTCAATCTCCTGTTCTTTCGTACCGCCATCTTTTAGGGCATAAATAGCCAGTTTCTTGGTGGATATCTTCTTATCGATAACCTTGCCGTTGCACACTTTATAGATATCAGGATTCACCAACCCAGAAACCAAGGCTTCACCAAGTCCGAAGCTGGCATCAATGGATAACACTTTCCGATTAGAAGTGACGGGATCGGCAGTAAACAAAATTCCTGCCGCCTGTGGGAAGACCATCTTCTGAACAACCACGGACATATGAACTTTACGGTGATCGAAGCCGTTTTGCAGGCGGTAAATTACTGCCCGATCGGTAAATAGCGATGCCCAACACTTGCTGATATGCTGATAGATTGCCTCTTTTCCGATAATGTTCAAATATGTATCCTGCTGACCTGCAAAGGATGCCGTCGGAAGATCCTCTGCTGTGGCGCTCGATCGTACTGCATAGGCATTTTTTTCTCCAAATCTGGAGAGAAAGTGGGCGATTTCTTCACTAATGCCTTGAGGAATGGCTATCCCTTCGATGACCCTGCGAATCTCACCGCTAAGTTCACCGATTTTATCCCGGTATTCTACCTTGAGAAGCGATAATTGTTCAAGTAATTCGTTAATCGACGACGTTTCCCCAATGATTCTTTTAAAGGCGACCGTAGAAACACAAAAGCCATCTGGTACGCGGATTCCTTTAATCTTGGAAAGTTCCCCCAGGTTTGCGCCTTTTCCCCCAACAACCATGAGTTTTGTTTTGTCAATGTCCTGAAAACTAAGCACATATGAACTCATCTTTTTACCTCCTTTGGCAATTCATACTTTAGTAATTTTGATGAGATCCTATCCATCATATTATATCAATTCCGGCTGCACCGGAATGATATAGAGGACACGGCAGTGCCGTGTCCCTACCACGATCGATTGTAGGGACACGGCAGTGCCGTGTCC
>JAUBOG010000553.1:0-4322 GCA_036700105.1 Microcoleus occultus BM001215583
GGAAAAAGAAGCCTGCGGTCTAACTGTACCCAGTTGACCGTCAGGTTAGTTCACGATTTGACAAGAACTTGATTGATTTTAGCTTGTTTGCCGATCGCACTATTTGCAGTCAATTCATCCGCGTAGGGCGATTGATGCAAATAAGCTTTACCCGCAGAACCGAAAAGTTGCAGTTTGCCAGAAATCACCGATCGCATAGCATCGATCGCCTTTTCCATCACTTCCAACAAATCCGGATCTGACAAAGAACTGCTGGTTTTTAGCACCTCCATATAAGCATCGCGCACTTCCGTATTAACGTTAAATTTAGATACGCCTAATGCAATAGATTGATCGATCGTGGATGCCGGCAAACCGCTAGCGCCGTGCAGCACTAACGGCACAGAAACTGAAGCCCGAATTTTTGCCAAACGCGGGAAATCGAGTTTTGGTTCGCTGAAATATTTACCGTGAACGTTGCCGATTGTTACCGCCAAAAAATCCACTTTAGTTTCTTTAATAAACTCTACTGCTTCGACTGGATCGGTCATTTTGGCGGCTTTTTCTTCGATGGTCAAACCGTCTTCCGTGCCGCTAATTCTGCCGATTTCGGCTTCAACTACCGCACCGTTAGCGTGGGATAATTCAGTCATTTCGCGAGTAAAGATCAAATTTTGTTCGTAGGACAGAGGAGAACCGTCTGCCATAATTGATTTGATGCCGGCGGCGAGGGCAAGATCGATGTCTTTTTTTGAGGTGCTGTGATCTAAGTGTACTGCGATCGGCACTAAAGATTTGCGCGCCGCTTCCATGCACATCGCGACTAAAGGCGATTTTCCGTATTTGAGGGCGCTGGGGTGAAGTTGCAGCATTGCAGGACTTTGCAGCGCTTCGGCGGCGTCGATGACGGCTTTTACTCCTTCGAGGTTGTAGACGTTAAAAGCGCCGATCGCATAAGCGTTTCTCCGGGCCGTGTTCAGCAATTCGCTAGTTGAGGCGAGCATAAGTACCTGGCTTAAAAACTTTTCTGAATGTTTATCATCCTATCAAATTTCGGTTGCCAGCTCATCTTAATTTTTATTTCTGGTAATTGCGAATTCTGACGCTGATATTTGTGCGGTGCGCATTGATTCTGTCTGCAAGGTGCGCATTGCGCACCCTACTATTTGTGTGATGCGCACTTATTCTTAGGTAAGGTGCGCATTGCGCACCCTACGATTTGTGTGATGCCCATTTATTCTGGCGCATCCTGCGACTAATCGATTTACTGTTTTTGTGCGTTACCCGCGTGCAAACCGCACTCTTTTAAGGTCGATTCTTCCCACCACCAGCGGCCTTCGCGTTCGTGTTGGTTCGGCAATACCGGTCTGGTACAAGGTTCGCAGCCAATGCTGACAAAACCGCGTTCGTGCAACTTGTTGTAAGGCACGTCCAAAGCGCGAATGTATTCCCAAACCTCTGCCGAAGACCAGTTTGCTAGAGGGTTGAATTTAATTAATTCGCGATCGTCCGTTGAGAATGCAGTGTCAACTTCAATCACCGGAATATGGTTGCGGGTACTGGGACTTTGGTCTTTTCGCTGTCCGGTAATCCAGGCATCGAGAGTATTTAACTTGCGGCGCAGCGGCTTGACTTTCCGCACGCCGCAGCATTCTTTGTGACCGTCTTGATAAAAACTAAACAATCCCTTTTCATCTACTAGGGCTTGTACTTCTGCTGCATCGGGAAACATTACTTCTAATTTGATACCGTAATGTTCTCTGACTTTCTCCAAAAACTGATAGGTTTCTGAGTGCAACCGTCCGGTGTCTAGGGTGAAAACGCGGAAGTCTTTGGTAATTTTTGATGCCATATCGATCAGGACTACATCTTCAGCACCGCTGAAAGAAATTGAGATGTTGTCAAAATTGTCTAGGGCAAATTTGATAATTTCTCGCGGTGTTTTTTGACTGTATTCTGCTTCTAGGGCGGCAATGTTGAGGTTTCTCTGGATGGCAACCATATTTTCGCGTTCTCGGTGTTCTCTTTCTGTAACCCTTTATTATACCCGATCGCACTAGCTCTCTCACTGCTGAATTTAACTGCATCTTGCAGCAGAGCTTTCGGTTGAGCCCTTCTTTCGATCTCGGATTATGCCGTTGGCGGAGCCCTCGCAGAGGATCGCCCCCTTGGCTTAATTTGGGCTAGCCCAAAACTCTTCTACCGGGGAAAATTCCACCGCCGCGCGGTAAGGTGAATTGACCCCAAATTACAAATCGCAGAAAATAAAATTATTTAAATGGCATTGTTAACATCCCTAAAAATTGACTCGCCTCATTCATAAAATTATCGCTGCGATCGTTCGATACCGTGCTGTCTAAGCTGCCGCGCATCTAATTTGACAGTTTATTTTTAGACAATTACGGCCTATTTTATTTGTTAGCTGAACCGTACTGCTTTATTCACTACCAGTCAGCCGCAAAGACGCGGATAGCTATTTTTTTCTGTTGCTGCTTGCTGCTTGCTTCTTCAGTTTTCAGTCTTCGGCCTTCGATCGGACTTCTTGCTTCTTCCCGATCGCCAGGCGATCGGCTATATTGTATTTGGAAGTAGATTAATTTGCCGCTGGGGGGTGCAGTTAAATAGCCGCAGCACGGGGTGCAAGTTCCCAGCCATCCCCCCAGCTTCTAAATCAAGATTGTCCGCCGTCAAAAATAGCAAGGAAGTGTGGAATCATGCCAAAAGTTTTAGTCGTGGACGACGTTCCCAGCGAACTAGAAATCATCTGCCGCATTCTTCAAGATGCCGGAATTGACGTGATCCGGGCTGGCGACGGCGAAGCAGCGATCGCCCTGATCCGAGAACTGCCCCCGGATCTCGTCGTTTTAGACGTGGTGATGCCGCGAATGAACGGATTTGAAGTGATCAGAGAATTGCGGGGCGATCGGGCAACTGCACACTTGCCAGTAGTATTTTGTACTCATAAAAACACCGATATCGATAAAGCTTGGGGAACCGATTTAGGCGCCGACGCTTACGTCAGCAAACCCTTTGAACCTCAGCAACTCGTCAACATCGTGCAGCGGCTGCTTTCAGCATAAATACAATAGCTTTCACCGAGAAAATCATACCGAGAAACCCTGTTTTGCTTAAATAAACTGGGTTTCAAAATCCCTTAAAAGTTTTATCCATATTGATAGCGACTGGCCGGGCCGCTCAACCTCCGATTGATTTAAGCAGCGATTCGGCGGACAAAAGCCGATTCTGAAAAACTGTCTGCGGCGATCGGCTTCCCGGCAAAGCAAAATCCTAGTTTGTAAGCTACAGTATAAATTAAAAATAAGCAATGAAAACAACTGCTACAGCCGCTGCAACTGGAACAAGCCCAACAAAGCAATTTCTCCTGTTCGGTCAAGGAGGCAGTATGTTCGGCATAGAATTGGAAGCTGTGCGGGAAGTGCTGTCCCTCAGCGAACAACCGATTTCCCCGGTTCCCAACACCCAGCCATTTTTGCTGGGATTAACCAACTTGCGGGGCGAAATCTTAGCAGCAGCAGACTTCGGACGGTTTACAGGGATTGAGTCGGTTGACACGCACCACCCAAGCAGCCGCATCTTAGTGGTGGAAGCGCCCGATCCGCGAGACGTGAGATTGTCTAGAATGCGGATGGGATTGGCCGTCTCCCGCGTCGAAGGAGTTTTATCCCTAAATCCCGATCGCACTGTCTCGGCGGTAGATGTCAGTCCCGACTTAGCACCCTTTTTAAAAGGTTTGTACAATTCCGAAGGACGCTTGCTAATGATTGTCGATGTAGAGGCGATCGCCCATTCCGAACGCTGGTAATTAAACAGTTGACAGTTGACAGTTAACTTTGAAAGCAGTGAGTTTTTTAGGCAGTTGACAATTGATAAAGGAAGAATATGGAGTCAATCTAAAATCTAAAATCTCAAATCGCTCGCCTTTAATTTGCCAATTATCTATTTTGCTATGAACTTTCTCTATTACTTTTTCGCAACGACTTTCACGCTGACATTGCCTGACATCTCCCAACCGCTGCTGGTTGGTGCAGCAAATTCTATCGTTTCTTTCTGTTACTTTGCGATCGCCTCGCTGATTACTTTAGGTTTGTGGCGCAGCCGCCAATTCGGCTTCGATACCTTCGCCACAGTCACCGCATTGATTTTTTGGAGCTGTGCTTTCGGGCACAGCGGCCACGCCGCCGAACACTTAGGATTGCCGCACTCCCCAGTTTTGCAAACTATTTCCGATTGGCTGACTGTATTCCCGGCGATCGGCTTTTTAAGCCTTTCCAACCGCTACAGCTTATTAGTAGGTTCCACCCAAATCCTGCAAGCTAAAAAAG
>JAUBOG010000055.1:0-4753 GCA_036700105.1 Microcoleus occultus BM001215583
TGGTCGGGAGTTAATTAATCAGGGTGCATCTACCAATTAAGCTTCCTGAGAATTCCCGCGCAATCCGGATAATTACCCCTAAAAACTCAAAACTCTTTTCGGTGAACCAGAGTTGCACTAGCTTGGTCTGTCGGCACCAGCAAAATTTCGCTAATATTGACGTGGGGCGATCGCGTCGCACAGAAATACACTACATCTGCTACATCGTCAGCAGTCAAAGGCGTCAATCCTTGATAGACATTTTTTGCCTTTTCTGCATCGCCGTGAAACCGGACATTGCTAAATTCTGTTTCTACCAAACCCGGTTCTATTTCCGTCACCCGCACAGGTGTTCCCAAAAGGTCTTGTTTCAACCCTTCAGAAATCGCTCTCACCGCTGCTTTGGATGCACAATAAACATTACCCTTTGGATACGCTCCACGCCCTGCGATCGAGCCGATATTCACTACGTGGCCGCCGCCTCGGCTTACCATTCCCGGCACTATATAGCGAGTCATGTAAAGCAAGCCTTTAACATTGGTATCAATCATTTCTTCCCAATCTTGAAAGTTGCCTTCGTGCAGTTTGTCTAAACCGCGGCTCAATCCGGCATTGTTAATCAAAATATCGATGTTTTTCCACGCATCGGGAAGCGCAGCAATCGCTGATTCGACTTGCGGGCGATCGCGCACGTCCAATTCTAGCAAATAAATCTCGTTCGCCGACGCGATCGATTTTGTTTCTACAAGTTCGCTTGCCAGTCGATCGAGCTTTTCGAGGCGGCGGGCTGCTAAAATTAGTTTTGCTCCATCTTTGGCGAATATCTTGGCACAGGCTGCTCCGATACCGCTACTCGCACCCGTAATGAAAACAATTTGATTTTGGATAGAAATCATTTTTTGTCAGTTGTCAGTTGACTGTTGTCAGTTGACCGTTGTCAGTTGGCTTTTGTTACCAATTCCCAATTCCCAATTCCGATAACATCTATTATTTGACAACCCGCAATCGCACGCTAACCGTTGCAATTCCGCCTTGTCGCATCAACACTGCTGAAATCCAGCGATTTTCCGGCGTAGCGGGAGCTTTACCTACTTTGAAAATTCCCCCGGAATTTAGCAACTCCAGCTCGACTTCTGCAGAATTGAAAAATGTTTTTTCCGTCACGGGTTCTTCCACAATAGTTCCGATTAAAATGTCATTCCCGATCGGCTCTCGAACAATGGCATCAAAATAATACTCTTGACCCACCTTAACTTCCTGTGGCAAATTCACTTGAACTGTGGGAGGATTTGTGCCGGAAGTAAGCTGAGTTTGTTCTGCTAAAATCTCTTGCTTAACTATTTTTTCACCCTCAATGCGCTGCTGAGAACGAATAGTAGCTTTCAGATTTAATTCCCTCCCGTCTTTTTTATGAGTGCCGGTAATTGCAGTTACGGTTTCTGCGACAATCGCGCTACCTTCGGTTTTCCAAGATTGGATCTCGGTGCGGTAATTCAAAGTCGGATATCGCTCCCAGAGTTGCGTCAGCGCTTTTTCCATGCTTTGGCTGTTGAAGCCGTCAGAATGAGTGAAATTCTGGCTGTAAAATGCCATGACTGCTTTGACATCGCGCCGGTTGGCTGCTGCGTCAATTTCGGTTAGCAGTTTTGCGAGTGGGGCGGGCGCATTTTCTCTTGTTTGGGCGATTGTTTGGGGAGTCGCCGCGATCGCCCTGACAGGATTCGGATGCAGCACGCCAGCACTTACCACTGTTAAACATAACAACATTTGAGCGATCGGCTGCCCGCAGTTAAAGCCAAAAACGATCGCCCGTTGGCGCAGCCCTCGAAGAGGATCGGCTTTTTCGTCCCGACGGCTGCAAAAATACTGAGATACACTTGGCACTAAATTCAAAAAATTACGCATTAGATGATAATTTGGTTATCTGTCAGGAGTCGCGGCGCGGACAACTGTTCGCCTGCAACGAAAACTGACAGCGGAAGGAGGGACACGGCACAATCTAATTTTAGATGGCTGATTGAAAATTGGCTGAAACTGCCGGAACAATAAGCATAATAATCTAAAACCTCTAATCTAAAATCGATCGACCTGTGGAACTTGTAAAAGAGACAAATACCTTGACAAAAGCCCCCGTCCGGTTGTTGGTTGCAGCTAGCGGCACGGGAGGACATTTATTCCCCGCGATCGCCACCGCCGGACAGTTAGACGACTGTCAGATCGAATGGCTGGGAGTTCCAGACCGCATGGAAACGCAGTTAGTTTCATCCCTTTATCCCCTCCACACGATCGCCGTCGAAGGCCTTCAGCAGCGATTCGGACTCGGTACAGTGCGAATTTTGGGCGGACTCGCCAGCTCGATCCTGCAAGTGCGGAAGTTGCTCAAAGCGGGAAATTTTCAGGGAGTGTTTACCACCGGCGGTTACATCGCAGCACCGGCAATTCTGGCGGCTCGCTCTTTGGGTTTGCCGGTGATTCTCCACGAATCTAACGCAATTCCCGGCAAGGTGACGCGCTGGTTTAGTCCTTTGTGCACTGCTGTGGCGATCGGATTTGCAGCAGCAGCCCAGCATTTACCCCGCGCGAAAACCGTGGTTGCGGGTACGCCGGTGCGATCGCAATTCCTGACTCCCCAACCTCTAAAGTTATCAATTCCTGACAGCGTACCTGTAATTTTAGTCATGGGCGGCTCTCAAGGTGCTGTCGCAGTCAATCAATTAGTGCGCGAGTGCGCTCCGGCTTGGTTTGATGCCGGCGCTTGGGTAATTCACCTCACCGGAAATAATGACCCGGATGCTGAGAGTTTGAAACACGAGCAATATTTGTCAATGCCATTTTACGACAATGTGGCGAGCTTGTTGCAGCGGGCAAATTTAGCAATTAGTCGATCGGGCGCGAGTGCAATGACAGAATTAGCAGTAACGGGAGTACCTTCTATTTTAATTCCTTATCCTCACGCCGCAGACGACCACCAAAGATTTAATGCCGAAGTATTTGCCGCATCAGAAGCCGCCGTGGTATTCCGTCAAAGCGAACTAACAGCAGAGGTGTTGCAAAGCAAAGTGCTGTATTTGTTAAGAGATTCCGAATATTTGGCAAAAATGTCTCAAGCTGCTTCTAAATTAGCGGTGACAGATAGTGCGGAACGTTTGGCCAATTTGGTTAGGGAATTGTTGAGGAGATAGCGAAAACTTGAGAGCGCTGCTAATTTAACGAGTTCTTTTTAATGAGGGTAAAGCGTAAAATCCCTATCCAACCAAATAACATAAAACACAGCACCATCCCGATAACCAACCATCGGAGCCATCCCGCAAAACCGAAAACCAATAAAATTTACATCATCCTTAAGATGGCTGGGAATAGGGGATCTAATGGAACTTCGGGCTATCTTCTCGTAGCCCAATCCGTGACGGGGACAAGCATTAATCTCACTCCAGGTAAGCTGATTTAATTTGTAGAGCGTGTCTGCAAAAGCAGCCTTTTCATCTTTTGTACATTGAGAAAGAGAATAATCTTTATTCATGTACCGCAAAGAAAATAGAGGAGACTGCTGCTCTGGCGGTAAATCAACAGTTTCTCTAAGTGAGATCCTTTTCCCTTTTTCTTGGCGTTGATTTGCCTTAAGATGCTTCTTCACAATTGAGTTGAGTCTTGAAGTATTCCTTCAGGGATTGATGAGTGATTTTACCGCTATTTTGAGCTGCCAATTTCCAAGGAGCTTCTTCCTGTGTCATTTTGCCTAGCTTCCATGCAGCAAACTGTCCAAACACAGAATAAACTTCATCAAGCAGGCTCTTAGTTTCTTCGTCGTAAATCGAAAAGTCTATATCTTCAGGAAATGGAATTGCACCCGCACCATACTTTTTATAGTAACGGTACAAATCAGGAACAACGGGCCCGTGAGTCCATGCTTCTATCGTTTCAGGAAATAGCGGTTCATCGTACAAAGCTAAATGAAAGCCTTGAGCATAGTAAACCAATTTCTGAAGCTTGAGATTAGATATCAGATCGCCAGCATCTTCACTTGTCTGAGCCAAAAAGTATTTGGCTGCATCATAACAACTCAGCATAACTTACTTGGTCATCATTAAAGGGCTTATTTCCATTATACTAGATGCGATCGTTCTAGGCGACATTCAACTTAACAAAATCAAGTACCGATTCTAATCCTTCCTTCGTTTTGAGATTAGTAAACACAAAAGGTTTTTCCCCGCGCATCTTTTTCGCATCCCGTTCCATCACGCCCAAATCGGCTCCCACAAAAGGCGCGAGGTCTATCTTATTAATCACTAACAAATCAGATTTAGTAATTCCCGGCCCGCCTTTGCGCGGAATTTTATCCCCCGCAGCGACATCGATTACGTAAATTGTCAAATCTACTAACTCCGGGCTAAAAGTTGCTGCCAAATTATCGCCGCCGCTTTCGACAAACACTAAATCTAAATCAGTGAATTTGTGTTCTAACTCTTCTATCGCTACTAAGTTGATCGAAGCATCTTCGCGGATGGCTGTGTGGGGACATCCTCCCGTTTCTACGCCCAAAATTCGATCGCCCTCCAAAGCTTGACTCCGCACCAAAAACTGTGCATCTTCCTGAGTGTAGATATCATTAGTCACCACAGCAATCTGGTACTGCTGGCGCAGCGACTTGCACAAAGCATCGAGTAAAGCAGTTTTCCCCGAACCAACCGGGCCCGCAATTCCTACACGAAAAGCACTCATAGCGATTTTAGATTTTAGATTTTAGATTTTAGATTGTCTGATTTTGGATTTGGGA
>JAUBOG010000055.1:4853-16533 GCA_036700105.1 Microcoleus occultus BM001215583
GCGAAACAACCGATTATACTGAGTTTCAGCGATTTTAGATTTTAGATTTTAGATTTTAGATTGTCTGATTTTGGATTTGGGATTGAGGGATTTTCAACTGCGAAACAATCGAGTATACTGAGTTTCGTGCGCCATGCTAGCCAAGGCTAATCCCCAACTGCAACTAGCAATATCATCATCTTCTAATTGTAAAACTTCTCGCGCCGTGCAGCTTATTTGTGAGTGCAAGTCTAGCAGCAATTGTTGACCGGCTGTTTGGCCCAGGGGAATCAGTTTCACGCCCGCACTCGCCAAATTTGCAGCCCAACTGTACAAATATCCTAACACGGCCGCTTCTTCTTCAATCTGCCAGTGGGCGGCCGCCATCCCAAAGCCGATCGCAAAATTGCACTGATTGCCATCATCTGCCGCAAATTCTTGTACAATTGTTGTTAATGCAGAAGGTGTGGGCGATTCCCTGCGGGATAGCTTCGCTTCACGCAAATCCAGCAGCAACCTGAGCAAAGTCCGCCCCATTTGCCAACTTTGCAGCCGCAACTCTTCAGTTTCCTTAGCCGCAGTCGCCCAAGCATTCCAGTAACTCAAAGCCGTCAAATCCCCAATCTTCGCCGCCCTCAAAGCCCGTACCGCCACCGCAGCTTCTACTCGCACCGCCCCGAATTCCAGCGAATTTTCTAACCAATTCCTCAAACTAATCTTGCTGTCGATCGCACCAGCTTCTACCAGACTCTCGATTCCCTCAGAATAACTGTAAGCTCCCACAGGTGCAAAAGCTAGCTGCAACAAACATAATAGAGAATTACTGCGATCGTCCATTCCTTAAATCCATTAAATCCCGTACACTGCTAGTTGCCAAACTCCCCTTTTCCCTCTTCCTTCTTCCTTCTTCCCTCTTCCTTCTTCCTTCTTTTTCAGTGACTGTGCCCGTAAGCACCCATATCCGGCTGAAACGGCACAATTTCTGCTGTTACTTCCAAACCCATTTTTTCCAGCATTCCCTGCAAAACAGAGTCTGGAGAAAACCTTAAATAATTATCAGCAACTTCTAAAGCTACGTGGCGGTTTCCTAAATGATAAGCCGCCCGCATCAGCAGCAGCCCAGTCGAGGCCCGCGCTGTCAGCACCGGTTCGGGTTTTGCCCTCACGAGTACCAAACAGCTACCGTCTTCCGACTCCAATAAATCTCGATCGCGCAGCACCGTACCTCTGGGCAAACGCAAGTTTACCACTTCTTTTGCATCTGTCTCGAATCGGTGGCGGCTGCGAGTGCGATCGTCGGCTGTCATCGGCAAACTAAAACTGACAACAGCATCGGGATTTGCAGGCAAATGTTTTGTGAAAGTTAGCATTTTTTTATTCTATTCCCCACAGCAATTCACTTCCGATCGAGTTTTTGAGGAATATTTTGTTTATTTCTAATTGCTACTTACCGCCCGCTGCAAAATTGTCATCTCTCTGAACCGCTCCCGTCCTTGGCTTAACATCACATTTAGGTCGTTTTGTCAAGCACTTTTCCGCAGACGATCGCCCTTTTTTCAATTTTTTTTGCATACCGTCTAGTAACTCGAACAATCAAACGGGAGGGGAAGAAAGACTCAAGCCCTCAATCTTATTGGCCAGCTTGTTGCAGCCGCAGCAGCTCGGCTTGAATTCGCTGTTTGACTGCCGGATTCGCTTGCTGGAGCAAAGTGAGCTGGTTGAAGCGACTAACTGTCAAACCATTGGTTTCGATAATTTTTTTAGCTTGTTGGCAGTAATTCACCGCGATGCCGCGAACATTTCCCGACAGCCTGTTAATTTCCTGAGTTTCGTTGCACACTACTCTGGGAACCGAGCCGCCAACTATTCCTTTAATTTCGTTAAAAGCTCTGTCGCGTCTGGGTTCTATCGCCAACACAGAGCGAGCGTAGCTAGTAATTTCCTCGTTGCTAATGTCTTGAGCTTGGGCGGCGGCTCCGAAAACCAGGCTTGCGGATGATTGTCCGTACCAACCGGGGGCCCATCCGCTAGCTAAAGCTGCTGTGGAAATGATGCCAAGCAACAGCGATTGCCGCAGCATCCGGTTCAATCCAAATTTAGAGGTGTTGAGTGAGGTGTTCATGGTCGTCGGTGATTGCTTGCGTATAAATAAAAATGACACAGCGCTTGGAGGCTCAGTCTTTTTGAATCCTTGGGCGGTTAAAAAGTTCCTGCCTGGAAGTGACAATCTTTAATTCAAGTAGGAGGATTTGCTTTCTTTCTACGCCGAGCCGCTTTTTGGCAAATTCGATCATTCGATCAAGTCTAACATCTTGGGAAACTTGAGATTAACATAAATTTTAGACGGTAGTTAGAATTACACAGCGTTCCCGAATTGCCTCTACAAATAATTCTCCCAGCCAATTATTAAATAAATCTAAAAGTCCTTGACAAATTACTCAGATTAAAAACCGAATTAAAGTACGATCGGGTTGGCGCGCTCCCGAACGCGCGCGGAAGTTAGTTGCGGTAGGGAATCCCCCGCAAGTCAAGGTCGATCGATTTTAGATGAAAGATTTTAGATTAAACAATTGCAGAATTGGAAATAACTTATAATTGTCACGGTTTGGAGCACCAGCCTGCAGTTGTATTGTTTGTTTTAAGTTAATGTCAAATTTAACCGCAATCGCACTCATCAATTAATGCGATGATTTGATCTTAAGCGGAGACCCATTGTCGATCGAGCAAATCGCACTGCTTTGACTTCGCAAGATTCCGAGCCGAAACCAAAAATCGAATTTTACTACCCGAAGACAGAGGCAGCAGCAGGGAACAATACCTTAAAATCTTCCTATCAAAACCCGCGCTATCTGTTTTAGGCAAGCCTTCGATTCGAGCCGCCGCTTCCTCAAGTTTGGGACTGCCAAAACTAATCTGGAACTTACCCAGAATCCCGGTTTTACTGCGAAACAAGCTCCTGACAGCCGCCGACAACCGCAGAAAAACCCCGAATGCTTGAATTTTTGCGAGCTTGTCCCGTCTCCGGTCAGGTCGATCGCACATCCCAGATTTTTGCAACTGTTTTTGCAGCAACTTAACAATTATTAATTACCGCTTTCCCATGAAAACACAAAAAGAACTTTGGCGAGTTATCCTCGCAGTAGCTATCTGTATTGTAGGCGCGGCGCACTTTGCAGTCCCCGTACCCTTTATCAGAATCGTGCCGCCCCAGCTTCCTTACCCAGAAGCATTGGTTTATATCAGCGGTTTTTTTGAGATTTTGGGCGGAATTGGGCTGTTAGTTCCTCCCGTCAGCAGGGCGGCGGCGTGGGGATTAATTGCCCTGTTTATTGCCGTGTTTCCAGCTAATATCAATCAAGCCGTCAACAACATTGCGATCGAAGGGATTCCCCACAACCAATTACTGTATTGGTTCAGGCTGCCTTTTCAAGCCGTCTTGATTGCTTGGGCCTGGGTTTATACCCAACCAGACGAAGGTAAACCGCGCGCTTCTATAGTTCCAGATCGGCCCGGAAACGCCCAATGAAGCAGTTCGACTACCATCAGGATTTTAAGAAGATCGACTTTCGACAGCACCCGGAACTTTATCGCGTGGGGAAAGGAGAACAGGGAGTGCTGTTGGTGGAGCCGTATAAAGGAGAAATTCTGCCTTTTTGGAGATTCAAGACTCCTGCAATTGCCAGGGATTCCAGCAGCAAAATTTACTCCTTATTTTTAGATTATCTCGATGCCGATGATTTTGTGGGAGCCGACATGGCCCGCAAGTTCTTGCAGATGGGGTATACTCGATCGCGCCGCTACGCCAACCGAAAAAGCGGGCGAAAATACCAGCAAAATCCTCAGAATCTGCCGTCGGTTGCAGAGCAAACCGCAGCTCGAAAAGATATTTTGCCACTGGAAGCAGATCCGGTGAAAGCAGAATCCGCCGCTATATTTAAAGAAAAATGGATGCTGGCGAAAACCAACGAGAAATATCTCCAGCTTTTAGCCAGACACCGGCAGATGTACGAATCTTGTTGAAGCAAGTCTGAGGATTGATATCCATTTTGGTTGCACTCTTCGACATGATAGTTGACTGTTTAACCTTCGACTGCGCCAGCGGGTACCGCTGTTGACTGTTGGCTGTCAGTCGAAAAAAAGCAACCCAGGAAACGGCACGGCGCCGTTTCCTGAGTCTATGCAATACTAATTCCGATGCGGTACTAGAGCCGTTCTCAAGCGCTGTCAGGTATGCCGGCTTCTTCCTGCGCCCGCCTGATGTTACTCGCACAAAGGCTGTATTTAGTCTTCATCTTCTTGGGTTTGCCACTGCCGCCACATTTCAAAGCCGTTAAAGCCCCTATATTGCAGGTAATTCAAGACTTTGCCCTTGGTTTTTGGGTCTACTTTATCCCAAGCATCGATCTTGTATTTCCGCATGACTTTGGCTTTTAACTGAGTCAGTTTTTCTGCTTCCGAGTCCAGATTTTCGGCAATTTCTTCTTCCCAGACTTGCTCGAACAAATCGCTGGAAATTCCTTTTTGCAAACACTTGCGCTTGACGGCAGACTTGCCGTATTTGCCTGCTGCGCTTGCGATCGAGTTTGCCACCAAGCGAGTGTCAGACTGATAGCCCCGGTCTTGAATTTGCGCGATCGCCTCCAATATTTCCTCATTGCCAAAACCTTTCTCTTGCCCCTTTTTGCGAAGTTCAGAGGCGCTGTAATCTTTGCGGGATAAGAGAAAATAGAAATAGTCAAGACAGCTCATCAGTTAAATTGAAGGGTGGCGCGCAAATACTATTATTGTAGCGAATGTCAAATCCAGTCGCCTTGCTATCGGCTGACTGCATTGCGATCGCCTCTATTCTTCTGTATCCTCCTCTTCTTCCACTTCCACATCCGGTCTGTCCACATCGATCTGAATCAAGCGAATGTGCTTGTATCCGAGTTTAATTTCAAACTCGTCTCCCGGCTTTAATCCCATTTCTTGGGTATAATTTGCGCCGATCACGATCGATCCATTCTTGTGAACGCTAGCTCGATAACTCGCTTCTCGCCCGCGTCCGTCTGCTTTGGACTTTTCTAGCTCAATGCCCTTAGCAGCTAACACTGCATCGTAAAACTCAGCCAGATTAATCCGCGTTTCTCCACTCTTGCTGACTGTGAAGTAGCCGCAAAGCTTTGCAAGTTCTCTGCGCGGCAAATCGCTGCCTTTGATTTTTTGAAGCAGACCTTTTCCTGTTAAGGGTGCTGTAGCTGTTTCTGCCATTGACCGTACCTCGCTTATTGGAATTTACTTATTTCAATTACAACACATTAGATGAACTTTGTTTCACTGTCAATACTAAGAATTCTGAATATAAGATTCTGGATTAATTTCTGCGGTCTCAAAACCGGGGGTGCAAGTAAGGATGCTCGAAGGACGATCTATTTGCGGCGATCGGGCAATCATGCTTCGATCGCTCGCTTCGGGCGATCGCGCGGGGAATTATTGCAGATTAAATGCTTTACTTTTTTAAAGTAAAGTCTGTTCCCGGAATTCACCAATTCCCGATCCTGTCTGCGGTCAAGGTATAGCAACCTTCAAAGGCGACCGAGCCATTCTGGAACGCCCTAAATCTTGCTGCGGCTGCATTTTCTTGTGTTTTACCAGTTCAGCTTCCCGAAGCCGGCTTTCTTGCTTCTTGCTTGTTCCTTCTGATATAAAAAGCAAGACAGCCATGAATGGAAATACCTAGAGCGCCACTGCAAATCTGCCACCAGCAATTACTGATGCGGGGTTAACTTTTACCTCAACACTGTCGGGGCAGCACTGGTTTTCGATGTCGCCCCCAGCCTGTTGCCAACCCTGTTTTTCGGTCGCCCAATCCCCTCAAAACGCCAAATACCGAGGAGCAATCTTCGATTAACGTGTTCGGTATATAGCAACCGCCCATCAGAGTTAGGACTTTCTTCATTTCCCGAGCTCATGCAGTCGATTGCTTCTTCCTGATTCCTGATTTTACCGGCTCGCCCAAGGAGAGCGCGAGCGGATAAACGCAGCCGTTGGGCCTTCTTCTTTCTTCCTTGTTGCTTCTTCCTTTTTGCTTCTTCCTTGTTGCTTCTTCCTCCTGCTATAACTTGCACAGAAAGCAGTGCGAGGAAAACAATCCGGTAAAAATTGCCAGAAATTTCACGCCAGCGAGTTGAACGGGTTTTAGCTTAAGCCAGGCTCAATGGGTGCGGCAGCAGAAATATCGCGCAGCCGCGATCGGGGGAATAGTTTCGATCGCGCCAGATTGAACCAGCGACTCTTGGCGCTTGGCCGCTTTCTCAGTAGAATCCGAGGGGGCGATCGGCATAAATCTGACTCCGACCGCCGTTTTACCGCAGAATTTAAGGTTATTTCCGCAGGGGAATTGCCAAAGACTCAGTTAAATCGGCAACAGCTTAAAGGTTCGATCCGCTACAAATTAGCAGCCGTTTCCGACAGGGAGCTTCCCTGGAAATCTACTGGGTTTCCACTTTCGGGCCTGCAAGCTGCCAGATTCTCAAAATTTACGGGGAAGCAGCAGGGGCGGCGTCAAACTCACAGCCGCTTCGGCGATTGCCGATATCGATCGGCATACTATTACTATTAGACATCTGGCAAAAAGACACTCAAGAACAGGCAACGAGGGCCTGTTCCGCGAGAATTATCTCAGAAGTCTATTGATACGCAGCATCAGCAAGCAGGAAATGCAGTCACAACAATATCTTCAGCGATCGAGAACGTCCCGATCGCCGGGGTTCAAACATCAACGGCCGATCGCGATCGGCCCCTTGAGCCAGCCGCCAGTTTTCCAGCCTCCGCCATCCGCGATGCAGCCAGCGAAAACTAAAGCCTGTTTCGATCCCGGACAAGCGAGCTCGAACTCAGCACTGCACGGTGTCGCCGATAGCTTTTAGTGTCGCTGTTTTAGGTAATTTTGCGATAGGGGAGTCCGTACCGCCGGCAGTAACTCTTCCGGTTTCGTACCTCGGTGCTGCAACTGCCGCCACCCAAAAAAGCCAGCACTCAAAGCAACGGGCACCAAACAAATCGTCAGGGCGAGATATTGTCTCAATCCCATTGTTTTTGAAGGTTTCCCCGGCGGTGCAGGGGCGCGAGCTGAAGAGCTCAAACACTCAGGATTGGGAACAGAGTTCGGTGTATTAGCAGCCGACGCTCGATCGTTCTGGTGAACCCAATCCCTGCGCTCTTTTAGCCGATCGGGAAAATATTCCCAGACTTCGGTGTCAGAACTGTCTGACTCATCCGACCGATTGGCTGGTATTGGCGGGTATTGGGCGATCGCCGAGGACTTTGAGGGCGCCTTCCATTCTGTACCTGCGATCGGCGGCTGCGTTCCCGATCCGATGATTTGCACCGCAGAACCGGAAGCCGCGCCCCCGGCCGGGGCGCCCGTCAGATAGCCGTCAAAGTCCGGGTGCTGGTAGAGAATCGGCAAAGCCCAGTACAACTGGTGAGAACCGTAGGTAGAAATTAGTCCCGCCCTCGCCCGACTCAGGCTGAGATCGACTGGATAGCCTTGATTCAGATTGCGGTAAAACAGCCGCGTCAGAGTTAGGGCTACATCGTCGGGGATGCTTTCTGCCATAGCCAGCACTGCCGGAATGCCCCGCTTGACTAGAGCTTCGGTTAAGTTGCGTTCCGGGCTGTCGTCGGCGATGTCGCAGGGGTGGCCGTAGGCGCCGCGGCACGAGTTGAACACGGCCATCTGAATGCCGTTGTTGACGAGCAGTCCGGCTAAGTCGTCGCCGCTCAAGGTTTCGGTTAAGCCGGTGCGCCTGCTGACTAGGTAGAGTTCGCCGCCTCTGGAACCTAAGTTGCTGTGGCCTGCGTAGTGCAGGACTTGGTAGTGTCCTTGTTCTAGGGCTTGGGTAAGCTGTTCCCGATCGGGCTGTTCGAGAATAGTCAGTTGAATTTCGGGAGAGTGCGGGCTGTTTTTAAGGGGGTTCGCGGTGCGGTTTTGCAGTTCTTGTTGCAGGTGGAGCACTTCTCGCTGGAGCTGCAAGCTGTCTCGATCGCCCGGAGACGCGATCGCCATTAAAATTTTTAGAGGCCCGCCACTGGGCAGTATCCGGGTTTGTTTGAACAAACTCGTACCTGGTTGGTAGCGGGAAAACACGACATCGGTGCCGGTTGCCAAAGGGCGATCGCCCGCGTGCAGAACTTCCCACGGCAGCCGCGGCAAGTGCCTGCCTTTGAGTCCGATCCGCAATTGCAGCACTTCTCGGCGGTGCTGGGCGATGCCTTGAGCGCAAGTCCAGCTATCGCGCAAGTTTCCTTGAAACAGCCCGCTGTATAACTGTTGCCCGAGGGTAACTAAAGAAGGCGCTGAGTTTTTTTCCGATCGCGAGAGTCCGCGGCCGACAGAAGCAGTTGTCTGTACTGCTTTTTGCTTGAACACGCCCAGCAAGGGATCGTTCATCAGTTGAGCTGACAGTGCCAGCCATTCGTCGATCGGCCAGCGGACTTGTTGTTCTGCTAAGGGTACACCGGGTGCAACCCTTTCTGTTCGCACTAGATATTCATCGTCCCCAACAGGGGTGACAGATAGTTTAAATTCCTGGTTCACCGATTTAGCGCCCTCCCGCCTCAATTCTGAATTTGCCTGCGTTTTTGTGGCTAGCAATACCGGCCGGCAAACTGATTGTTACTCTTTCAATCAAAGTTTCTGAATGCGCTTCCCCCGATCGGGCGAGCGCTGGGATCAAATATATTGCTTCAAACACTTTGAGGCTATAAAAGTTGTACTTTAATAACAGTTTATTAGTTTTGATTGCCCTATGGCTCAGTGAAAGCCGAATTTTCTCCAATTTTGATATTTTTAACATTTTGCACCTCTACCGCAGACCCCTTTACATCCATCGCGAACTCGAGTTTCTCATTGCTGAGTAAAGTTAAATTGGAGGCACTTTACCAAGCGGATCTCTAGTTCTTATTAAAATTACTTCGGCTCGGGCTGGCCGGTTTCAGGGCAATACGGCAGACAAACTCGAGTAAAATTTTTGGGGCGCTCGATCCGGCTATCTGTCCTCACCGCTTATCCTCTACCACTACCCCCTCCATCTTGAATTTAGATTTTGTGTCAATTAATGAATTGGTCAGCCCTCCGTCCTCATCCGCAAGCCGCCGGGCCCGGATCTGTTTGCCGTCATTCGCGATCGGCAATCGATTGTCAACCATCGATCTATGGTTGCTAATTTACTGCTTGCTGGCGATTAAAATTATTTTTAATTAATAGCAACCGCGCCGGAAGTTGGGGACGTTCTTAATTACTGACATCCTGGTTTGGATTGCCCCTTGCCTCAGACTTATTCTTTGTCCTATAACTGTGTGAATCTACTTGAAGTTAAGCAGCAAAAAAAACATCAGCCAATCATTCTCCACTATACAACTGCCATAAAAGTATTTTCTTCCTCGACCGCAACAAGCATCTTTATCATCTACAGGACTCAGCCCGAGCGAGCCGGTTTTCCTTTCAAATATTGTCCGGGGAAACCAGACACCCAGAAAGAAACCGAGTTTCTCAGCGGGAGCCGCAGGTCAATGGATTTGAGATTTTAGATTCAAAATTTTAGATTCAAGAATTGGAAAATTGGAGAAAGCGACCTCTTCCTAAATTTTCGGAGGAATGAATCCGGGGGCTTGTCAGGAAGCCGATCGAGGTAATTCCCGCTCAAAATGCCGATCGAGCTTGCAACTTTCAGCAAAAACCGCTCCTGCGCTTATTTTTATTCTTTTAAATTTTATAATCTATCTTGAGATAGATAGATTATTGGATAATGGTTCGTATTGAGTAAAAAAAATGTTTTTCAGTTCGATCGGCTCCCTGGAATCGAGAAAAAATTGTGAGACTAAAAATTAAAACAAATATTTGCCAGGGGGAACTATCTAAATTTTTAATTAATCATCGGGAACTAAAATTAGGAGCGCCCAGTCACTTACAAAAAGAATTCAAATCCTAAGTCAGGGAAGGATTTGTCCGATCTGGGAGTGTTACAAAACTTTAATGCACCCAGACTCGCTCGCAATAAAAGCAAGGATAAAATTTTGGGGATAAAGGTTTTGGGTAGTTGTGTCGGAGTTGTGAGTTGCGAGTTTAAATTATGCGAATTACTGTAGAAATTACGTAGAGAATCTACAAAACGGCGCGTTTGAGCGCAGCTTACTGTAGAAATTACGTAGAAATCAAAAGAGAGTTGCACTTGGGCACAGCACTTACGGTGCATGCAGCGGCTCAGTTATTTTTGATGGGCAATCGCAGAATATGAAACTCGCAACCAATCGAAATAACCCTTGCAGTTTAAATAGCATCTATAACAGAAAGGTGGGGACATCAGCTCCTCAAGCGCAGGCGAAAGTAGGAAGTTATATTTTCTTATGCTGCCTCCTACTTGCTGATAAACTGATTCTAAGAAACTCACCAGTTTTGGGAAAATATCAAAGATGGAAGAAGAAATGCTGTTAGGAAATGTATCGGGAACACTTTTTCCCGATCGCTCTCTAACTGAAATTCCTGACCTGACAAAAACAAGTTCCTCTACCGGACTAAATATGCCGAATTCTAATGTCAATGTAACAAGTGCTGTCCCGGTCGCCCTCGAAGACGGCGAACCAGAACTAGGACTTTCAGCCAGCAATCTCGATCGGCTTGAAGAGTTCCGCAGCGCCACCGCCATAAATTCCGACAGCGGGTTGGTCAAGTTAATTGATGAAGCGATCGCCGAAAACAGTACCGGCAGTAATGAGAAAGTTGCGAATCAGTCTAACGGCGCATCTCCAACAACCGCTGAGGATCAAAGCAAAATTGCTGAATTTAACGCCGTACCCGAAGAAGGCGCGGGCCGCCAAAATGACGATGACGATGACGGTGGCGATGGCGATGACGGTGACGGTGGCGATGATGACGATGATGACGATGATGATGATGACGGCATCAATCGCCGGACGCTCGAAGGCAGCGATGACGATGACTTAATGGTTGCCACCACCGCTGACGAATCGATATTCGGCAAAAAAGGTAAAGACAAAATCAAAGGAAACGGCGGCAAAGATCAAATCTACGGAGGTAAAGATGACGACGATTGCGAGGGCGGCGATGACGACGATGAAATAAAGGGCGATCGCGGCAACGACACCTGCAAAGGCGGCCAAGGCGACGACAAGATAGAAGGCGGTAAAGACAACGACAGCCTGTTTGGCGATGCCGGTAAAGATACCTGCAAAGGCGATGACGGCGATGACTGGGTGCACGGTAACGAGGGAGATGATGACGTTGGCGGTGGCATCGGCAGCGATACCCTCTACGGCGGCAAAGGCGACGACACGTGCGAGGGCGGCGAAGGCAACGATGCCGTCAGGGGCGACAAAGGCAACGACAACGTTAGCGGCGGCAACGGCAACGACAGCGTTAACGGTGGCAAAGATAACGATACCGTGATCGGCGGTGCCGGCAGCGACAAATGCGAGGGCGACGACGGCGACGATAGCGTTAGCGGCGGTGTCGGCGACGACAGCGTGATGGGCGGTGCCGGCAGCGACAAATGCGAAGGGGACGACGGCGACGACAGCGTTAGCGGCGGTGTCGGCGACGACAGCGTGATGGGCGGTGCCGGTAGCGACGTTTGCAGTGGCGACGACGGCGACGACAGCGTGATGGGCGGCGACGGCGACGACAGCGTGATGGGCGGCG